>CAIRHD010000522.1 GCA_903878265.1 uncultured Bacteroidales bacterium | reverse complement strand
GATTCTTCACCGCAGCGGCCAAAAGATGTTTTTATCGAGGCTAAAGGCGAACTTGTGCGCTCGTCGGATCCGCGATAGGTAACTTTTTCGTGGCACCAGTGGTTGATTTCCAGAGCCGCATCGTGCATATTCAGACCGGCAATCCGGGTTTTAATTTCAGGGTACATCGCAATCCTGAAAAGGTCGAGGTTTTCGTTGTTCACGCGCGGAGGCAATACAAAGTGAAGAAAAATATCTTCAGGAATTTGTGTACCCCAGGACATTTCATTTTTAGCAGTCAGAGTGGCTCTTGTTTGCTGAAAGAAAAAATCCCCGTCATAATCGGCCAAATCGCTTAGTGGCATGTATGCATACAAATATTCCAGGGCTTGTTTTTCGTCAACTGTCAAAGGCTTTTTGAACACCTCAAAAAGCTGCTGACTCCTGCCCGAAGCCAAAAGTTGCTGTTTCTGCAACTGAATCTGCATATCAGCCAGGGTTTTGCTGTCCTTAATCAGTTGTGCATCAACAGGAAAAGAGGCCAGAAGCAAAATTCCCCATAGCAAAACCATTTTAATTGTTTTCAAACATGTTGCACTATTCCATTCTTTCATAAAATCAAATTTATCAAAATATAACCTTGCCCCAACTCAGATTCATTTTACTTCAGCACGTTCATTTTCAAATTCTCTCATTTTCAAATTTTCAAGTTCTCTCATTAATTAATTATAATCTCATCTGAAAACATCCAGGCCGGTCCACCATTCCCTTTGTGCCCGGGAGGACAATTGCCAATATTGGTAGCAATAACTTTTACAAAACGCGCCTTGGTAGCAGAAGTGGTTTTGGTAACCAGGGTTTTGAGTATGGTTCCTTCTTTGTCCTGTGGGACATTGTTCCTAATCACAACTGCTGATTTGTAATCAACTCCATTTTCGGAAACCAGAAATTCGAGTTGCGATGGTATAAAAATCCAGGAATTAATATCCTGCAGGAATCCTGCGCCAAAAGTGGTAAATGATTTTACTTCGCGAAAATCGATTATTGCCTCGAGATTTACTTTTTCAAAACCAAGCCAGCCATTTATCCTGAAATCAGGCGAACAACGAATGCCGTCAATCAAATTGTTGGCTCCACCACTCGAATACTGATTTGCAGGAGGAAAAGTTAATTTAATGTCCTTGTCATCAGTCATTTTTACAAATTCCGACGAAACCCAAATGCTCGACTTCCCGCTTTTCTGGGCATAAAAGTTAAGCTTTGTTGATTGATTAATCGTGAATGGACCTTGATAGGTTTGAGTTGAGATTTTGCCATCATTACCAGTAAGACTATAGAAAATGGTGGAACCGGGAATAGCGCTTATGCTTATTTCCTTTTTATCCTTGAAAGATTTCGCTGCATCCAGGATAGCCGGAGCCGGAACAATGAGGTTGTCGGTTATTGAAGTAAACGGTTCGTTTTTTTGTCCTACACCCCAGCTCTTATTGGGTTTGTTAGCCATTACAAAAGTTAACTCGCCACCGTTCATTATATCGGAATGTTTCAGGAACGAAGCTTCATGTTTCTTCCCGTTTAACGTAGCCGATTTTATGTAGTAATTGCTTTCCGAAATATCTTTTGCATTGATAATGAACTTCTTTCCATTTTCGAGATGTACGGTTACTTTGTTAAACCAAGGTGTTCCGATAACGTATTTGTCGGTTCCTGGCGTAACCTGATAAAATCCCATGGCACTCATTACAGCCCAGGCCGACATTTGTCCACAATCCTCGTTCCCGCTCAAGCCATCAGGATTGTTGTGGTACAAAGTATTCAAGATTTTGTGGACAAGTTCCTGAGTTTTCCATGGTTGCCCGACAAATGGGTATAAATAAGCGATATGGTGGCTGGGTTCGTTGCCATGAGCATATTGGCCGATAAGCCCGGTAATATCGCTTTGGTCGCGGCCCGAAGTTTTTGATGAAACACTGAAGAGATCATCCAATTTCTTGGCCAGGTTTTCCTTTCCGCCATGCATTTGTATTAATCCATTCATATCCTGGACAGCGGAAAAGCTATATTGCCACGAATTTGCTTCGGTATAATTGAAATTCACCTCAAAAGGATCAAATGGGTTGAACCATCCGCCATTGGATCGGGCACGCATAAACCCTGTGGAAGCATCGAACATATTTTTATAATTCTGTCCGCGCTTAATGAAATCAGTATAAACAGCATCATTTCCCACGGATTTGGCAAACTGGGCAATACACCAATCGTCATAAGCATATTCAAGGGTTTTTGAAACGCTTTCCGATTCGTCTTCGGTCGAAATAAAACCGTTCTTTTTAAGTGAATTCAGTCCGATATTACCTTCGCGGAAAGCACTTTTTTGCATGGCAGCAAGCGCTTTTTCAGTATCGAAACCTGTAATCCCTTTCAGGTAAGCATCAACTATTACCGGAACCGAATGGTATCCTATCATGCAGAAAGTCTCGTTTCCAGCAAGTTCCCAAACCGGCAATAAACCACCTTGGTCGTATTGCACAATGAAAGTTTTGATATAATCGAGCGTGCGTTTCTGGTCAATAATGGTCATGAGCGGATGGCAGGCCCGATATGTGTCCCAAAGTGAGAAAACGGTATAGTTGGTAAACGAAGCATCTTTATGCACTTTCAGATCGCGGCCACGGTAACTGCCATCCACATCCATATAGGTGTTTGGGTTCACCATGGTGTGATAAAGTGCTGTGTAAAAAACAGTTTTCTGCAAATCGGTGCCACCTTCCACTTCAATTTTAGCCAGTTCTTTATTCCAAGTGGTTTTTGCGTTTTCACGAATTTTATCAAAATTCCATCCTGGCATTTCAGTTTCGAGGTTAAGCCTGGCTCCATCTTCGCTAACAGCCGAAATGCCTACTTTTAGATAGATCTTTTCGCCCGCTTCGGTTTTAAAATGGAAAATGACTTTGATATTCTTCTTGTTTTCAGCCGATTTGATGTTTGGCTGGGTTTTATTATCCACCGCGATTTCGTAAGTGGAAAAAGGTTTTGAAAACTCGGCAACAAAGTAAACATACTGGTTTTCGGCCCACGACCGCGACCGCCGTAATCCTTCGATTTGTGTGTTGCTTATCACTTTGATTGAGGATTCCAGCACTTCATCGCGATGAAAAAGGTCGAGAAGGATATTCGATTCCTTTCCGGCAGGAAAAGTATAACAGTGCATTCCTGCCCGGGTGGTCGCAGTAAGTTCGGCGGCTATTTGATAATCATCAAGCATCACCTTATAGTAACCGGGTTCGGCCATTTCGCTGCTGTGGCTGAACTTGGATCCATAACCGGGCTTTCCATCGGAACCATTGTTCCAACGGGTTTCCCCAGTTGTAGGCATAAAAAGGATGTCGCACAAATCAGGGACACCAGTTCCGTTGAGGTGAGTGTGCGAGAAACCATACAGATAACTATCGTCGTAATGATAGCCACCGCAACCGTCCCAACCTTCGAGGCGGGTATCGGGACTTAACTGTACCATCCCAAATGGCATGGTCGCACCAGGGTAAGTATGCCCATGGCCACCGGTGCCAATAAACGGGTTTACATAATCGGCAGGCGTTTTTTGCGCCATTGTTAGTTGTGAAGATGCTATCGCCACAAGCAGGATCAAAAAGATTTTTTTCATAAAAACGTGGAAATATGTGATGATTAAGTAGGGTAATTTATCTATGAACTCAGTTTGTAAAAATACACTCTTTTTAAATTTATTTATTAAGTGGAGGAAATTAATTTTTTTTGTTCCTTTGATGTATCCTGAAGTAACGGCAATTAGTTCCTTTTTACCAGATTAAAATTGAAACCACAATAGACACAATAGGCCATAATAGGAATAATGTACTCAACATTAATGTTCAGTTTAAAATTTTGTAGATACCAGTAGGTATCTATATACCGTGCCTTATAAATACTGGCAGGTGCTTTTTTTCTTGTTCTATGTGTCCTATTGTTGTTCAAATTATTTGCCAGATCTATTTTTGGAAAGCAGAATTGCTAAAAATGAAAAATCTATTAAAAATGAAAAATCTTAGTAAGTTACTGTTACTTTTCATGCTAGCCGTGGCAACAAACTTTGCGAACGCCCAGCAAGCACCAATCTCAATATCCCCAAGAAATTACGTTTGCTACCACGCTTCGGCTCCGATTTTGGTTGATGGTTTACCCGACGAAAAAGATTGGCTCAATGTGCCTTGGAGCGAATATTTTGTCGATATCGAAGGCAGCCTAAAACCCGATCCTACCTATAAAAACAGGATGAAAATGCTTTGGGATGATACCTTTTTTTATATCACCGCCGAATTGGAAGAACCCCATGTATGGGCAAACCTTACCGAGCGCGAAAGTGTAATTTTCTATGATAATGATTTTGAGGTATTTATTGATCCTGATGGCGACACCCACAAGTATGTTGAATATGAAATGAACGCCCTAAATACACAATGGGATTTGTTGTTGTTAAAGCCTTACCGCGACGATTTGGTAAATAATGTTGCCATTGATAATTGGAATATTAATGGGATAAAATCAGCAGTACATGTTAACGGGACGCTCAACAACCCAAATGATATTGATAAAGGCTGGACACTGGAAATTGCAATCCCTTTTGATGCACTGATTGAACTTAACACTACCGGCAAATTGCCAGTGCAAGGCGAGCAATACCGTGTAGGTTTTTCGAGGGTTGAATGGATTGTGGATGTTGTTGGCGGCAAATACAAAAAACGCACCCACAACGTAGATGGAAAGGAAAAACCCTTGCCCGAAAACAACTGGGTTTGGTCGCCCCAAGGCGTAATTGCCATGCACCAGCCCGAAACCTGGGGATTTGTACAGTTTTCGGAGAAGAGAGCTGGAGATGTTGCAGATTCGTATATCCCTGATCCTGACAACGATGTAAAGATGGCATTACGGCAGTTGTATTTTAAGGAAAAGTCCTATTTCGATAAAAACAATAATTACACAACTGATTATAAATTGCTTGGGTTGAAAGAAATTTTTATTAACGGAAAACCTTTTTTGCCACAGATTAAAACAACTTTTACCCTGTTTGAAGCCATCGTTCCAAGCACCAACGGCAAATCTACTTGGCATATAGTTCAGGATGGCAGGATTTGGGAGGAAAATCCGGTTGATTCAGGGTTTTACTCAAAGTGAAAACCTGAATTGGAGCCGGTTGATTCAGGGTTTCACTCAAAGTGAAGCCCTGAATTGAATTTCAGGCCGTTCACCACGGGGTATAAATCTATAACGAACGGGATCCAGGCCGTTCGCCACGGGGTACAAAGCCGTAAGTTACGGGATTCAGGCCGTTCGCCACAGGGTATAAAGCTATAACGAACGGGATTCAGGCCGTTCGCCACGGCATACAAAGCAGTAGGTTACGGGATCCAGGCCGTTCGCCACGGCATATAAAGCCGTAACTCACGGGAATCAGGCCGTTAGCCACGGCATGCAAAACCGTAAGTTACGGGAATCAGGACGTTCGGTAAGGGGTACAAAGCCGTGAGTTGCGGGATTCAGTCCGTTCGGAACGGCGTACAAAGCCGTGCGTTATGGGATTCAGGTCGTTCGGTACGGGGTGCAAAGGCGTAAATAACGGAATTCAATTCGGGGTTTCACTCAAAGTGAAGCCCTGAATTGCCGAATTGTTTCTTCACCCAAAGTGAAGCCCTGAATTGAAAAAAAAAATCCCGCCCTTTGGTTATATTGCCAAAGCGACGGGATAGTATTAGTGTAAATTTGTTTAGGGGTTGGCCGGGTCGTTTGCGGGCTTGCGGCCGGAATTTGTATAGCGTTGTTTAAGGTCGTCGTAAATTACCTGGGCACCAGGTACGTTATTTTTGGCGGCCGCCTTTACTGCGCCATAGAAAGCTATAGCCGATACCATTGCTTCCTGCCCTGCCAGTGAAACAGTATCTTCGAGGCTTTGGGTAAGTGGTGCAAGTCGCCTGATGATTTTCTGCAAGTCGCGCACAATGGCCACGTCATTTTTAAAAGCCTCCACATCAATATAGGCAGGCACCAATCCTGGGTTCTGCACCATATAGTCCTCTACTTTATCAGCAAAACCGAAACTTTTGTCGCCGAGGTGCATCCCACCTTTACGTTGTTCGGGTGTTTGTACGATACGCCAAGGAGTGTTGGTCTCGATAACGCCAATGGCTTCTTCAATTACCTGTTTGACATCTGTAGGGATTTGTTGATTGATCTGATTTTCCATACTATTGGTTTTTGGGTTAATGATTAAGTTGATTGCTGTATGATGTATATTTGTAAAAACAAGCACAAATGTACCGTATAAATCTCACAAAATATTATTATCCTGTGGTTTTTTTACCTACTTATACTCCTCCCCCCCCCAAAAACCTTTAAACAGGTTATCTGAAGGGTTGATGTACCAAGCTCAGGCTTTAGCAACCTCCATTATTGAGCGGATTACCGATGGTTTATGCAGCAATATTTTTTCATTCTTGATTATATGCCTTGGTTACATAATAAATTGGCCTATTTATATAAAAGTCAACAAATCCAAAAGCGGAACTATTAGGGATTTAGTAACAACAATTTTTCAGGAACTATGGGTTTTCATTACTAAATTTGCCAAATCAAAAAATTGCATTTACTACTTGAATTCAGCATTGTTTTACACTGATTCTTTTTTATGTCCACTAAATTTTTCACCAACGAACCCAATAATTCCCTCTTTAAAAAATTCACTGGTGCTTTTGAGAATATAGCCAATCTGTATGCCTTTCATGCAGTTGTGGGATATTTCAGGGCATCGGGGTATTTTGCTTTGCGCGATCACTTGAAAAAACTTGGAGATGTTAAAATCCTTGTTGGTATCAATGTGGATTTGATTAGTGCCGAAGCAAAGCGCAGGGGAATGATGTTCTTTGGAGATCCGGAACGAAGCCGGGATGAGTTTGTTCGTTGCATGCGTGCCGACATACGCGAAGCAGATTATTCCAAACAAGTGGAAGATGGAATCATACAATTCTTCGAAGATATAATTGATCGAAAAATCCAGATCCGGATTCATCGTACCAAGAAACTCCATGCTAAGATTTATATCTTTTTACCTGGCGGCTTCAATGAATACACTGGTGGTGAAGTAATAACCGGTTCATCCAATTTAACCGATTCGGGCCTAGGCACTAAGGAAGAAGCTAACTATGAGTTCAATGTAGCTTTACGCGATTACGAAGATGTAAAATTTGCCGAAGACGAATTTCTGAAACTTTGGGAACAAGGGGAAGAGCTTTTACCGATCGACCTGGAGAGAATTCAAAAAGGCACACATATCGGTCAACTCTTCACTCCATTTGAAATCTATATAAAATTATTGATTGAGTATTTCGGCAAACATATTGATTATGACCCGGATTCGGTAGGTGACCTGCCACAGCATTTCAAGAAGTTGAGTTACCAAATAGATGCTGTTAACCAAGGATATCAAATGATTTTGAGCCACAATGGTTTTATGTTGGCAGATGTGGTTGGGCTTGGAAAAACCGTTATTGCCACTATGATAGCCAAGCGTTTCCTGATTGCAAACGGAACCATGAATACTAAAATACTGGTTGTTTATCCACCGGCCATTGAGAAAAACTGGAAATCAACTTTCCGCCATTTCGGTATTGATAAGCACGCCCGTTTTATTAGTAATGGAAGTCTGCATAAAATTTTGAACGATAACCAAGACTATTGGCCAAAAGAAGATTACGACTTAATTCTGGTAGATGAATCGCACAAATTCCGCACCCATACTTCACAGATGTTTCAGCAATTACAGCTTATTTGCAAAGCCCCACGCGCTGTCGAAGGGGATGTTGTTGGTGGACGGAAGAAAGTCATACTCATTTCAGCTACTCCATTAAATAACCGGCCATCGGATATTTATCATCAGTTATTGCTTTTCCAGGATGCCCGAAAATCAAAACTACCGGTTACCAATTTACAGGCGTTTTTTGCTCCGTTGATCAAAGAATATAAAGACGTACTAGTAGCATCTCGCGTTACAGGGCAACCAGATATGACTAAGCTTCGCAACATCTACTCCCAAATCCGGAATAAAGTTTTGGAGCCTATTACCGTACGGCGTACCCGAACTGATGTTAAAAAATATCCTGAATATCTTAAGGATATAGAAGAACAGGGCATTAAATTTCCGGAAATTGCAGATCCAAAAGCCGTTTTATACAACATGGATGCGGAACTTGAAGCCCTATTCTATAAAACAATCAAATACCTGGTAAGTGGAGATAAAATAGGGTTTTACCGGTATCAGGCTATTAATGGATTGTTACCCGAGGTTCAGGAACGATGTGGATATAGCAATGCTGAAAGGGCTGCCAAATCCCTGGCACAAATCATGATGACGCAGTTGGTAAAAAGGCTCGAAAGTTCTTTCTATGCTTTTCGAAAGTCAATAGGCAGGCAGGTGATTTCTGTTCAGCGAATGATTGATATGTTTAAGAAAGGCAAAATATATATTGCACCTAATATTAATGTCAATGAACTGATGGATAAGGATTGGAGCGATGAGGATATCGAAGAACTGATTCTTGAATTATCTGCCGAAAATCCTAAAAACAATATTTTTGCGCCTACAGATTTTGAGGAAGGCTTCCTTGATTCGTTAAAAAACGATTTGAAATCGCTTACTGAGCTTTCGGACCTTTGGAAAACCATTGACGACCGCGACCCTAAATTCGATGCATTTATCAATCTTTTTGATAAAGAGCTTTTGCGTTCCGACATAAATCCATCGGGTAAGCTGGTAATTTTTTCCGAATCAAAAGAAACGACTGAATATTTGTATCAGCGTTTGACTGACTTGGGCGTTTCTAAAATACTACTGGTTTCTTCTGTAAATCGTTCCCGGATATTCGACGATATTCAGAGCAACTTCGATGCTAATTATAGTGGAAACCATACCAACGATTTCGACTACCTGCTTACTACCGAAGTACTTGCCGAAGGGGTAAACTTGCATCGCGCAAACATTATCGTAAATTACGATACTCCCTGGAATGCTACCCGCTTAATGCAACGCTTGGGCAGGGTAAATAGGATTGGAAGCATTGCCGAACTTGTTTATAGCTATTCCTTTTATCCATCACGCCAGAGTGACGACTTAATAAATCTTTACAACAATGCTTATGTCAAACTGCAAGGCTTTCATACAGCTTATGGCGAAGATGCCAAGATTTATACTATTGAAGAGGTGCTTGAACAAGTAAAACTCCACATAGCAGGCTCGACTGAGGAAGAAGATAAGCGTTTGGTTTATCTTCGTTTTATCCGCGAGTTTAAAGCAAAAAACGTAAAAGAATTTAAACGTATTGCCAAACTGCCAATGAAAGCGCGTACGGGTCGCTCTCCGGTTGCCTCAAAAAAAACTACCATGAAAGGCAATAGCTTGATTTTTATGAAATCACCTTATAAACTAGAATTTTATAAAGTGCAGGCAGATAAAAAGATTGAACCCCTTACCTTTATTCAGGCTGCCGAATTGTTCGAAGCCAATTACAACGAACCTTCACTTGCATTGCCCGATTACCACCATGAGCATATTAAATTAGCTGAAAATAATTTTGAAAAGGAATTATTGGCCACAACTTCCGATTCGATTTCGGGCAGTACTTCCGATGCTGTAACAAATCAAGCCAAGAAATTCGTT
>CAIRHD010000521.1 GCA_903878265.1 uncultured Bacteroidales bacterium | reverse complement strand
CACCAAATCAACCACCGAATTACCATCGAATGACCATTGTATTTACGATTTCAGAATGACGATTTACCACCTAATGACCACCAAATCAACCACCGAATTACCATCGAATGACCATTGTATTTACGATTTCAGAATGACGATTTACGATTTACAACAGAATGACCATAGAATCAATAACAGAATGACCATTGTATTTACGATTTCAGAATGACGATTTACCACCGAATGACCATTGAATGACAATCGAATTACCACCAATAAACCATTGAATGACAACTGAATCAACCACCGAATGACAATCGAATGACCACAAATCAACCACCGAATGACAATCGAATGACCACAAATCAACCACCGAATGACCACTAATGACAATTCACCCCTTCCCTATTTCAACTTCCCCTTTTCAACCTCAATCTGATCTGGTTTTAATTGCACATAACCGGCCTCATTAACAAATTTCTGGCCATCTGTAAGTATCCATTCCAGGAACGCTGTTACAGATTTTTTCACCGGTGTGCCTTTTGAGATGAGATAAAGGTCGCGCGCTGGCGGCGAAGGATAAATGCCTTCACGGATGGCAAGCATCACCGAGTCGAGGCTCGAATAAAAATTTTCGGCAACATCAATTTTCCCGTTTTTATTAATATCGATAGGAATCACGGCCATGCCTGGATAAGGCTTCCGCGATTTAATGTCATAAGCATAAATCACGTTGTTGTAACCAATTCCGAGAGCATCGTTTTTAACAGCGTCCGAAATCCCCGGGTCGCCAAAAACGCCTACGCCTTGTAGGCTTTCCTGGTTTTTGCCCAAATATTTCCCCCACATTTCGGCAGCGCCACAGGCATCGGAACGAGTAAAAACATTCAGTTTATCATGGCCCGGCTTTGCTGTCAACTGGTTCCATTCCGTTATTTTTTTATTCACGAATATATCGGCAAACTCAGCCTGGGTAACACCACGAAGTTGTAAATCGGCGAGATACGGATTTTTATCGCTTATCATCGGCAGCACGGCATCGCGCGAAACGGCAATGTACCAAGCCCCTTTTGTAACTTCTTCTGGCGACACCGAACGCGAAAACATGGCAAGGTCAACCATGCCCGAAAGCACGTCGGTCATGCCTTTTCCGGCTCCACCGGCAGAAATGTCAATCGTAATTTCGGGATGCAATTTCTGGTATTCTTCGGCCCATTTTACGGCCAAAGGATAAAGTGCGAAGGCACCCGAAATGGAAATTGTATCTTTCCCGCCTTGTTGGCTACAACCGGTTGGGATGTAGATTAGTGAAATCAGGATGATAAAAATCACGCTAAAAGTTAAAATTTTCTTTTTCATAAGGTTTGTGTGTTTTAACATTATTTAATGAGGCTCTACTGATTCTATCGTTGCAAATCCTGCAATTTCTAAAAAAGCAATTCGTTATTCCTTGCTAATTTAAAAAGTTGTAAAGTACAAAAATTATTTTTACAAAATTATACTTTAAATACGTCGGCTTTGTGTACATTTGCTTAATAATTCGAGTCAAAAATATGAAAAAATATAGGTTTTGATGTTAAAAACTTTATTGTACAAAACCATGGCCTGGATTATTTTAATTGAAAATGAGCAAGATAGAATAATTTCGCGTTGAATTATAAAGAAAGGTAAGCTGAAAGCATGGCACAAAAGCAAATTGATATTTTTGCCTCAAAGTCATCCCACAACTTGCCCACTTGCACCAAGTAAAACAAAACAAAATTAAAAACAAACTATGCCCGACAGCCGCCACAGCCGCTACGACTGCAACCAATGTACTTTCAGGACGTTGAGTTGCAGGAATATCGCACCCGAAGAATTCGAACTTATCAGGAGGACATCGCAACAACTGTCGTTCAAAAAAGGGGAAACCATCTTAAAGCAGGGTGCAAAAGCATCAAACCTTGTTTATCTCCACAAAGGAATCGTAAAATTCAATTTTGAGAGCGAAGCAGGGAAAAGTGTTATCCTTACCATAGTAACAGGACCGATATTGTTGGGCGGTGCAAACCTATTTTTCAAGGAAATAAACCTTTTTTCGCTTATTGCTTTGGAGGAATGTGAAGCCTGCCTTATCGACAGCAAAGCGATGAAAAAACTGTTGATGAATAACGGAAAGTATGCGATAACGATGTTTGAGGAATCGACAGAAATGTTCAAATCGGCAATATTTAACTTTATCAGCCTAGCACATAAACAGGTGCATGGCCGCATTGCCGACATTATATTGTATTTGGCTGATCAAGTTTATAAAAGCCACAAGTTTACCATTTCGTTTACGAAAAAAGAAATTTCGGAATTTGCAGCTTGTTCCCACGAAAACGTGATAACAACGCTATCGAAAATGAACAAAGAAGGGATTATATCTTTTGAGGGCAAAGTGCTCGAAATCAAGAATTATAATAAGCTTGTCGAAATCAGCAAACACGGTTAGGTGGAGGAAAGTGCCTAAAGTACTTGAAGTGCCTTGAGTGCCTAAAGTGTTTTCAAGAAAAAGATTTTTTTTTACAAACATTGTTTACATTATGCTTTCACAAAAAACACGATATGCAATGCTGGCTCTCACACGATTGGCCAGGGAAGTTGGAAATGGAGCAATACTGATCGGCGATATTGCCCGCAGCGAGAATATCCCGCAACGGTATTTGGAAGCTATTTTGCTAGATTTAAAGAAATTAGGGATGCTTGGCAGCAAGCTTGGCAAATCAGGTGGATATTACCTGATCCGGAAACCAGAAGACATCAACCTTTCAGAAGTTGTCCGCCATTTCGAAGGGCCGATTGCACTTGTACCTTGTGTTTCGGAAAAAGCTTACCAGCCCTGTGAATTTTGCAAGGACGAAGCAAAATGCAATTTACGCAAAGTGTTTAAGGATATCCGCGATTATACTTACGATAAACTGGCTCAGACAACGTTGAGGGATTTGATTGCGGAATAAGCTTATCCATATTTAAATCTGTGTGCGTGAAATCATATATCCAATCCTCAACGCACCGTTAAAAACATTATAAATATCTGATTTTCAGAAAAAAAAAAGCAAAAACAGGCTTGTTAAATTTTGGGATTATATTAAATAAATGTTAAAATTTCTCAATGTTATTTACTTAATCGATAAAGGTATTACTTTTGCAACAATGAAAAAAATAGCCATACTAATGAACATTGTTTTGTTGTCTGTCCTTTTATTAGGCCAAGCACAAACGGCTATTCCCACACTTCATTTATTGGCCAATACAGAACAAGCCAGTGATTCTTCCATTCATTTCGCAGATAATTGCGAAGAAGACCATTTTACCAAAACCAAAACTATTTCAATATTTATTCCATTCAAAAATTGCTTTTCTATCGATTTAAACCTTAACACGATTATGGGAATTCCGCCATTCCTGTGGCAACCCCCTAAATAATCTATTTCACAAAAGTGGATGTATTAGTATATACATCCTTTGAACAATTTCCTTTCTTTCCTTAAATAATTGAAAAACAGGTCTTATGAAAAAGGCATATATTTTCATTGCGGTTGTGCTGTTTGCATTAACCATGTCGGGCTGCGACAAAGACGAATGCTCGGTATGTCACCAGTGCGAGTGCATTTGTGCAAATTAAAGTCAGCAAAACGGTTCAGCAGATGTTTCCCACAGGATGCTTGCAAAGTTCAACCATTACTTTTTTTCTCATTTAGCATTGACCTTTTTAAGGTTTTATTCATGAGGAAAGCAATAGTTTCCGGATAACATAGGCAACATGCCATGCTGAACCGTTTTCAAAGTTGTAATTATAAGTATTATCAACATCAAAAACCAACAAATAATGAATAAAGCAATAACATCATTCATCATAAGTACTCTAATGCTCTTCGTTTTTTCTTCCTGTCAGAAAGATAGCATTCCACCTGTTCCTTCTAATTCCGAAACATCAAAAATGGTACAGACAGGCACCTGGAGGGTTAGCCAATACATCGACTGCGGCGAAGACGAAACATATCATTTTTCCGGCTACACCCTTACATTTGATGCGCTTGGAGTGGTAACTGCGTTAAATAATTCAACCACCATAACCGGAAGTTGGAACATAGCAAGCGGTATTAATCAGGATGAATTTAACCTTCACTTCGGCACAGCAATTCCATTTGATGAAATTGACGACGACTGTTGGCATATTGTTGAGAATACACCTACAAAAATCAGGTTAGAAGATGAGTGTGGAGGCAAGGATGATAAAGACTTTTTAATCCTCGAAAAAAATCAACCAAATTAAACCGATCAATATGAGAACGTTATCAATAATCCTTTTTTGCTTTCTGGCAATAAAAGTTGCCGCTCAACAGACAGATGAACCAAAAACACTTTTTGGAAATGGCAAACCACATTTAGGGTATTTTGTGTCCCCTTCGTGCCAGTTTGGTGAAATTGCCGGATCAACCGCCGTGTTGCCGGGAATTGGTGCCGGTATTGTGTTGAACAATAAAATATCATTGGGCATAAACTACAAGTTCATTGTCACCGAAAATACACCAGTTGGGGAAACCGACGAAAGCCTTTATCTTGACCAGCTATATGGTGGGGTTAGATGTGAATATTCCTTGTTTCCAGAAAAATTGGCACATTTTAATTTTCAACTTGAGGGAGGAATCGGCCATACCGAACTTGATCTGAAAGATTCTTACGAGACAGGTAATATCCCGTTGAACGATGCCTCCTACGCTTATTTGGAACCCGGCGCAGCCCTTGAAATCAATCTCTGGAAATACATTAAATTCGATTTAGGGGCAGGTTATCGGTTTGTAAGCAGTGTAAAATTCAATGAGTTGACAGAAAATGATTTCAAAGGGCTAACCTATTCTCTTGGATTGAAAATCGGGATATTTTAACTTTTCATTTTACAACCCCAAAAATAAAGTTGTCGTACTAAACACTAAAACATAAAACAAATGGGACTTGACGATTCTAACAAACACGATTTAAATAGCAAAATTCTGGGGAATAGCCAAATATTCAGGCATTATGATAACCAGGGACCATTTTACCGCAAACAGCAATACATGGCAGAAAAACTTCTTTGTCAAAAGCTGCGAACATTTGTAATAATAAAAACCGTGTTGGGTGTTGCAGCTATTATAGCGATTGTCCCAATAATTATTGGTGCAATACTATTATTGACATAAATAGAACCACACTGCTTTCAACATAAAAAACCGAATCGAATTCCATCAATCGCCATAAGGCAAAACAATCAACCTAAAAACAACAAAACGATGATCTGTCCAAAATGCAACAACAACTTAATGATTTCCAACACACAAGGTGTAGAAATTGACCATTGTCCCAATTGCAAGGGCGTATGGTTAGACAGGGGCGAACTCGAAAAAATAATCGAACGTTCCAATATGTATAACGTCAATAGCCATGGTTCGTCTCATGGAGTTGAAAATGAGCGTTACGGCCATGAGGCTTACCGACATGACGACCATTCCGACAAGCACCACGATTCCCATCATGGTTCCGATTACGACAGCCACCGTGGTTATGGGCAACATTCAAAGCACAACAAGGGGTTTTTATCCAACCTGTTTGATTTCTAACCAATAATAAAGCATTTGCTAAAATCAAATTTCAAATAAGTATGGGTAAGGTAAACCGACGAAAGTTTATTGGGAATCTTGTTGCCTACAATGCAACTGTGATTGTTGGAGCCAGTATGTTAATGGCATGCGCCAAAGATACTTTTGATGGACATTGCAATCAGGAGTTGGAATATTTGCCTATTCAGGATGATAATCCGGCTATAGCATTTTGGAAGAAAAAGTGCGAAGAGTGCGGTGATTGCATTGAGGCTTGTGCAACAAAACAAACCGTTTTTGGAACGTATCTGGCCAGTTCTTCAAAACATGTTTGCATACATTGCGGATCCTGTATAATTGAATGTGAGGAAAAAGCATTAACCGAAAAGTACCATTGGCAGGATGTTTTAGCGGCCATAGATGACCCTTCGAAAATCGTTATTGCCTCTGTATCGCCATCGGTGCGGGTTGCAATTGGCGATTACTTTGATATGGCTGCCGGCAGTTACCTTGTGGGAAACATGGTTGGTGCCTGCCGTGCTGTTGGCTTCGACTATGTATTGGACACTAATTTCAGTGCCGATCTTACGATTATGGAAGAGGCTGGCGAACTACAGAAACGGATAGAGCAAAAAACCGATATGCCTCAATTTACAAGTTGTTGTCCTGCTTGGGTTAAGTATGTAGAGATTTATTATCCATCGCTGCTTGGTAATTTATCTTCAGTCAGAAGCCCCATTGCCATGCAAGGTTCCCTTGTCAAAAGTTATTTTGCCGAAAAGATGGGCATCAACCCCCGCAATATAGTTCATGTTGCCATTACACCATGTTCAGCTAAAAAATATGAAATAACCAGGGATGAACTTGTTACCGATGGCTTGAGAGGAACTGACATCGTGATTACAACCCGCGAGCTGGCCAAAATGATGAAGAACCGCAAAGTCAGTTTAACGGCTCAAACCGGGAATTTCGACTCGCTTATGAGTGCAGCATCCGGAGCGGGGATTATTTTCGGCAACACAGGTGGTGTAATGCGGGCAGCCCTTCGTACTGCCTATTTCAATATTACCGGTGCCAATGCGGCTGGAAACCTTATGGAATTAAAGCAGGTGCAAGGTTTAACAGGTTTAAAGGAAGCCAAAGTGGCCATAGGATTAACCACTCTCAATGTGGCAGTGTGTTACGAGATGCGAAATGCTAAGGTGCTGCTCAACCAAGTGATAAACGGAACATGCAAATACGATTTTGTTGAAGTGATGGCCTGCAAAGGAGGCTGTGTTGGAGGTGCAGGACAACCTGCTGGCAGTAGCAAAATAGAAAAACGCATCAGTTCGCTGAACAGTGCTGATATAAAAGCATCCTCACGCTACTGCCACGAAAACCCAGAGATTAAAGCCGCTTACACATATTTCCTGGGTCAGGTTGGCAGTGCCAAATCAAAAAAATACCTTCATACAACCTACAATGATAAGTCGCATTTGCTGTAGTATCCATTGTGGTCAACTAATTTTATGATGAGTAAGCAAGTCCGAAACCCAACATCAATGTTTTACTGTAACTATCCAGTGCCTAAAGTTTAACGTGCCTAAAATGCCTAAAGTCCCTTGTCAATTTGATTTGCTGGATTTTACAAGAACTTAGTCAAAAATAGTTTTGAAGATTTTTTCAGTTTTCGGAATTAATATCAGCGATGATTTGCTGAATTTTATCGATAAGAGGCATTAGTGACATTAACTTTAGGCACTTTAAGTACTTTAGGCACTTTAAGTACTCTCAAAACAGTAAGACTTTAATAGGGTGAATAATCACAAAATTTTTATCACTCGCAGCAATGACTATTGGGTTTGAGCAAAAACAAATATTGCCTTCTAAATTTTTATCAACCAACTAAATACAACACAAAATGGGATTTGAAGATTTTTTCGAAAATAACCGCCACCATCGTGGTAGCTACAGAGGTCAAAGTTACCACAGCCATGAAAACCATCACGGCGATTCGCACCACTCGTACCCATCCCACCATGGCCACGAAAGCCATTTCGACTGGATGAAAATTCTGTATAAAATAAAGGATAGCAAAAAGCTGAAAATCCTTTTGTTGCTGGCAGCAATACTCATTCTTGCAATTGCCATCTTGCTGATAATAATATTTTTACCATTGCTTGGCAAGACTTTTTCTTTCATTACACAACTCGACACAAAAGGCCTGTTGGATTATATTACTAGCATAATTGACAAATTTTTGAAGGGGTGAGACACGTAAAGCATCATAGCAAAGCAAAATGAATAATTGGTTCAGGACAATTCAAACATGGTGCTTGCAGTGGGCGAACACAAAATGGGGTGCATGGGCATTGTTTTTCTGTGCTTTCGCCGATGCGTCCTTTTTTCCTATGCCCACCCCTTTGTTCTTCGTAACAATAACATTGCTTACTCCATCGAAAGCTTACCGGTATGCACTGTTTGGAACTTTGGGCGTTTTTTTTGGTTCTTTGGCGGGTTATGCGACTGGCTCTTTTGTCTGGCTCAATGCTGATGGTGATTTTTCAGGGCTTGCACGATTCATGTTTAATTCCGTTCCTGGGTTTTCGGAAGAACTGTATTACAGGATTTTTGCCCAATTCGAAAAATGGAATTTCTGGATTTTATTTGTGGCATCCTTTATGCCGGTACCTTACAATGTGTTTTCAATCTTATCGGGGGTTTTTGGCATTAATTTAATCGAGTTTTGTGTTTCCATTCTATTGGGTCAGGGAATAAGGTATTATGTAATAGCTTTGCTGATAATAGAATTGGGGCCAAAAGTCAAAAAATTACTTGAAATAAATTGGAAACCTTTTGCTGTGGTTGCCACAGCCTCTATCGCAGTAATATTTTTTTTTCTTAAATCTTTGAACAACTAAAATGAATTGGTTAAAAAAAACATACAATTGGGTGTTAAAATGGGCTGAAACGCCTTACGGGCCTATAGCCCTCTTTATTCTGGCTTTTGCCGAATCGATATTTTTCCCTATCCCGCCCGACGTATTACTTATTGCCCTGGCATTGGGATGTACAGCCAAATCGTTCCGGTTTGCTTTAAACTGTACGATTGGTTCGGTTTCTGGCGCAATGATAGGGTATGCGGCAGGCCACTTTGCATGGATTACCTCAAGTGGCGAATTTACCGGCTTTGCCCATTTTTTCTTCAATAATATCCCTGGTTTCTCGGTTAGCCTGTTCAACGGCATCAAGGCGCTTTTTGTCGAATGGGATTTTTGGGTAATTTTTACAGCAGGGTTTACACCCATCCCTTACAAGGTTTTTACCATAACTTCAGGTGTATTTGATATAAACCTGGTCATGTTTTTTATTGCGTCGGTAATCAGTCGTGGGGCAAGGTTCTTTCTTGTTGCTTTCCTGATATGGAAATTTGGTCCGGATATTAAACGGTTCATCGACAAGTATTTCAACATGTTGGCAATGGGTTTTACAATAGTTTTGGTAGGTGGGTTTGTCGCGATTAAATATCTTTTGTGAGATGTTTATTAAAAGCAGTCTGATTGTAGTAATCCTTATCTTTGCATCAATATTCCCTTTTACGCAATTGCCTTCGGCCAATAGAAAGGTAAGGGGATAATTTGAAAAAATTTAAGTGCGAAAAAATCTAACTTGTACCCATACCATGCAGAACAAATCATTGAAAAAATTCATTTACCTGGCAATTGCTGCGGCTATAGCAACTATCTCGCTCAAGCTTTTTGCTTATTTCCTCACAGGTTCGGTTGGATTGTTCTCCGATGCACTTGAGTCGTGCGTTAACCTTATTGCTGCCGTTGTTGCACTCTTTATGATTACGTTGGCCGAAAAACCTGCGGATGAAGAACATGCCTTTGGCCATCACAAAGCTGAATATTTTTCGAGTGCCATCGAAGGCGGGCTTATCGTGTTAGCTGCATTCAGTATTATTTGGTCTGCAATCCCAAGAATAATTCACCCCCAGCCACTCGAAAATGTTGGGGTTGGACTGCTTGTAGCCGTTGCGGCTTCGGGTATTAACCTTGCTGTTGGCATGATATTGATTAAAAACGGTCGAAAAAACCATTCGATCACGCTCGAAGCCGATGGCAAACATTTGATGACGGATGTTTACACTTCTATCGGGGTATTGATAGGAATCGGTTTGGTGAAATTTACTGGTTTTCTTGTACTCGATGGAATTGTTGCGGTTGGGGTAGCGATAAATATTTTATGGACCGGCTACCAACTCATGCACCGTTCAGCCCAGGGATTGCTCGATTCGGCCATTCCAGAAACTGAACGCAAAGAAATAATCGATACTCTAACCAAATTTAAAGATCAGAATCTTGAATATCACTCATTAATGACCAGGCAAGCGGGCCAACGCAAATTTGTCTCGCTGCATGTATTGTTGCCTGGGCAGCTCAGCATCCAGGAAGGCCATGATATGGTCGAAAACATCGAAAAAGCAATCCGTAACCTTTTCAGTTCGCCGGTAACTGTTTTTACCCATCTGGAACCGATAGAAGATCCCATTTCGATGCACGACATTGGGTTGGACAGGATAGAGAGTGCTTTGTAAAAACATGAATTTATGGTCTGCAAATTAAATTTGTTAGGATTGAAGAGCCAAGAATGTTAACAAAAAATTCTTTAGTTTTTACTAACCTATTAAAATATAGGCCACATCTTAAACATATGAGATTTGACCCTTGTTACTAAATCATTTTTATTCCAAGCATTTTTAAAATTCGTAACAACTTGTTTAAAGGGATAATTAGTTAAAATAGTTTAAAAATCAACGTCCCTTGTTCGTTCTTCTGTACTATTTGCAACAGCAAATAATGTTGAGCAATTATTTGCTTTTCCTAAAACCACACTACCCTTTGCTAAATGCTTTCTCAATCAAGCAAATGTTTTCAATTTTTCTTTATTTTTGAAACTGGAAATCAATCAACAAAAATTGATTCAAAACGATTCAAACGAAAGGCAACAAAAATGAAAAATTACAGCAACAACAACTTCCGCAAGCGCTTCAAAAAAAAAATTATTTGTTCTGTTTTTAGCCTAATCAGCCTATTTTCTTTCCATAGTTATTCACAAACCTGGTCACCTATAGGTAACGGGATGAACGACTGGGTATATTCCTCCATACTCTACAATGGGGAATTGATTGTTGGTGGCAAATTTACTTCTGCAGGAGGCGTAAGCGCAAACCACATTGCAAAATGGAATGGTACAAGTTGGGAACCGCTAGGATTAGGAGTAAATGGTAAAGTGAACGCACTTGCTGTTTACAACGGCAACCTTGTAGCTGCTGGCGAGTTTTCCATTGCTGGTGGGATAGAAGTAAATTATATTGCAATGTGGGATGGCACTTCGTGGAACGATGAATTAGGTGGGGTGGGGAGCATTGTAACGTCACTTGCTGTTATTGGAACAAATTTATATGTTGGTGGTTACTTTACCGATGCAGATGGAACGCCTGCCAAGTATATCGCCAAACGGAACAATAACGGATGGTCGGCATTGGGAACCGGAATGAACGGAGAAGAGGGACAGGTTATGGCTTTGACTGTTTTCAACGGCGAATTATATGCTGGTGGCTTTTTTACCACTTCGGGTGGAATAATCACCAATCATATTGCAAAATGGAATGGCAGCTCCTGGTCGGCACTTGGCAATGGAATTGGCGGCATCGTCTATACATTGTCCGAATATAACGGTAATTTAATTGCCGGTGGGTTGTTTTTAAGTGCCGGCACCATACAGGCTAACCATATTGCCTCCTGGAATGGAACCTATTGGTCAACATTCGGGACTGGGATGGCTGGTATATTTTATCAATATGTTTTTGCCTTAGCCGTTTACAATGGAAACTTGTACGCGGGTGGATATTTTACAAGCTCAGGAGGAGTATCAACAAATGGCATCGCAAAATGGGACGGTGCGGTCTGGAACGAACTGAACGGAGGCTTTTTTTACCCCGCCAATGTGTATGGTGCCCACACGTTTTGCATTTATGGAGACGATTTGGTTGTCGGGGGGCTATTTACATCTGCCGGATCTGTTGGTGCTTCTCATATTGCTGTTTACAACGAGCCGATTCCTACCACTCAACCACTTAACCTATCCGTCTTTCTTGAAAGTTTTTACGACACAGCAACGGGCATGATGAACCAAGCACAATATTTGGATATTGACGGACAATTGTACAATAATTTTTCCGGCTCCATAGTGGATACGTTGAGTGTTCTCTTGGTTGATCCTGCATCGCCTTGGAGCGTAATTTACAGTGTCACTGCTGCCGAACTTAATACCAACGGCACTATTGGCATATCAATCCCGTTAACCCTGAATGGGTCGTACTATGTTGTAATAAAACACCGTAATAGTGTCGAGACCTGGTCGGCAAATCCTGTTCAGATGTTGGGATATACTACTTTTTATGATTTTACTGATGCCGCATCAAAAGCGTTTGGCAACAATCTGAACTCCAAAGGTGGCGTTTACACCATATATGGTGGTGATATAAATCAAGATGGAATAGTTGATGCTGCAGATATGTTAATTGCGGAAAATGACGCCGCCGCATTTGTAGAAGGGTACAGTACCGGCGATACAAATGGGGATGGAATCACAGATGCTGGCGACATAATACTGATCGACAACAATGCTAGTAATTTCATCGGATCAATCCGGCCCTGAGCCTTTCACAAAGTCAACACCGGAGTTGTCTATTTTTGTGAGAAAACCCAC
This sequence comes from uncultured Bacteroidales bacterium, assembly GCA_903878265.1. Taxonomy (GTDB): domain Bacteria; phylum Bacteroidota; class Bacteroidia; order Bacteroidales; family UBA4417; genus UBA4417. The sequence continues at coordinate 21,602 of CAIRHD010000521.1, read as the reverse complement.
TACTAGTTACCATTGCTCAAGTTTCACGATTTTAACTACAAAGAATACTCACACTTGCTTTTTTTAACCGAGATTGTTTCGGCAGGCACTTTAGCAAGCGCAGGATAGCTATTAACGAAATGCATTGAATAATTACTAAACTGTACAACATTGAGCGTGAAGGATAGGTTCAACTGAAGAGAAGCCTAAATAAAAGTAGCCGTTTTAGTTGTTAGAACCGTTTGAGTGATTGCCAATAAGTGAGCGATAATTTCCACATACGACAAACACATCAATGGAAAATGTATTTTTACAGTACGATTTGAATCAAGTTGAAGTATAATCCATCCGTTTACAAACCTTAAAAAGCATAAAAAATGTACAAAGCAATGATCAATTTACTGGTTAAATTATACTCAGGCACCATCAGCTGGAAACTGGGTAAATTCTACATGTCGGCAGTAAAACCCACTTTTTTGGTATTTTTCCTGATATGGGGAGGCTTAAAAGTGTATCAAGCGGTGCAAACCAAAGCCGAAACCGGAAGCTTTGCCACCTCATGGGCCTGGTGGGATTATATAATGGCAGTCCTTTTAATCCTGCAAATGTTGGCAGCTTTTACATCCTTTGCCGCCAAAGAACAGCAGCGTTTGAACAAAGGATAAATCAAAATTCCCTTAGGCGATTGTGGGTATTTGCGTTGACGCGGAAATGTTGGACAACAATTTGAAACCCCAATAAGCGTACACGGCTAATGCATAGTTTCAGGCGCTGGGTTGTGGCTTGCTGATTTACTATGATTTAAGTGGAAACAAGGCAGGGAATTTGGATTTATTCAGGACTTCTCTCAAAGTGAAACCCTGAATGTTGCGGATAAGCAATTCTTTTGTTCGTATTTGTACAAACTAAATTTCAGGCAAGCTTGCCCAAGTTGGGCAGAGGCAAACCAGGTTTCAGGTGAGCTTGCCCAAGCTGGGCAGAGGCAAACTAAGTTTCAGGCAAGCAAATCCCAACTGGGAATTGGGCAAACCGGAAAAAAAACAGCAAATCCCAACTGGGAATTGGGCAAACCAAGTTTCAGGCAAGCAAATCCCAACTGGGTTTTGGGCAAACCAGAAAAAAAACGGCAAATCCCAACTGGGAATTGGGCAAACCAAGTTTCTGGCAAGCAAATCCCAACTGGTATTTAGGCAAACTGAAAAATAAACGGCAAATCCCAACTGGGAATTGGGCAAACCAAGTTTCTGGCAAGCAAATCCCAACTGGGAATTGGGTAAACCGGAAAAAAAACAGCAAATCCCAACTGGGTTTTGGTCAAACCAAGTTTCAGGCAAGCAAATCCCAACTGGGAATTGGGCAAACCGGAAAAAAAACAGCAAATCCCAACTGGGTATTGGGCAAACCAAGTTTCAGGCGGGCAATTCCCAACTGGGTATTGGGCAAACTAAAAAAAAAACAGCAAATCCCAATTAGGAATTGGGTAAACCAAGTTTCAGGCAGGCTTGCCCAAGCTGGGCAGAGGCAAACTAAGTTTCAGGCAGGCTTGCCCAAGCTGGGCAGAGGCAAACTGAGTTTCAGGCGGGCTTGCCCAAGCTGGGCAGAGGCAAACCAAGTTTCAGGCAGGCTTGCCCAAGCTGGGCAGAGGCAAATTAAGTTTCAGGCGGGTTTGCCCAAGCTGGGCAGAGGCAAACTGAGTTTCAGGCAGCCTTGCCCAAGCTGGGCAGGGGCAAACCAAGTTTCAGGCGGGCTTGCCCAAGCTGGGCAGAGGCAAATTAAGTTTCAGGTGGGTTTGCCCAAGCTGAGCAGAGGCAAACTGGGTTTCAGGCGGGCTTGCCCAAGCTGGGCAGGGGCAAACTAAGTTTTAGGCGAGTAGATGTCTACAGGTATTTGGTTAGATTTATTATTATTAAGTCTTTGCCTTATTTGTATTATCTGCCAGGCACAACTGAATGTAAGATGCACCTGAGCTAAGGATTCATAAGATTGCAGGGCATGTTACGATTTTCTTTGATTCATAAACTATGGAAAGTCGACACAGGTATCAGTATTATGCGTATTACACCTCTTAATACGATTAATTGAAAGTCTTACCCCTTTATAAAATCCATATTTCGTCAAAGCAATAATCGCATAATTAGAGCAGGATGGATAAAAGCGACAAATTATATTATTCCTAGATTTATAAAATCTACCTATCCAACTTTTCCATATTTTATTGATTAAAAAAATGGAAAATGATGCAAGCAAACTACCTTTTATTGTAAACAATTGATGTTTCATTATAATTTCCTGATTTACAATTAGGGCACTGCTTTAATCTACCAATTTCTTCTGTTAATGATTGGTCATTCCTCATGGTCTGCGCTTCAGCACTTAAAGCATCGTAATGACCACCACACATACCACAATATGCAGTTAATTCATTGCAATTATTTCTTTTTATATCTTGTTGAAGCTTTTTTTCTCTTGATTCAAGAACATGCCAAACCTTACCACATTCATTACATGTTCGCTTGAATTCGGAAACGGTATCAGTTTTGACTTTTTCAATCTCGACGACTTTAATATCTTTTTTTTGAATCTTTCCATGAGATAAATCTTCTAAAGCTATTTGAGCATCAGCTAAAGTGTATTTTCTTAACTGAAAACCAAGATCAGGATACGCTCTATTAAGTTTTTTCAAACACCCAATACAAATAATTTCACCTCCTTTGAGTCTGATGCTAAACATAGGTTTATTAAAGAAAGTAATTTTCGTAGAACAGATTGCACAATAAGTCATTAGTCAATTTTTTTTTGCAATTGTAAACCTATTATTTTGTTTGTTGTAATAGCCTAAGTTGCCATCATTTTCTAACACATAATACTCCCCATTGGGATTGCCTTCTGCTTCTTCATATTTCATGCCTGATTTTATTTTTTTGGCAATTAATTCCTCAACAGACTCTTGCCCATTTTTGTAAATAGTCTTGATATATATTTTCTCTTTTTCTTTATAGATCACTACCTTGGTTGAAGTATATTGCTCCTCTGACCAGGTTCCAATTACATTACCAATTACATTGATTTTTTCTATTGCTGATTTTTCTTCTGCAATAGTAGAGCCTAAAATTTCAACTTCCAAATCAGGAGTAAAATGAGTAGTTGCCCAAGCACCTGAACCAACTTTCATTTCAGGCAAATAATAGAATATCCATAATTTATCATAGGATTTTCTGGTCCCCCTTAAATTATTTGCAATTATTTTTAATTCTTCCTTGGTCAATTTCTTATTTAACCTTACTTCGATATTACACTTATTTAGGTCAATTTCAGGGTTAACATTATCTTTCTCTGTAATTATTTCATACGAAAGATTATCCTTTGAATTTGTCTTTTCCCCTGTTTGTGCTTTTACTGGTAATGTAATGCCTGTTTGCGATTTTTCTGATACTTCATCACTTACAAAAAGCCCAATTGAAAAGAAGACTATGATCGTACATAGAAACCACCATCCAATTATTTTTAATCTTGTAGGCTTTTTGCTCCACCGCAAAACCATTGATGGTTTAATAAGACCTACAACCAATGCGCTGAAGAGGCCAAAAATTAGAAACACTAAAATTGTTTTCATATTTATTCAATTATCTGATTTATAATGTGTGTTACTGGATTAAGCAATGATAAGCGCGGATTGCGCAGTGATCAATTAGATATTAACCAATGCCAATGAATGTGCGGGCGACGAAGCTTCAATTATGTTTCCAACCTCGCTTTTGTTATAGGCTTTGATGATCCACATTCATTCTATGGCTTCCCGCATATTTCAACCAAAAGTGCATAGGAAATCCGCCGCAGGTGGGTAATAAGTACGACATGGTATGCATTCTTATGTCATTTATAAAGTCCACCAGTAACGGATGTCGAATTTACACCCCATTTATTATTTTCTTGAATGACATTTGCTTTCAGATTTTTCTTCTGAATTCCTTTTGTTCCAATACTATTCTTTATTTCAAGTATAAAATCAACTTCCATAAGAATACTGCCACTTGGTAGCTTTACCCCCTCTATAGAGGATGTTACTTGAAACCCTAAAACATCTATCATTCCGAAATACGATTTCAAATCCTCCGCAGTTTTGTTCTCTGATGACTGACAGTGTTTTACCATTGAATTCCAATCTTTGTCTTTCCAGTCTTTTATAAATTCAGCAAGTGTTTTTTCATACGGTTTGCTGAATTCAGAAGATTTCTGAAACGTATAAACTGAAGGTATAACACCTTTGATTTTCGAAATAATATCATCATTAACTTTGTAGTCTTTGGATTGAAAAATGACAATTTCCGGAAATTCATCTTTATTAGATTGGTCTATTTTAATCTTTTCTCCAGTTTTTCCAATGATTTCTTGAATAGTTTGGCTTTGTTTATCAGCAAATATCCGAAATTCAATTTGTTCTGTAATGTTCCAAGGGTTCAAAGTTGCATAAAACTGCCCCTCTTCTACTTTTACTTCTGCATATGTGTCAGTCATACCATCTTCTTTCGATGATGCAACAAAGGCATTAGTTTGTATATCAATAACAGTACCGTCAGGAAAATTTGTGCTTCCGTGTATTATTATTGTCCTACCGTCTTTACTACCTCCCGAAAAATCTCCATTTGTGTTGTCAATGTATTCGTAACTGTCAAGAGTTACGAACGCAGTGTCAGTTAAAATTTTTTGAGTATTCTCATCTGTTGTTTGATTGTTATTTGTACCACAAGATGCAAATATTAATCCTATTGCAATTAAATTTAAAATTTTGGTTTTCATAGATGTTATTGTTTATAATTTATTTTAGTAATTGTTTCTGCTATGTGGCATAATCAAGAAAACAAGAGTAATTCTTATGTCCCTGTCCCTTAATTTTTGCAAGTTTTGTTTTATCAATTCTTAAATGAATATAATTTACAAGTTCGTCAAATTTTTCAATTTGCAAATTATACAAAGTTCTTGTTGGGCCAATTTTATACAATTTCTTTAAATGCGCTGAAAATGCTGCATAGTTAACTTGTCCTTTACCTACTTCATATTCCTTGTATTCATTGTAACGCTTAATCAAATATCCTATATAATTAGCTTTAACCGTATCAAAACCAATGCAACCTTCTGGATATTTCTGTTTGACTATTTTTTTTGTATGACTTATTGCAATATTAATATTATCACCTACAATAGCGTTATCAACTTTGCTGTTAAAATTAACAGCATTTTTAATGCTATTTATTTTATTATCTTTATGTTGCAAAAGAGAGATTTTCTTTTTAAATACCTCAATTTGTACAATATCTGCTTTTGTGATTTTTGAATGACAAATTGGGCATAGAAGAATCAAATTATCAATTTCATTATTTGCTGGATTTTCATCAATATGGTGTATCTCGAAATGCCCGACATCTGAATTGTCACAAAAAGGACAAATAGATGATATTTCCTTTTGTAGTTCTGCTCTTATTTTATTCGCTTTCGGTATACTTGTTCTATTTTTCTTATCAGTCATAGAACTTTCATTTTTAGAATATGCTTGGTCGTTTTTATAAATTGCCACTATCTTCTTTGTAAGCCAAAGCTTTATGTCATATCAGAATGAGTTGTAACCGGGGCATCCATTTTATAAGTGTTTGCAAGGTATTTACTAAATTGCGATTTAATACTTTCAAATTCTAAATTAAACAACAACAAATATTTTTATTCGGTTACAAACAAAAGATCACGTTGCTCTATTAGCATTTTTTGAAAAGTACGTCAAAGGTACACAAATAGGGTTCTTAAAATAAAAAAAACACAGGGCGAACCCCCAAAGATTCGCCCTGCCTTTCATATCTTACCCAATCGGTTCTTCCACGCTTACATCCTTACCCGAATTTCGTCGGGTGGCGCGGGCTTTAAGCTGGGTTTTGTAATAGGCTATCAACTCGTTAAGTTCACTGGCTGGGGTAATGTAATCGAGGCCATCGTACTCGGAACTGCAATATTCAAAAGCAACGAAAAATGCGTTCAAGGCTTTGTCGGTTTCGGTGCGTATGGCACGGGTATCAACCTTTTCGGTGGCTGCATCGCCTTCGGTGCGTTGCAGGAATAGGGCTGCAAACTGTGTGTTTACGGTATGCAATTGATCGAACAGAATGGTGAGGCTTAAGGCTTGGGCGGCTGCTTTTACATCGGCCTTGGCATTGTAATCGGCCAATAGGTCGTTAATGCGTTCGGTTTCGGCATTGTAATTGGCGGTGGCAATGTCGCGGCCATGCTGGTCGAAAAACCTGTCCATTACCACCACATGAGGTGCAATGCTTGGCAAGCTAAGTTTTCCCATGGCTTTAACCTGGGCGATAATAGCTACAATAAGGGTGTCGCGTTCGGCATCCAAATCCTGCAATTGGTTGCTGAGGGCATTGCTTTTTTCCTGCGCCTTTATTTTGGCAAGGTCGGGCAATTGGGCGGTAACCTTGCCAAAGGGTTTTTGCAGGTGCAGGCTTGTGGGATCGTACTTATCGGCGATTACCACAATTTGATTAACGAACAAGGTGTATTCGTTGTTCCAGAGTGCTTTTACTGGTAAGCGGGAGATTTCTACTGGCATGGCGTTATAGTATTAGGGTAAATAATTGAATTATGTTTGAACAAAGGTAAGGACATTTCCAACAGATAAACAAAGTTGCGAAAATATATTTTGCACGTATCCGGGGCGCGACTTTTTGCTTTTTTGGAGTAGGGTCTGCTGAAAAACAAAAACTGAATAGTCCTTTGTTTTCCTGTAGGGAATCAATACCAATAGCCAAATAATAGTATATCATTGCATTGTCCGTAGGACATTAACATTCATTGTATTTGGTTAATCCCCTGACGGGGAAGCAGGTTGCTGGTTGTAATTTTTTATTGATATTTATCCCCTGACGGGGAAAATCAATTCGGTAACGTACGGGATTATGAAAAGAATGGAGGGTTATCCCTGCATTGGTTATTAAGTTAGCTATAGGCTATTAATAGATAAACAGATATTTAGCTGTTTAACAGCAGACCCTAAGTAGTAGTTACTCAAATGTTCCTTTTAAGCAGTCGGGGCGCGACTTTTCGCTTTTTAAGTAATCGTTACTCAAATGTTCCTTTTAAGTAGTCGGGGCGCGACTTCGAGTCGCACTCCGACTACTAAACTGTCTGCGGGCAAACCAAGTTTGGAATATTCAGGGCTTCACTCAAAGTGAAACCCTGAATATTGCTGACAGGCAGGCTTGCCCAAGCTGGGCAGAGGCAAACCAGGTTTCAGGCGGGCTTGCCCAAGCTGGGCAGAGGCAAACCAAGTTTCGGGCAGCCTTGCCCAAGCTGGGCAAAGGCAAACTGAGTTTCAGGCAGGCTTGCCCAAGCTGGGCAGAGGCAAATTAAGCTTCAGGCGGGCTTGCCCAAGCTGGGCAGAGGCAAACCAAGTTTCAGGCGAGCTTGCCCAAGCTGGGCAGAGGCAAACCAAGTTTCAGGCGAGCTTGCCCAATCTGGGCAGAGGAAAACTAAGTTTCAGGCGAGCTTGCCCAATCTGGGCAGAGGAAAACCAAGTTTCAGGGGGGCTTGCCCAAGCTGGGCAGAGGCAAACCAAGTTTGGATATATTCAGGGCTTCACTCAAAGTGAAACCCTGAATATTGCGGACAAATTCTGTTATTGGTATTTGAACAAACCAGGTTTTTGTATTGCTTATCCAAATTTGCATTTCCATACGCATGAAAATAGGGAGGACTTGTGCGAGCGAAGAACTTTTTGCTCGGATTATCAGGCTCAAGACTTGAACTTCGCTGGCACTTTTTACACCCTAAAAGTTAAAAGAAGCAGTGGTCTTTAATCAAAATCGACTCTCCTTTTGGGGCAAATCCAACATTTTTTGGGTCTGCAAAAAAAAGTGGAGGCTGCATTTAATATTTTTCCTGACTTATTCTTTTCTAACGTACACTGCCGAAAATCCTTTTAGGCTGGGCATTCCATCAACATATAAACCATTTGGCGCAAGCCTCAGCAAGGATATTTATCCTGTCTTATTTAAAAACATTATAAATTACAAAATTTCATATTTGGAATACTGAATAAGTTACTTTTGCCTGTGAATTAAATAACAATGAAACCCTCAAAACACGGCCAATGATTTAATGTTTTTAATGAGGTTTTTTAGCGATAAAGGATAGTAATGACTTTGCTAAAATACCTAAATCAAAAAACCAATCATCATTGTGTAATTGAGAAATTAGGATCAGCGAGATAAATAATATGTTTAAAATAAAGGTAAAATAGCCCTATGTCCGCTTCCCATGAACATATTCACCCACTCACCCTGAACGATGAAATTCGCAGGGACACAGGTGTGATAATAAACAAATGCTACCAATGCGGCAAATGTTCCGCCGGTTGTCCGGTAGCCACCGAAATGGAATACCCTCCAAGCCTGGTGATGCGCATGTTGCAAACCGAGGATCCACTTCATGTGGAAAAGCTGCTGAAATCAATGACAATTTGGCTTTGTGTTAGTTGCGAAATGTGCCTCACACGTTGCCCGATGGAAATAGATATACCATCGTTGATGGATTACATGAGGCAGAAATCCTACAGGGCAAAAAAGACTAATCCACAAGCGAAAAAGATTATTGCTTTCCATAAGTCGTTCCTCGATTCCATCAATTATACCGGTCGGCTTTACGAAATGGGGTTGATAGTAGATTATAAAATGAGGACCGGGGCGATGATGCAGGATGTTGCCATTGCGCCAAAAATGTTTGTAAAAGGTAAATTAAACCCTGTTCCTGAATTTATAAAGGGAAGAAAAAAGATAGCTGCTATTTTTAACAAAATACAGGATAAAAAGGAGGGAAAACTATGAAAGTAGGTTTTTATCCGGGCTGCTCCATGAAAGGCGGAGCCCGCGAATACCAGGAATCTGTGTCAGCTTTGGCTAAAGTATTTGATATTGAGCTTGTCGAAATTCCGGATTGGAATTGTTGTGGGGCTACTGCTGCACATAACCTCAATAAAGAATTGTCGTTGAGTTTGCCCGCCCGTATCATGGCCCTTGCCGAAAGGGAAGGGATTAGCGATATTGTGGTTCCGTGTGCTGCTTGCTACAACAGGCTTTCAATTGTAAAGCATGAACTTGAAGCTGATAAATCACTGAGCACAAGGGTAGCTTCCATCATCGATCTAAAATACGAAGGCACAACGCAAATCCTTAACATTATACAGTTTATCGACAAATATATTACCGACAGGCTGGAAGAGAAAGTTGTTAAACCTTTCGATTATAAAGCTGCCTGTTATTATGGCTGCCTGTTGGTTCGGCCTCATTCAATCCTGAAATTCGATAGGGTAGAGGATCCGCAAAGCATGGATGTACTGGTGAAAAAAGCAGGCGGTGATGCAATAGATTGGGCATATAAAACGGAATGTTGTGGGGCTGGGATGTCGGTTTCGCGCACCGATACAGTTGCCAGGTTATCGGGCAATATTATGAAAGATGCTGTTGACCGCGCCGCCGAGGTGGTTGTGGTTGCTTGCCCCATGTGCCACTCGAACCTCGATATGCGCCGCCCGGAAATCAATAAATTCCTGAACGAAAAGATTGACATTCCCATATTGTATATTTCGCAGGTGCTTGGCCTTGCAGTTGGTCTTGATGCCAAAACACTTGGGTTGAACCGCCACATGACAGAAGTGAACCTTCCTGTAAAACCTGTCAGGGAAATTCCGGTAGCCAAGGAACCTAAAAAAGTTGTTAACACTCAAAAATTGGAGGCTTAACTATGTCGCGGATAGGAGTTTTTGTTTGTCACTGCGGTGAAAATATTTCAGCCACGGTAAATTGCGAAAAAGTAGCCAAAATAACAGGTGAACTCAAAGGTGTCGAATTTAGCACCGATTATAAATATATGTGTTCCGACCCAGGCCAGACTTTGTTGAAAGAAGCCATTAAGGAACACAAGCTCGATGGGGTTGTTGTTGCTGCCTGCTCGCCACGTATGCACGAGCCAACGTTCAGGAAAGCCTGTGCAGAAGCCGGGCTGAACCCTTTTCTTTGCGAAATGTCGAACATCCGCGAGCATTGTTCGTGGGTTCACCCCAAAGATGATTTGACGACCGAAAAAGCCCAGGATTTAGTGCGGGTAATGGTTGAGAAAGTAAAAAAGAACAAAGCACTCAATTCCATTAAAGTTCCGGTTACAAAAACTGCGCTTGTCATTGGTGGCGGTATTGCAGGGATTCAGGCTGCACTCGATATTGCAAATTGTGGGCACAAGGTGATAATGGTCGAAAAACAACCATCGATTGGTGGCCACATGTCGCAATTATCCGAAACATTCCCAACCCTCGATTGCTCGCAATGTATATTAACACCACGGATGGTGGAAGTTGCACAGCATCCTAATATTACTCTTCACACATACTCCGAAGTTGAGGTTGTGGATGGTTTTATTGGAAATTTCAAAGTTAAAATCCGTAAGAAATCCAAAAGTCTCGACGAACATCTTTGCACAGGTTGTGGACTTTGTACTACAAAATGTCCTCAAAAGAAAATCCCTAATGAATTTGAACGTGGTTTGGGTTTCCGTCCGGCCATTTATGTGCCTTTTCCACAGGCAGTTCCTAATAAACCAGTAATTGACCGCGAAAATTGCACCTATTATATTAAGGGTAAATGTAAGGTTTGCGAAATTGTTTGTCCAACCAAGGCAATACGTTTTGATCAGGAAGATGAAATAGTTGAGGTAGCCGTTGGAGCCATCGTTCTTGCAACAGGTTTCGATGTTTTGCAACCAGATTTTTTCCCTGAATATGGCTATGGAAAATACAAAGATGTGATTGATGGACTTCAGTTCGAACGTCTGGCTTCTGCATCTGGCCCAACCCAGGGTCAAATCCGTAGGCCTTCGGATGGGAAAGAGCCTAAAAAAATCGTTTTCGTAGCATGTGCCGGTTCCCGCGATCCCGCAAAGGGAATAGAATATTGCTCAAAAATATGCTGCATGTACACGGCAAAACATGCAATGTTATATAAACATAAGGTTCATGATGGAACTCCTTACGTTTTCTATATGGACATACGTGCCGGTGGAAAGATGTATGAAGAATTTGTGCGCCGCACCATTGTTGAAGATGGAACCCACTACGTAAGAGGCCGTGTTTCGACCATTTATGAAAAAAATGGCAAGTTGATCGTTAGAGGTGCCGACACGCTTATGGGAGGAATTCCTATTGAAATAGAAGCAGATATGGTTGTACTTGCCACAGCCGGAGTCGCTAATAAGGGTGCTGAGGAACTGGCCCAAACGGTGCATGTATCCTACGATTCATATAAGTTCTTTGCCGAGGCGCATCCTAAACTTAAACCAGTTGAAACCAACACTGCCGGTATTTTCCTTGCAGGAGCATGCCAGGCACCAAAGGATATTCCAGAATCAGTTGCCGCTGCATCGGGTGCAGCCGTAAAAGTTGCAGCTTTGTTCAGCAACGACGAACTCACCCGCGATCCATTGGTTGCACTTGTCAACCGTCAGCCAGCACCGGTTTTCTCAACATGCGTTGGTTGTTTCCTTTGCCAGAGTGTTTGCCCATATCAGGCCATCGAACGCGAAGAAATCAAAAATAGGAATGGTGAAGTTATCAAAACCCTCGCCAGGGTAAATGAAGGTCTTTGTCAAGGTTGCGGAACTTGTGTTGCCCTTTGCCGTACAAAAGCAATCGACATACATGGATACTCTAACCAACAGGTTTATACAGAAATAATGGCTTTGTTAAACGATTAATAGCATAGAGGAATGCAGGAATTTGAACCAAAAATTGTGGCGTTTGTATGCAACTGGTGTACCTATGCCGGTGCCGACCTCACAGGTACAAGCCGTATAAAGTATTCGGCCAATGTAAAAATCATCCGCTTCCCGTGTACCGGGCGCATTGATTTTATGATCCTGATGAAAGCATTTGAAAATGGAGCCGATGGAATCATTGTTTCCGGTTGCCATCCAAACGATTGCCACTACAGCACAGGTAATTTTCATGCTCGTCGTAGGTGGATTGTATTTCGTAACCTCCTGAATTTTACTGGAATTGATACAGAGCGCATCCAATTTAGTTGGGTATCGGCAGCCGAAGGATTCAAATGGGCAGATGTTGTGAATAATACCGTAAAAAAAATCAAGGAAATAGGTCCTTACGAGAATTATAAAAAGATTGCCGTTTCCACTTTATTTAACGAGGAGGGTGCAAGCAATGAGTGAACTGATAAAAAAAGTAAAAGCCTTACTGAACGATAAAACCATCAATGTATTTGTCGGTTACGAAAAAGGTTCGGCCGACCGCATCAGGGCATGTTTTGCCCGGAATGAAGCGCAAGCGAATAAAGTGTTTTTCGACGCTTCATGTACACAAAACCTTGCAGGTTATTTGCTGAAACATGAAGTTAAACATTTCGGCAAGCTCGGGATTCTGGCCAATGTGGCAGCCTTGCGGAGCATAATGCAACTTGCTTCTGAATTCCAGATCAAGGATGGGGAAGTTTATGTTTTGTTTGCCAATCCGGATGGCACATTTGTAGAATTCAACGATTTTCATTCGATTGAAGCTTATCTACAAACCACCGATACCGGAATTAAAGCAGAAGAGCAGGAACGTATTGCCAGTTTAGAAGCTATGTCGAACAACGAAAGGTGGCTTTTCTGGAACAAGGAATTTGAAAAGTGCATTAAATGTTACGCTTGTCGTGCAGCCTGCCCAATGTGCTACTGCCATCGTTGTACAACCGATGTTAACCAACCTCAATGGATTCCGGTTGCAAGCCACGAGCGGGGAAACCTCGATTACCACCTGATGCGTGCAATGCACCTTGCCGGACGATGTGTTAACTGTGGCGAATGTGCCACCGCCTGCCCGATGGATATTCCGCTAAACCTGCTAACATACCAACTGATAAGCCCTATAAAGGAAACATTTGGCGCCACAGCCGGTATGAAAGCCGATGCTACGTATGCGCTTTCCACTTACAAACCTGATGATAAAGAGAACTTCATTATCTGATAGCCATGGAGAAAGAACTAAAAATACTTAAATACAGCGACCTTCCAAAATTAATTGAACGGTTCCGGTCGCAGGGTTTTCCTGTGTTGGCGCCCGTTCGCAAAGGAAAGGTTGTGGAGATAGAGCAGGTTCAAACGATTGACGAAATCGCATTGGATGTATTGCTTTCAACGCAATCGGCAAAAAAAGCAGCTTTCCCCAAAGTGGAAAAAGTGCTTGATTATACCTTGGCCAAATCCGGAGTAACACAACAGCCGGTTGATCTTGACTCTTTCCAGGAAACTATCCTTTTTGGGGTCAGGCCCTGCGATGCTTCAGGGTTTAAATCGCTTGATGCTATTTTTGGTGAAGAACCCAAGGACCAGTTTTATCTGCAGAAAAAGGCAAAATCAACAATAATTTCTTTTTCGTGCCCAGTTGCTGATGAATATTGCTTCTGTACTTCTGTTGGAGGTGGGCCAGGCAATACAACAGGCAGTGATTTACAGTTTACTGGCATAAGCAAAGATGAAATCCTTGTCGAAATCCTGACTGAAAAAGGCACAAAACTATCTGCATTATTTGCCGATTTACTTAGCGTTGCTGGTAGTGGCATTGACAAATCCAAGTTCTTGGCAGATGTTAAGGTTGTATTTGATGTGGACGGTGTTGTTAAAAAAACAACGGCTTCGTTTAACAATGCAGCGCTTTGGCTCGACCAATCTTTGCGGTGTATCGGTTGTGGTGCCTGTGCTTTTGTTTGCCCTACTTGCGCCTGTTTCGATTTTCAGGATGAGCAGAATACTAAGAAGGGTGTTCGTCTCCGTCTTTGGGATTCCTGCGGATTCTCGTTGTTTACCCTTCATACTTCTGGCCATAACCCTCGCGAAGTACAAAGCCAGCGTTGGAGGCAGCGTATCCTGCACAAATTCGCTTATATGCCGGAGCAACTCCATGTTGTTGGCTGCGAAGGTTGTGGACGATGTTCACGCGCTTGTCCGGTTGATATGAATATTAAAGAACATTTAACTTCGATAGGGGCAATTGTTTAATGCGATAATGCGATAATTTGAAAATGTGGGGATTTGAGGATTTGAGGATTTGGGGATTTGAGGATTTGAAGATGTGGGGATTTGAGGATTTGAAGATGTGGGGATTTGAAGATGTGGGGATTAGGAAATGAGAAAAAGTAAATGTGGTTTGGAAAAAGGCTCAGGAACAATTGAACAAATCAACAATTGAACATAAACCTTCAACGCGCACTTCGACAGGCTCAGTGGCCAGCTTTTTGAACCTTGAACACGCACTTCGACAGGCTCAGTGGCCAGCTTTTTGAATCCTTGAACGCGAAGCAATTGAACCCTTGAACGCGAAGCAATTGAACATCTAAACACATAATAATCAGCATATAAAAACATGTATCAACAGAATATTTACCAGCCTTACCTCATGCAAATCGAAAAGATTACCGAGGAGGCTCCCATGGTCAAAACATTCAGGTTGAAATTTGCCAACGAAGAAGAAGGGAATAATTTTGCTTTCCACACCGGACAGTTTGGCGAATATTCGGTTTTTGGCGAAGGCGAAGTTACCTTTTGCGTTGCATCGCCTCATACCCGGAAAGGATATATAGAATGTACTTTCAGGGAAGCAGGAAGGGTAACAACCGAACTAGCCAGCCTGAACGAAGGTGATACCATCGGTTTTCGTGGGCCATATGGCAATATCTTCCCAATTGACGAATGGAAGGGCAAAAACCTGATTTTTATTGCCGGTGGTATTGCATTACCGCCCATGCGCAGCGTTATTTGGTCGTGCCTCGATAAAAGGGATCAGTTTAAAGATATAACCATCCTTTATGGTGCTCGTTCGGTTGCTGATCTTGTGTATAAAAACGAACTTGCCGAATGGAAAGAACGCCCTGATGTAAAACTGGTTACAACCGTGGATCCTGGTGGGGAAACCCCGGACTGGAAAGGAGAAATTGGTTTCGTTCCAACGATTCTGGACAGGATAAAACCAGTAAGCGAGAATACAATCGCCATAGTTTGCGGTCCACCGGTAATGATAAAATTTACTTTTCCGGTACTTGAAAAATATGGTTTTGCCGATGATCAGGTATATACCACCCTCGAAAACCGTATGAAATGTGGCCTTGGCAAATGTGGCCGCTGCAATGTAGGCAAGGTATTTGTTTGCAAGGATGGCCCAGTTTTTACAAGAACACAGCTAAAGCAATTGCCTGACGAGTATTGATAGTTCGAAATACAAAGTATCTGAAAATGCATATACAAAGAGACCTGCCAGTAAAATTGGTGGGTCTTTTTTTTGATTCGCGACTTTTAGAAACAGCAAAATAATTTGACAATATATAAGTGTTTCTGAATTATTTCCTAATCCAGATAACATGATCCATTTTTTATCAATATCCAATGCAGCCTATTTCAATTTCCTCGTCTGAATGAAATGGCAACATTGCATTTATCAGTCTTGCTTTTTGGAAGTGTCGCAAATCTATTACAGTTATCGCTTTCTCCAAAATGAATCCTTTCATTAACAAATAGCTTCGCATTGTACCATAAAGTAAAGGTTTTAAAGGTGTTAACCATCGCGTACCATCAAAAAAAACAATATTACTGAAACTCGTGTCCGTAATGTACCCATTTTTCACGATCAAAACATCATCACAACTGACACGTTTACCACTGAGTTCAATAAGTTGCTCGCGGTTGCAATATTTGTGGTCGTAGCAAACGGAGTTGTCGTCAACAAGTTTCAGCGATTGGATTTTCCTTGGAATGTAAGGCTCAAAACTCACCTGTTCAATTTCCTTTCCGTAAACAACTTTGCATTTATTTATTCCTAGATTGTAAACTGTTGGTATGTTTATACAATTCAATAAATCAATAGAATCACAAGATCCAAAAAGCTGTTTCCGGCTTTGGTTCATCCTGTGGTTGTGGTAATCCAGGTTATAAAGCACTCCTTCTTTAATGCGGATTGTTTCAAATAAAAGGGACATAAACCTTATCAATCAATTCGTTATACTCATTTATCGGTACGCTGTTGGCTGTAATTCCTCCTCCACTGCAAAAGGACAATTTCCCATTTTCGTTTTTTATAAACCGGATCATAACACCGGAATCAAGTTTTGAACCATCAAAATATCCGAACACACCAGTATAAAAACCTCGTTTGTAGGTCTCTGCTTCCTGTATTATTTCGATGGTGCTTTTCTTGGGTGCGCCCGATATGGATCCTGCTGGTAAGAGTTTTCTGAAAATATTTCCTAAATCGTCATTATAATTTTCGGGCAACTTGCCAGAAATTTCGGAACTGGCCTGCAAAAGGGATTTTTCGTTTGTAATAATTTCCTCTATATAACGGAAACGCTCTATTTTCACATCGGATGCTACCATACTGAGGTCGTTGCGTATGAGGTCAACAATGGTGTTGTGCTCTGCGGTTTCTTTTGGATTGCTGATTAGCAGGTTTATAGCATTGGGCAACGAAGCATCAATTGTTCCTTTCATAGGAAATGAGCGGATTACGCCTTCCGAAATACGGACAAATATTTCGGGTGAAAAAACAACAAACCAATCTCCAAAAAGCAAGCGGTAACGGGCATTGCTCCTTTCAAAAATTTCAGCCAAACTTAAATTTGATTCTATCGGAGTTTCAAAAGTAAGATTTGTGAGGTATGAATTCCCCTTTTCGAGGTTACTGTGGACAATCTTGAAGGACTTTTCATATTGCTTTAGTGAAACAGGATATTTGATGAGTTTGATAGGATCGTTTTTTGCAAACTGAGCTGATTCGTTCCCAAATCCATTGATATTGAAATAAATACCCGATTCCGAAGCTTTATCAGGTTCAACGAAAAAACCATATTTCACATCAAAATCAATACCGAAAAGGAAAGGTTTCGATTTGGCCCCATAAATATTCATCTGTTCAAAAACCTTTTCGGCAGTTTGAAGAATATGAATGTTTGTTTCGTGAAGCCCTTTATTTTCCTTCAATCAGTTTGTGTTTTTTTCTGTTTGAAATCAATTCATATTATTCTAAATCAGCATAATACATTTAAAATTAATAAATTCCCAACAAATTTCCGTTTCAAATTCCCATTTATTTATTCACTTTCAAAACCGCTCTGTTCTTTCCTCTTTCCTCGCACATCTTCTAAAGCAATCCCACTTCTCCAATTAATAAGCCCTTTCGTTCTTTCCTTCTATAAAATTTATAAAAGATTTGTTCACAACTTTGTTTCCACCAGGGGTTGGGTATTTACCGGTAAAGTACCAGTCGCCAGTATGGTTTGGGATTGCTTGGTGCAAGTCTTCGATAGTTTGGAATACTATGGCAACTTCGGCCTTACATTTAGGAGGCGTTACCAATTGGGCAATTTTAGCCGAAATTTGCTGCGGGGTGAACAAGTCGTAAATATCCTTTACATAATTGACCATCTGTTCTTTAGGAAGTTTTTCTTGGACTTTGCACTTGCGGTAAACTTCGTTGAGGATATCGCTTTGATGGGTTTCCTTTAGTAATTCGATGGTAGCATTGAAAGCGATAAAATCGGTAATCTTGGCCATATCTATCCCATAGCAATCGGGGTAACGGATTTGGGGTGCCGATGAAGCAACCACTATTTTCTTGGGATCAAGCCTATCCAACATACGGATAATGCTCTGTTTCAAGGTGGTGCCTCGCACAATGGAATCGTCGAGAACAACCAGGTTGTCGATTCCCCGGCGCACAGTTCCATAAGTTACGTCATACACATGGGCTACCAAATCGTTGCGTTTGGAATCCTGGGTAATAAAAGTGCGGAGCTTGATGTCCTTAACGGCAACTTTTTCTATCCGTGGTTTAAGTTTGAAGATTTCCTGCAATTGTTCGCGGGTTATTGTCCCACCGGCTTCAAGTATTTTGTCTGATTTTATTTCGTCGCAAATATTGTTCAAGCCTTCAACCAAGCCATAAAATGCAGAAGCTGCTGTATTTGGGATATAGCTAAAAACGGTGTTTTGCAAATCGTGGCCAACTTCCTGAAGTATATTTTTTGTCAACGCAATGCCTAATTGCTTGCGCTCGTTATAAATTTCCTTATCGGTGCCACGGCTAAAATAGATCCTCTCGAAAGAACAGGAACGCCTAGCCGCAGGTGGCTTGATCTGGGCTTCTTCCACACTTCCATCGCGGCGGATTATCAATGCATGGCCTGGCTTAACCTCATGTACATCGTTATAATGCACATCCAGAGTAGTCTGAATCACTGGCCGTTCGGAAGCGGCAACCACAATTTCGTCGTCCTTGTACCAGTAGGCTGGCCGTATGCCGTTTGGGTCCCTCAGTATAAAAGCATCGCCATGACCAAACATACCGGCAATGGCATATCCACCATCCCAATGTTCAGACGATTGCCGCAGCAAATCTTTAATATTCAGATTTTTGGCAATAAGCTCGGTGCTCTGCTGTTTCGAATATCCTTCCTTCTTGAATTTACGATACAATTCCTCGTTATAATCATCCAGAAAATGTCCTATTTTTTCCAAAATAGTAACCGTATCGGAAGTTTCAACAGGATACTGGCCAAATTCTACAAGCCTTTGGAAAAGCTCGTCAACATTGGTCATATTAAAATTACCAGCCAGAACCAGGTTACGCGTCATCCAATTGTTGTAGCGGACTACCGGATGCAGATTTTCAATATTATTCTTGCCGAATGTACCATAACGGAGATGCCCAATAAAAACTTCGCCAAAAAACGGTGCCTTTTTCTTCAACCAAACCGAATCGTTTATTTTATCCTTATCTGTTTGGATAATATCCTGAAACGGTTTGTAAATTTGCTTGAAAATATCGTCGATTGGAGCTGCTGCATTCGACCTGATCCTATCGATGTACCTGTTACCAGGCAAAACATTAAGTTTTATACTTGCTACACCAGCGCCATCCTGACCGCGGTTATGTTGTTTTTCCATCAACAAATGCAATTTATTGATGCCATAAAGTGTAGTTCCATACCTTGAATAATAGTATTCGAGCGGTTTTAGAAGCCGAATAAAAGCAATGCCACATTCATGTTTTATTTGTTCGCTCATCGGATAGGTATTGGCGTTAAAAGGATTTGTTGCGTCAAGGATAAATTGACGAGGACAAAATAAAAAATCAAAAGCATTATGAAAGAAATTGCAATCCGTAAACTGCTTGATTACCCTTTCATGAAAAAGCGGGAAAAGTGAAAATTAGTTCTTTATCAGTTTCTTGCTACCTGCAAATCCTTGATTGTTATAAAAAAGCAGTAGATAAGTCCCTTTCGACAGCTTGCCTACATCAAATAAAATCCTGTTGCCAACAGTTTTACTTTCACTTATTTTGCTTCCGCTAAGGCTTACAAGCATTATACGCTGTATGTTTTCGGGAACCTCAATCATTACACTGCTTTGGGCAGGATTGGGATAAACTTTTACAAGGTTCATTGTCGAATTATCCGGAACCGTTGAAACCCCACTTTCGGCATTGTTGTAAAAGCAAGAATAAGTATATTTTCCCGGTTCTACTTTCCACAACCTATTTGGTTGTCCATAAGGAAATTCAACAATCGAATCGTTCCATGTGCTGTTAATACGGAATTTGAATTCTAGTTGGTCATCATCCAAAAACCCTGGAATCGTGATAGAATAAACCGAAGAATCGGTTCCGGGTACAATATGCAAAATATGTTTTGTTCCATCAAATTGATTGAAATTACCCGCTACGTCTACTGTGTCGGCCCTAGGGTTAAAAAGGCTATCGGCAATATATTTGGACATATTCACCTCAAAAGTCAGGCTTTTAAATTGAGTAACATTTTCTGTTACTTCAATATCATCAATAGCAAGTTTATCGCCGCCTGAAACCGTATTCAACCGAAAACCAATATAAACCGTTTTGTTGGCATAAAGCGATGACAGGTCGAGCGAATTTTGCAGAAAAGCATCGGATTGTGAAGATGTAAAACTGGAAAACACAGGGTTAAACAAGCAGCCGCTTACCGATTGTTCGGTGGAGGAAATAAATATTTGATATGTGTCGGTTGTTCCAGCAACGATCGAAAGACTTTTGAATTTCAAGAACGGCATTTCCCCGAGCCGGATTGCAGGGGTAATAAACCAATCGTCGGCAGCTTTGGCAGGGTCGTAGTTGGAAGCGCCAATTGCAGCATGGTTTCCTGAAATGCCTGCTGTGCTCACAAACCAGGGAACACTTTTAAGAGTATCCCAGTCGGTACCAGCCGGATCGCCTTTATCAAGATTGGAAAGCACATAATCCTGAAACAGGTTAGATGTGTCCTCAAATGTTTGAGAATAGAGTACCTGTTGGGCTTTTGAGGCAATCGCGGCCATCAGAATAAACAGGATTGCAATAGAAATTTTACGCATCATACTATTAAAATGAAAAACGCCTTGATTTTGATTTGTTAATACATAATGCTGTACAACAGTTTGATACAAACTCACAAAATCAGGCAGTTTTGTTAAGAGGGTGCAAATTTACAAATTCCTACCCAATTAAATAGGGTTGAACAATTAATGATGAAAGTGGTTATCCAATATTAGTAAAATTTAACGTTAATTTGTTAGGGGAAAGGTTGAGAGGTTGAGGTGTTGAGGTGTTGAGGTGTTGAGGCGTTCAAAGGTACAAAGTTCAAAAGCATAACGGCACCTGGAACCCGGCACTTGGAACCCAACGCCATAGAGATCAAACAACAACACAACCTATCCACAATTAATAAAACCAAGCAACTACCTTAAACCATGAAATCCTATCAATTTCTAATCTTTTTCAGCATTGTACTTCTGATTTACAGTCTGGTAAACTATTATATTTATATCCGGGGAATGCAGGCTTTGCCTCTCGGCTGGCTTTTCAAAAGATGGTATCCCTGGATTTTTCTGATTGTAAGTGCATCCTACATTATTGGCCGCATCCTTGAACGTGTTTGGATTTCACCCCTAAGCAGTATTTTTACTTTTGTGGGTTCGTTTTGGCTGGCTGTTATGATTTACTTGCTTATGGCCGTTTTGGTAATTGATATTGTTCGGATCATTTTATTTTTCCTTCCCAAGCCAGCCTTATTTACAGATAATTACGAGCAGATAAAAACAACATTGTTTTTGTCAGTTTCTGCAATAATCGGAATTGTTGTATTGCTTGGGTATATCAATGCACTGAACCCTCGCGTGAAACGGATTGAAATTCATATTGATAAAAAAGCCGGTGAGATGAAAACCCTGCATATTGCTGCTGCTTCGGATATTCACATGGGCACTTTGGTCGGGCCAAAGCGTACTACAAAATTGGTAAGGATGCTCAACGAATGTAAAGCCGATATAATCCTGCTTGCCGGCGATATTGTTGATGAAGATCTTGCGCCTGTTATCCGCTACGACCTGGGACGATCCTTGCTAAAATTAAAGGCTCCATTAGGCATTTATGCCATTACCGGCAACCACGAATATATTGGTGGTGCTGATTCAGCAGTAAAATATTTGGAAAACCATGGGGTAAAAATGCTGCGAGATACAACAGTCAAAAT
>CAIRHD010000520.1 GCA_903878265.1 uncultured Bacteroidales bacterium | reverse complement strand
TGTAGTAAGGTCGGTCAATATTACCTCACCCGCAGGACAATATTTACTTAAGTATGTAAAATCAGCTTTTGGCCTGGGTTTTACCAATACAGGTAAAGTTATTGAATCGGTGCATCCATTCAGGTTCCATGCCTTTAACTTTACATGGTAGGTTCCTGGGTAACTAAACATGTGAATCGGGTTTTTCACCGAAGATGTATCATTTGCCAGGGTGCAGTATGGATCATCAAAATTCCACAACCATCGTTTATTTCCAGAACCTGGAAAAATCGACAAGTTAGTAAAAGAAGTATTTGAACTATCACATGCCAAGGTAAATTCAAAGTCGGCAATAGGGCTAGGGAAAACCTCTATTATTATCGTTGAGTCTTTAGCGCAGGTAAAATTATTAGTTACCGTTAGTGTGACAGGATGAGGACCTTCTGTATTAAAAATATAGATTGGGTTTTGCTCGTCTGAAGTGATATTACTTCCTGCGTCATTGAAATTCCAGTACCAGGAAACGACAGAACCTGGTGAAGGAGTAGTGGACAAATCAGTGAACTGTGTTTCCCCACCTTTACAGGCTACATCTGCCGAGAAATTAGAAATTGGGGCATCGTTTACGATAACAGCAAAATTAGTCGCAGCCACAGCAACGCAACCATTTACATTTGTATAATTTACACTAACAGTATTTGCACCAGCAGTTTGCCATTCGACAACAATGGTATTTGTATTGCTCCCTGTTAGAATAATGCCACCTAAGGATATCGTCCAGTTATAGGTTGGCATACCAGGTTCTGTCATATAAATTTTTGTTTCACCGGGGCAAACCGAGTTGTCGCCAGTAATGATTGGAACAGGCAAAGCGTGAACATTCACCGTATAGCAGGTATCGGGTGAATTCGCCCTGCATCCGTAATTATCCTTGTAATTTACACAAAGCTCTTGCAAACCAGGGGATGTCCAGGTAACAGATACGCTATATGTTCCTGCGCCCAAATCTATTGTTCCCCCTACAATTGACCATGTATATTCAGTTTTTCCTGTTTGGGTTGTGTAGGTGTTGCCAGTTGAGTTTAAACATACCGATGCCGGGCCACTGATAGTAGGGATAGGAAGGGGTTGAACATTAACCGGAAAAATGGTAGAATTACCTGATGTACACCCTGTTGCCGGATCGGTATAGCTAACTGACACATTCTGTGCTCCAATCGAATTCCATGTAATCGAAACAAGAGAATCATTTATGGTTCCTCCAGAAGTTGTACCACCTGAAGAGACTGTCCATATGTAACCTTCCATTCCAGCCTGTGTGGAATAAATACACGTATTACCAACACAAGGCGTTGGGTTGTTTCTTCCTGCTATTAATGGGAAAGTTGGTATTGGTAAAGCGTTTACAGTAACGTTGTAAGTTGCTGGCAAAGAAGCGCAGTTTTCGCTATTGGTATATGTTACGGAAATCGTTTTGCTCCCAATAGTATTCCAGGTAACAGTTATTGAATATGAACCTTGTCCTTGGGTTATTGCCCCACCAGCAGATACCGTCCACACATAGCCGGACATGCCCTGATCCGTTCTAAAGATATTATTTGTTGAATTTAGGCAAGCCGTTGATGTAGTTGGTGCAAAAGGCGTAATCGTTGGGGTAGTTGAAGGCAAAACATTGACATTGAAAACAGTTGGGGAAGATGTACATCCCTTGTCATCGGTAAAGCTTACACTGATCGAATGAGGCCCTGAAGTGGTCCAGGTTGCCGTAACAGAATTTGGATTTGACCCGTATTGGATTGTCCCATTAGGGCCTGGATTCCAATTGTAGTTATTGTTGCCTGATTGGGTAGTATAAGTATTCGCGGTATTTATACAAGGAGTGATATCACCATTAATCACTGGTACAGGCAGTGGGTTGACAATAACATTCTTGATAGTAGCTGTTGCAGCATCACAACCATTTACATCTGTATAGTTAAGAAATATACTCTGAACGCCAACAGTATTCCAAGTTACTGTAATTGCACTGGTATTGGTGCCAGATGTAATTATTCCGCCTGGAGCATCCCAAAAATAATCAGACATACCTGAAGTGGTGGAATAAACTACCCCTGTTGAGCCAACACATACACTGTCAGCACCAGATATAAAAGGAATAGGCAACGGATGTACGGTTATAGGATATATAGTTGGTGACGTTGAAGTACAACCATAAACATTAGTATAACTAACGCTGACATTATGAACGCCAATGGAATGCCAAACAATAGATATTGTGCTATCAATTGACGTGCCGCCAGCCATAACCTGACCAACAGTAGATGAAATTGACACCCAATTGTAGCCTGTCATACCTCCTTGTGTTGTGTAGGTGATTGGAGGTTCGCCAAGGCAAATTGAATTATCCCCGCTAATTGATGGGGTTGGCAAAGGAATAACATGAACCGGATAAGATGTGGTAGGCACAGGCCCAAAACATCCTGCTGGTGATTTATAGTTTACCCTTACCCATTGTTCCCCAGAATTATTCCAGGTGACAGTTGCCGTATTATCGTTCAAAGTCCCACCAGCAGTTATAATTCCGCCTCCAGAAACTTCCCAATCGTAATTTGTCATGCCAGGCAGTGTAGTATAAAAATTTCCTGTTGAGTTTACGCATGGGGTTACAGGGCCGCTTACCACAATTGGTAAAGGCTGAGGAACAACTTCAACATTTAAAGTAACAGGCATATTTGCTGAGTGGCATCCAAAAGAGTTGATATATTCAACAGTTAAAGTCCTTAGACCAAGTGTTGTCCATGTAATTTCCACTATCGAGCCATCTCCAGGTGGAGGATAAGATAAGGTGTAAGTATTCACTGGTTTGATATCCCAAATATAATTAGACATACCTGGTTCGGTAGTGTAAATAAACGGGGTGTTTATACAGGCGGTAGGATTTTGACCGATGATGGTAGGTACAGGCAACGGGTTGATGGTAACAGTCTTTTCAACCGGTGCAACCGCCGTACAATTTGTCACAGGGATAGAATAATTGACTTTTACAGTGCCTACAGCACCTGGCCCCCAGGTTACCGAAATGGCGTTCGTTGTTGAAGACCCAGTCCCGCCGATAACAGTCCAGGTATAGCCCTCCATTCCTGCTTCAGTGGTGTAAAAGTGTGTTGTCCCAGCACAAACAGGGTCGTCGCCAGAAATGGTAGGTACAGGCAACGGGTTGATGGTAACAGCCTTTTCAACCGGTGCAACCGCTGTACA
>CAIRHD010000519.1 GCA_903878265.1 uncultured Bacteroidales bacterium | reverse complement strand
ACCTGTTGCACCTACATTCGCACAAATCGGCCCATTCTGTGTTGGCTCTGCTGGTTCTTTGGATCCTATATCGGTGAATGGTATCACGGGAACCTGGAACCCTGCTTTCAGCACGGTTGCACCAGGCACAACCGTTTATACATTCACTCCAACAGCCGGTCAGTGTGCAACCACAGCTACTATGAACGTTGTTGTTAGTAATGCCGCTTTTACACCAATTTTCAACACATTAGGCCCATATTGTGTTGGAGTAGCACCGGGTACATTGCCTGGCACTTCAACAAACGGTATTACCGGTTCTTGGGTGCCCGCTACCATCAGCACAGTTTCTGCTGGAACAACCACCTATACATTTACACCTATTTCCGGTCAGTGTGCATCAACGGCTACAATGGATGTAGTTGTTAATGCCATTGTATCACCGGCATTTGCCGCATTAGGTCCATACTGTGTTGGCGCAACACCAGGCATATTACCAGGCACTTCAATAAACGGTATTACTGGTACTTGGTCACCTTCTACAATCAGTACTGCTTCTGCCGGAACGGCAGTTTATACTTTTACCCCAACTGCCGGCCAGTGCGCTACCACCACGACGATGAGTATTCTTGTTAATGCCAATGCTACACCTACCTTCGCTGTATTAGGCCCTTACTGTGTTGGAGCAACCCCTGGCACATTGCTTGGAACCTCAACAAACGGTGTTACCGGTACTTGGAACCCAGCTGCCATCAGCACTGCTGCCTCTGGAACAACCACCTATGCTTTTACACCAACCGCTGGACAGTGTGCAACTGGCACTACAATGGATGTAACTGTTAGCGCTAATGCTACACCTGCATTTGCCGCTTTGGGTCCATACTGTTTTGGAGCAACCCCTGGCACATTGCCTGGAACCTCAACCAATGGTTTTACAGGAACTTGGAGCCCCGCTTCAATCAGCACTGCTTCTGCCGGAACGGTAATTTATACTTTTACCCCAACCGCTGGCCAGTGCGCAACCACCACCACAATGAGTGTTGTTGTTAATGCCAATGTTACACCTGCATTTGCTGCTTTAGGCCCATACTGTGTTGGAGCAGCACCAGGCATTTTGCCAGGCACTTCAACAAATGGAATCACCGGTACCTGGTCACCAGCTACCATCAGCACAGCTACGGCTGGAACTGTTATTTATACTTTTACCCCAACCGCTGGCCAGTGCGCAACCACCACTACAATGAGTATTGTTGTTAATGCCAATCTTACACCTGCATTCGCTGCATTAGGCCCATACTGTGTTGGAGCAACTCCAGGCACATTGCCTGGAACCTCAACCAATGGTTTTACAGGAACTTGGAACCCAGCTGCCATCAGCACTGCTGCTTCTGGAACAACCACCTATACTTTTACACCAACCGCTGGTCAGTGTGCAACCACCACCACAATGAGTATTGTTGTTAATGCCAATGTTACACCTGCATTTGCTGCTTTAGGCCCATACTGTGTTGGAGCAACACCAGGCACATTGCTTGGAACTTCAACCAATGGAATTACTGGTGTCTGGGCACCTTCTACAATCAGCACAGCCTCCGCCGGAACCGTTGTTTATACTTTTACCCCAACTGCCGGACAGTGCGCAACCACCACCACAATGAGTGTTGTTGTTAATGCCAATCTTACACCTGCATTCGCTGCATTAGGTTCATACTGTGTTGGAGCAACACCGGGCACATTGCTTGGAACCTCAACCAATGGTATTACAGGAACTTGGAGCCCTGCTACAATAAGCACTGCTTCTGCCGGAACAGTAGTTTATACTTTTACCCCAACTGCCGGACAGTGCGCAACCACCACCACAATGAGTGTTGTTGTTAATGCCAATGTTACACCTACCTTCACTGCTTTAGGTCCATACTGTGTTGGAGCAACACCAGGCATTTTGCCAGGCACTTCAACCAATGGAATCACCGGTACCTGGTCACCAGCTACCATCAGCACAGCTACGGCTGGAACTGTTATTTATACTTTTACTCCAACCGCTGGCCAGTGCGCAACCACCAAGACAATGAGTGTTGTGGTCAATGCCAATGTTACACCTGCATTTGCTGCATTAGGCCCATACTGTGTTGGAGCAACTCCTGGCACATTGCCTGGAACCTCGACCAATGGTATTACCGGAACCTGGGCACCTTCTACAATCAGCACAGCTACGGCTGGAACTGTTATTTATACTTTTACCCCAACCGCTGGCCAGTGCGCAATCACCACTACAATGAGTATTGTTGTTAATGCCAATGTTACACCTGCATTTGCTGCTTTAGGCCCATACTGTCTAGGCGCAACACCGGGCATATTGCCTGGCACTTCAACAAACGGGATCACCGGCACCTGGGTACCTGCTACCATCAACACAGCCGCGGCCGGAACAACCACTTATACATTTACACCTGCCTCCGGTCAGTGCGCTACAACAGCTACAATGGTTGTTGTTGTTAATCCCGGTGTATCACCTGTTTTTGCCGCATTAGGTCCATATTGTGTTGGAGCAACCCCCGGCATATTGCCAGGCACTTCAACAAACGGAATTACGGGTACATGGGCACCTTCTACCATCAGCACATCTTCGGCTGGAACAACCATCTATACATTTACACCTGCCTCCGGTCAGTGCGCTGCCACGGCTACGATGAGTGTTGTTGTAAATGCCATTCCTGTGCCTACAATCAGTGGTGCTAACGTAGCCTGCGAAACTACGGCTTACCTCGACTATACCACTGAACCCGGAATGACCAATTATGTGTGGAACATGACACCAAATAGCGGAACAATAACGCAGAGTACAACCAATGTAACTACCATTTTCTGGACAGCACCAGGCGCAAAATGGGTGAGTGTTTCCTACACAGGTGCTAACGGTTGTGCTGCTGCAGCACCTACCATTTACAATGTTACGGTTAATCCATTGCCTGGAACTCCAGGAGCTATCACAGGGCAAGCAACTGTGTGTGCAGGAACTAGTTCAGTTGCCTATTCGATTGCACCGGTAACAAATGCAAATACATATGCTTGGACGCTTCCATCAGGTGCTTCAATTGCCACAGGAACAGGAACCAATTCGATAACGGTTAACTACGGTCCAACGGCAACTTCAGGATCGGTTTCGGTATTGGGGCAGAATGCTTGTGGCAACGGACTTTCTTCCACTTTGTCAGTAACGGTAAATACACTGCCAGTTGCTGCCGGCCCGATCAACGGTGCAGCTAGTGTTTGCCAGGGATCAACAGGGGTAAGCTATAGTGTTGCCGCTATAACAGGCGCAAGCAGCTATAACTGGAGTGTGCCAACAGGTTCTTCCATTGTTTCGGGAGCTAACACCAATAACATTACAGTTGATTATAGCCTTACTGCTATTTCGGGTAATGTAAGCGTAAACGGAGAAAATACTTGTGGAACAGGAAACTCTACAACTGTCTTCGTTACAGTTAATATAAAACCTGCAACCCCAGTTATTACTCAGAATGTGAATATTCTCACAAGTAGCGCGCCAACAGGAAACCAATGGTATAAAGATGGGTATGCAATCCCAGGAGCAGTTTTGCAGAATTACACAATTATTGCCGATGGCACTTACACGGACATTGTTACCTTAAACGGGTGCAGCTCCGGGGTTTCGAACAGCGTTGTCGTAAATCATGTAAGCATTGCTGATTTTGATGCACAGCTTATCAATATTTACCCAAATCCTTCCAGAGGTTCTTTCTGGTTATCGATCAACTCGGCTGAGACCAATGTATTTGATATGGAAGTTTTGAATAGCATTGGTGCTGTTGTTTATAAAGCCAACAATCTGGAAGTAAAAGGTACATTCAAGAAGTACATAGAGCTTACCAATTTATCAGCAGGTGTGTACACACTGCTTTTAAAATCAGAGAAAAATCAAATTGCGAGGAAAATCGTAATCAACAGATAACGGTAGTTCCTGCTGCTTTTTAAAAGGCTGTCTCGTCAAACGAGACAGCCTTTTTTGTGCCGGAAATCTACTAATTTCAGGGACAACCATGTATAAACATAACCTAGGCTGTAGGCACCTTAAAACCAGAAAATGGACTGCTGGAGATCCACCTACAGCACACAATGGAATATCCAAAGAAAACAAAAACCATCTTTAATGGAATAATTGGTGAAATAAATCAAAAGAACACCTGTTTGCCTGATGGATCCAATCAACAGATTTACTTAAAACTCATGGATAGTTAATCCTTATTTTGCGGTTTTCTGTGGCTGGTTTAACCTTAAATGGTGAGTTCTGAAGCTATTAATGATACAATAAATCAGTGCAAACCTGCGCTGAGCCTGTCAAAGCATCAGCGTTGCATACGCATTATCAGCGTGCCAATTCTAAACTAAACGACATAGGTTGATAATCTGTGAAATTTGCGCATTTCAGTCTGTTTTGTAATCCCTATCTTTGCACCAGAAAAAATATCCGGCATGATCCACTTCTTCCGCAAAGATAAAACGGTGTATGCAGTACATCATCTCACAGAAATAAACCAAAACGATTTCCCAAAGCTGGAATGGCTTTTTGGTGAAGCCCGGCAAATTAGCGCAAGCGAAATGGCCGGGTTTTTCGTTGGCCCACGACGCGAAATGATCACGCCATGGAGCACAAACGCTGTTGAAATTACCCAAAACATGGGTGTTGAAGGTATTGTTAGGATCGAGGAATTTCTTGAAGTTGCTGACGAGAATATATTTTACGACCACATGCTGCAACGTTTATATTCAGGTCTCGATCAGGATATGTTTACCATACACAAATTACCTGAACCAATTATTGAAATACTCGATATTGAAGCCTATAGTAAAAAGGAAGGATTAGCACTTAGCAACGAAGAGGTTGAATACCTTAATGATGTCAGTATTAAATTAGGACGAAAATTGACCGATAGCGAAGTTTTTGGTTTTTCGCAAGTGAACTCCGAACATTGCAGGCATAAAATATTCAATGGTACATTTGTGATTGATGGAATAGAGAAAACGGAAAGCCTTTTTCAACTTATTAAAAAAACATCAAAATCACATCCTGGCCGTATTGTTTCTGCTTACACCGATAATGTTGCTTTCGTGGAAGGACCTGTTGCAGAACAATTTGCACCTGCAACACAAGACAAACCGGATTATTTTGAAACGCGGGAAATTGAAACTGTAATTTCGCTAAAAGCGGAAACTCATAATTTCCCAACAACTGTGGAGCCTTTCAATGGTGCCGCAACCGGTTCGGGTGGCGAAATCCGCGACCGTATGGCCGGTGGAAAAGGTTCCATGCCTATTGCAGGAACAGCGGTTTATATGACTTCGTACCCAAGAACCAGCGATGGTCGCAATTGGGAAACCGAAAACAAACCCCGTCCTTGGTTGTACCAAACACCAGAAGAAATCCTAATTAAAGCATCAAACGGTGCAAGCGATTTTGGAAATAAATTCGGACAACCATTAATTTGTGGTTCGGTGCTGACTTTCGAACATAACGAAAATGGCAAACAGTACGGTTACGATAAAGTAATCATGCAAGCTGGCGGTATTGGTTATGGCCGTAAAGTTGATAGTTTAAAAGGCCATCCACAGCCCGGCGACAAAGTAATAGTAATGGGTGGCGATAATTACCGAATTGGAATGGGTGGTGGAGCCGTTTCATCAGTTGCAACTGGCGAATTTCATAGTGGAATTGAATTAAATGCTATTCAGCGTTCCAATCCCGAAATGCAGAAACGTGTGTATAACGCCATTCGTGCAATGGCCGAAAGCACAGAAAATCCGATAATTTCAGTCCACGACCATGGTGCAGGCGGCCATCTGAATTCACTTTCGGAACTTGTGGAAGAACAAGGAGGTTCTATTGATTTGAGCAAGTTGCCAGTTGGCGACCCTACGCTTTCTTTCAAAGAAATTGTGGGTAACGAATCGCAGGAACGAATGGGTCTGGTGCTTCATGCCAATGATGTAAAAAAAATGCAAAGGGTTGCCGAACGCGAGCGTGCTCCTTTTTATGTTGCCGGGGAAATAACCGGAGATATGAATTTTTCTTTCTTAAACCCAATTTCAGGCGAAAGCCCAATCAACTTGCCGCTCGAAAACTTTTTCGGGAAACCGCCACGCACTTTTATGCGCGACAAAGAAGTAGCAACTTCTTTTGAACAAGCAGATTACGATATATCAATGCTTAACCACTATTTAGAACAGGTTTTGCAATTGGAATCTGTGGCATGTAAGGATTGGCTCACAAATAAAGTGGATCGTTCGGTTACAGGGCGCATAGCTCACCAGCAAACTGCTGGTCCACTGCAACTTCCTTTAAATAATCTAGGCGTTGTTGCACTCGATTATCAGGGTGTTAAAGGAATTGCGACCTCAATCGGGCATTCGCCGGTTGCGGGTTTGATTGACCCTGAAGCAGGTTCGGTGCTTGCAATTGCCGAAGCGCTCACAAATTTGGTTTGGGCACCAATTGAACAAGGATTAAGTGGCGTTTCGCTTAGCGCTAACTGGATGTGGCCCTGTAGGAATGATGGCGAGGATGCACGTTTGTACAAAGCTGTAAAAGCAGTCAGCGATTTTGCCATTGCGCTGGGCATAAATATCCCAACCGGCAAGGATTCCCTTTCCATGACTCAAAAATACCCAAGCGGCGAAACTGTTTTAGCTCCGGGAACCGTGATAATTTCCGCGGTTGGCGAAGTAACTAATATTCGCAAAGTGATAAGTCCCGTTTTGAAAGAAAGTTTTACATCATCATTGGTTTATATTGATTTCTCGAAAAGTGCTTTCAATTTGGGTGGCAGTTCTTTTGCCCAGGCATTGAATAAACTGGGTGGCAATACTCCAGAAGTCAGTTGGCCTGAATATTTCCGGTTGTGTTTCGAATCAGTTCAGGAACTTATTCAAAAAGGCGTAATCCAGGCCGGACATGATGTATCTGCCGGTGGATTAATAACCACACTGCTCGAAATGGTTTTCAGCCATAATACTATCGGAATGGATATTTCTCTTGACGAAATGGGTGAAACCGATATTATGAGGTTGCTTTTCAGTGAAAAACCTGGAGTAGTAGTTCAGGTAAACGATTTAGATTTTACAAGCATTTATCTTCATGAAAAAGGGATTTCTTATAGCGTTCTTGGCAAAGCTACTGTGGGTAAATCATTAAATATATCACATCAAAAAATTGATTATTCTTTTGATATTCACGCTCTTCGCGATAAATGGTTTACTACTTCCTATCTGCTCGACCGTAAGCAAAGCGGTGAATTAAAGGCGAAGGAGAGGTTTGAAAACTACACCCGTCAGGAAAGGAAATTTATTTTCCCGGAACCATTTACAGGAAAATTCAGCCAATATGCAATTGACCCAAAGCGGAAAACAGCTTCGGGAATTAAAGCTGCCATAATCCGCGAGAAAGGCGTAAACGGCGATCGCGAAATGGCCTGGTGCATGTATCTTGCCGGTTTGGATGTGAAAGATGTTCATATTACCGACTTGATGAGCGGTCGCGAAACCCTGGAAGATATCCGGATGATCGTTTTTGTAGGCGGTTTCTCCAATTCCGATGTACTCGGTTCGGCAAAAGGCTGGGCTGGAGCGTTTAAGTACAACGACAATGCCCGGATTGCACTTGAAAAATTCTATGCCCGCGAAGATACGCTAAGCCTTGGGGTTTGCAACGGTTGTCAGGTAATGATAGAGTTAGGGCTTGTAAACCCCGACCATGAGAAAAAAACAAAAATGTTGCACAATGCATCAGGTAAGTTTGAATCCAGTTTTTTAACAGTAGATATACTGGAAAACAATTCCGTTATGCTTAAATCACTCTCAGGCAGCAAATTGGGAATTTGGGTCGCACACGGCGAAGGGCTTTTCAGCTTCCCTTATGCAGAAGAAAAATATAATATTGCTGCAAAATATTCTTACAGTAATTATCCGGGAAACCCAAATGGTTCCATGTACGATGCGGCTTGCATCTTTAGTGATGATGGCCGTCATTTGGTAATGATGCCACACCTCGAACGTTCGCTTTTGCCCTGGCAATGGCCACTTTATCCTGAAGCAAGGAAAGCAGATCAACTTTCGCCATGGATGGAAGCGTTTGTTAATGCAAGGGAGTGGTTGAAGGAAACAGGTAAGTGGTTTTAAAAGCGAATGTGGAATTTTCTTTAATTAAAATTCGTACTTTTACTTCAGGACATACACAGTGACCAGTTTTACAATTCAAAAATCGCACAAATCCAGCAAAAAATAATAGGGAAGCCAAAATTCAGGATTTCATTTTGACAGATTATCGAACTCATTTTTACAGAAAAACCCATCTCTTTTAAGAAAAGATGGGTTTTTGTTTGAACAATTACTAACAAGTTTTATTTTCGGCTACTGATCAGTATTTCAAGCATTTGTATGGCGGCTGCCGGAATTTTTGTCCCAGGCCCGAAAATTGCAACCGCTCCTGCTTGATAGAGGAAATCGTAATCTTGTGAAGGAATTACACCGCCAACAATAACCATAATATCCTCGCGGCCAAGTTTTTTCAACTCATCAATAACCTGTGGCACAAGGGTTTTGTGGCCGGCAGCTAGGCTCGAAACCCCTAAAACATGAACATCGTTTTCGACTGCCTGGCGTGCAGCTTCAGCGGGTGTCTGGAACAATGGACCCATATCTACGTCAAAACCTATATCTGCATACCCGGTTGCAACAACTTTAGCTCCGCGGTCGTGTCCGTCCTGACCCATTTTTGCAATCATTATACGTGGGCGCCTCCCATCGAGTGCAGCGAATTCATCAGCCATTTTGCAGGCTTTCATATACGATTCGTCACCCTGGCTTTCGGAGGAATAAACTCCTGATATTGATCTGATCACGGCTTTGTACCTTCCATAAACTTTTTCTAATGCACTTGAAATTTCACCTAACGAAGCTCTTTTACGCGCTGCATCAATGGCCAATGCCAGCAAATTGCCTTCGCCTGATTCGGCACAAACGGTAAGGGCGTTGAGGGCGGTTTGTACTTCCTCGTTGTTGCGTTCGGCACGGAGTTTCTCCAGTCTGGCAATCTGTGAAATGCGAACTGCAGTATTGTCAACTTCCAGTATATCAATAGGATCTTCTTTTGCCAGACGGTATTTGTTTATTCCAACAATGGTATCCCTACCGGCATCTATTTTAGCCTGACGGCGTGCCGAAGCTTCTTCGATTCGCATCTTTGGAATCCCTGTTTCGATGGCTTTCGACATGCCGCCAAGTTCTTCAACTTCCTGAATAAGCTTCCATGCTTTGTGAGCCAATTCGTTGGTAAGGGATTCGACATAATATGAACCTGCCCAAGGGTCAACGGCCTTGCAGATATTGGTTTCCTCCTGCAGATAAATTTGTGTATTACGTGCGATTCGGGCCGAAAAATCGGTTGGCAGCGCAATGGCTTCATCCAAAGCATTTGTGTGCAACGATTGGGTGTGGCCCAATGCTGCGGCAAGAGCTTCAACGCAGGTTCTTGTAACATTATTATATGGATCTTGTTCGGTCAAACTCCAGCCCGATGTTTGCGAGTGTGTCCTCAATGCCATTGATTTAGGATCTTTGGGATTGAACTGCTGTACTATTTTTGCCCAAAGCATCCGTGCAGCCCTCATCTTGGCAATTTCCATAAAATGGTTCATGCCAACTCCCCAGAAAAAGGACAATCTTGGGGCAAAAGCATCAACCGGAATACCTGCATCAATGCCTTTGCGGATATATTCCAAACCGTCGGCCAGAGTGTAAGCGAGTTCGATATCGGCTGTTGCACCAGCTTCCTGGATATGGTAACCACTGATACTGATTGAGTTGAACTTCTTCATGTTCTTTGAAGTGAACTCAAAAATATCGGCGATAATGCGCATACTTGGTGTTGGCGGATAGATGTAAGTGTTCCGAACCATGAACTCTTTCAAAATATCATTTTGAATGGTGCCGCTCAATTTTTCCATGGGTACACCTTGCTCTTCGGCTGCCACAATATAAAAGGCAAGTATCGGTAAAACAGCACCGTTCATGGTCATGGAAACCGACATTTTGTCCAAAGGGATTTGGTCGAAAAGGATTTTCATGTCCAAAATGGAATCAATTGCAACGCCCGCTTTTCCAACATCGCCTTCCACCCGTTCGTGATCGCTGTCGTAACCACGATGGGTAGCCAGATCAAATGCAACCGAAAGCCCCATTTGTCCGGCAGCCAAATTGCGGCGATAAAACGCATTTGACTCCTCCGCTGTCGAAAAACCAGCGTATTGCCTTATGGTCCAAGGTTTCATTACATACATAGTGCTGTATGGCCCACGGAGAAATGGTGGTAAGCCAGCAGCATAGTTGAGATGTTCCATACCTGCCATATCTGCCAGGGTGTAAACCGGTTTAACAGCAATCTGTTCATTTGTCATCCATGCGGTTTGTAACGCTTGGTGACTTGCGGCTGATTTTGACAGGCCACTTTTTATATCAATATTTTTAAAATCGGGTCGCATCGTTTGATCAGGGATTT
>CAIRHD010000518.1 GCA_903878265.1 uncultured Bacteroidales bacterium | reverse complement strand
GGCAACAACAGGAACAGCATTTTGGGGATGTTGTGCAAAAATGTGGAGCTGAGTTTTTGAACAAATTCAGCCTGTCCCTTTTTCCCTTCAAGGTTTATTTTTAAAAGCCTAAGGGTAAATATCCGCTCAAAATAACCCGCTTTGCTCGATTCGCTGAAGCTGTTTTGTTGGTCGAGATATTGCTGTGGGGTTACATTTTTTGTCATCAACGAGTCGATGTAAGGCCGCCCCGAAAAGTGAAGTGCCAAATTTGGATCCTTGTTTGTGCTATCTTTATTGGTAGCTTGATGGGTTTCTGTTGCAGAAGAGTCAGCCGAAAGCACACCATTTGTTATAGCTCTTACGGTATTTCCGGATGCAAGATCCATGGAATCGGGCAGGATTTTGATTCCGGCCTTCGTTGCGCTGGAGTCGGCTACAGGGTTTGTATTGTCAGATAATCCAATATTGTTTTCAAGGTTGCCAAAGGCGAAAAGCAGCAGGAAATACAAAAAACTGCCGAACAAATAGAGCCTGATTGGATGAAACTGGCTGCGCTGCTTGCCATCATTGTAGCTTTTGGTAAGCGTGCCCGGCGAAAACAAAATAGGCAGCAGCGTCTTAAAAAACCGCGAATCGAAATGGGTAAAATCACTTGCGAACTCATAAACCAGTTCGCCGAACGATTCTTTGTGCGCATGGTAGCGTTGCCCACAAAACGAACAGTATTGCCCCACACTTGCGGAGGAACAATTTTTGCACTCATGAGTTGGTTTGTGTTTCATATCAGTACAGTTCAACAATTTACTAATGAGTCCTTTCCCTAAAGTGTTTTTTGCCACAAAGGCACTAAGTTTCCAAGTTACACTAAGTTTATAATGTAGATTAACGATGCTTTGTCAGCCTTTGTGTTATTGTGGCTTAGTGGCGCAACTTTATTTTAGGGTTTTCGGAGGGGATTCATTGTTTTCAATTGTAATTTCAAACAAACACTTCCGTGAGATCAATTTGAAGGTCGCCATTAAAGATATTCACCGGGATTTTATCATCGCCGGCAAACATGCCTTTAAATTGGAACTTCCCATTTTCGTCGAGCACAAACACGGTTACAGTTTCGTCGTTGGGGCTTACAATCCAGTATTCACGAACGCCATGTTCCTGGTATATTGCAAATTTGTCGCGGGTATCGCGCTGTGAGTTTTTGGGCGAAATAATTTCGATAATCAAATCGGGCGCACCAAGGCAGCCTCGGGCATCGATTTTTGTCAAATCGCAAACAACATATAAATCGGGCTGAAGAACGGTGTAAACCTGCTTATCCGACTTGTTGTTTATATCCTTTGGGAAACGCACATCCGATGGGGCGTGGTAAATTTTACACTGTTTGTGAATTAAAAAACCGCCAAATAATACGGTGAAATTAACAGATAATTCCTGATGTTTCGATGATGGCGAGGGGGTCATCAGCTTAATAAACCCATCGAACAGTTCGCGCCTCGCATCATCCATCCAAGTTAGATAATCGGCGTAAGTATAACGTTTGTTGAAATC
>CAIRHD010000517.1 GCA_903878265.1 uncultured Bacteroidales bacterium | reverse complement strand
GCATCATTGGCATCGGAAACATAATATGTTTCGACAATCACATTTTTAATTGCATTCTGCGCGTTGGCAAATACAACTATAAATGAGAAAACAAGCATTAAAAGGTTTTTCATATTTTTTGTTTTTGGGGTTTCTGATAGGTTTCCAGCTTATTTTTTTGAACTGGCTAGGTTTTGTTAAAATTTGTAGGAAAAAGCAAAAACGTAATTGGTACCGTACGTGTAGCTGTCGAAATGCAAATTATAGTCGCTATCAATTTTATAAGCCCTTACAATTGCTGTATTGAGAACGTCCATTACTTTTAAGCTCACCAGGTAGTGTTTGCCAAGATTCTTCATAACCTTAATATCTATAAGGTTTCGGGGCAATTCGTACACATCAGGGATATCCTTATACGAACCGGTACTTACAACCCGGGGCCCCTGAATATTGTAACTTATGCTTGCTGTCAGGCCCGATTTGTCTCCAAGGTAGGTAAGCATGGCATTTACCACATACGGTGCCTGGTTAAGCATGGTACGATCCACATCTCGACCAGCTACAACATATCCATCGGGTTTTGTGTAACTTGTGTTAAAGGCTGACCTTGAATCAACAAACGTTACATTCGCCCTGAATTCCAGCCATTTAGCTATATTTTTTTTGCCTTCGATTTCTATACCCTTAATCCAGCTTGTATTTTCGTTGTTCAACCAAACCAGATATTGTCCAAAGTCAGCCACTTCAATATGGTTTTTGAAATCTTTGTAAAAAAGGCTTGCCGAAATATTATCCCCCGACTTAAAATAGGATTCAACCCTTAGGTCATAATTGTTGATCTCTACCATTTTTAATAGGGAATTTCCATAAACTACCTTATTGATTTCATAATCGAAATATGCATTATCCGAAAGTTCCCGGATGCTGGGACGTGCCACAGTTTTACTATAATTAAGCCTGAGGTTTATCGGCGATATCTCGTCATTTTTAAGCTTGATGATTATTCCGGCACTAGGAAGAAAACTGAGTTCGTTCATTTCGCCCGGGCGAATCATAATATCAAGGATCGGGGATGGGGCAACAAATTTTCTCCGGTTGTCATCAGAAGCCAGTTTCAATTCGTCGAACAAATTGCAATCGGTATAAATATATGCCTGCTCAACCCTCAACCCACCAGCAAATCGTATTGCAGAGGTTATTGAATAATCAACCATGGCAAACCCTGCTTTAACGTTACTTTTGCCAAATACCTGGTTGTTAGGATAAAGTGTTCTGCTGTAATACTGCTGAACAGTCAGCAATGAATCACCATGGTCACCGGATAAACTATGGTTAAGGATAGGGACAATGTCGAACCTGTCGTTGCCGTAAGCATAGGCATCAGGATTTCCCTGGCGGACATATTCACTGCCATTTCCTTCCATTAATTGGTAATAGTAATTATCCTGCTGTCTGTTTCCATTCTGGTAAGCAACACCAAGTTTAAGTTTCCTTACAAATTGGGGCTTATTATCAATCGGAAACTCGACTGAAAGACGCGAATCGAATATGTTTTCATCCAGATAACGGTAGTACCTTCCTGTACCAATGCTGTTACTGATTATGTAAACAGGAGTGTTCGGGAATTCCGAACCCTGAGGGATATCCGGTGTAACCCTTAAATCAGGCAGATTGCTTTTTCCATTTGTGTATGAAGCATTTAACTCTATCCTGATTTTTTGTGCAGGTAGGTAATGTTCAGTTTTAAGCTGATATATCATCTGCTGTCGCGACTCGTAAAATTGTTGTGTCCTTTTGTAAACCATGCCTGAATCTGCACCAAGGGTTGTCAGGGTGCTGATGTCGCGAATGTTGTTCACGCCTGTTACATTGGGCATAAACAGAAGTGAAATAGTATTGTTGGCATTGAGTTTGTATGCAGCACCGATCAAAGCGCTCCAACCCCTGAGTTCTTTGCTTACTGTTTGCGAAATAGAATCATAACCGGCTGGTCGTCCATCAACAATTTTACTGTCAACACCAAAACGGTTGCCATAGGAATTAGGATCATATTGTATGGCACTTGAATATCTGAATCCCATCAGGTAGCCCAAAGTTTTACCGAATAATTTTGTTTGATTGCCAATGCTAAGACTTTGGCTGAAATTCAAAGGTGCTTTCCTTACTGTGCGGGCCCAGGTTTCTGGTATTGATTTTTCCGATTTTACCGCTTCTTCATTCATGAGTTCAAAAGCATGTTCACGGTAATAAAGCGTATTGTATTGTTTTTTAGCATTTTCGAAAGCACTGGCATCATCGATCTGGGCTTTGCCCATTAAACCTAACTCGATCAGGCCTAACTTTAAATAAGTGTCGTTCCAGGGTGTTGTGCTGTTTACCCCAAGGTTTTTAAAGTAATCGCCCAATCCTAAAGCAGCAAATTCATCATAGGTAGTAGGTTTGGCGTTAAACTGAATATAATTGCTATGATTAAAGTCCCTGAATTTATTGTCGTATCCCAGCCAATCTGTTGAACTCCGCTCAGAGGAGATTACTTCCTTAAATGTGGTTTGGCTGTTATATCCAATTGAGGTTTCCATATTAACCGACAGTTTTTCAGGATACTGCTTGGTTTCTACTGATATGTAAGCCCCTGCCCAATCACCAGGCAAATCGGGGCTTGCCGTTTTGGCGATAACAATATTATCAACCAGGCTAGCCGGAAAAATATCCAACTTAATATTATTGGTAAACGGATCCAAAGTGGGGATGCGCGAGCCATTTATAGTGGTTTTTAAATAACGGTCGCCTGTTCCGCGTACAGTAATCATTCCGCTGCTTGTTGATGAAACCCCGGTTACCCTTGTTATAGCAGATGCAACATTGGCGTCAACTGTTTTTTTGATCGTTTCGGCCGAAATATAATCAAGCGTAGTTGACGAAAGTTTCTTTTTCGTTTCCATGTGGGCATCGAAATTATTCTGGGTACGGCCTGTAATGGTAACTGCGTTTAATGTAGTGGCAGCGGGCTCTAATACATAATTTTTAATAATAATTCCGCCTTTTGAACAATTGATTGTGTCTTCAATTTTTTTGTATCCAACATAACTCACAACAAATACCAGAGAGGATGTTGAATTCACTTTTAAAGAATAATCTCCATTGATATCAGTTAAAGTGCCAACTGTATTATCTGACTTGAGATAAAAAGCTACTCCTATGGGTACTTCGCCATTAATGTCGGTTACTTTTCCCCTGATAATACATTGCCCTATTGCCCCAGATAAACCTAATGTGTTGAATAGGAAGAGAATGAACGCAAACTTCATCCAATTCCTTATCTTGAGTTTCTTTTCCATTTTAATTTTTTTCATTTTTTTAGGAAAGTAATTTGTTAATTACTTGAAAGACCATCAAATTGCATTTCTAAAGCTTCTGGGTTTTTGGCAACAAATTGGATAAATCCACCTGAGGGAGTACCAAGTTGGACATTCAATTCAAATGTAAGTTTGCCATTTGTTGTAAGCTGGGCTATTAAAACCCTGTTTTCAGGAGTTGGCCCTTGTACTCCGCCCAGCGCAGCCCATGCTGCATCGGTAGTCGAGAAACAACTTGCCGTAGAATCGTTGTTAAAGAAACCCAAATCGAGCTTAAAAATCCTAAAATCAGGAAGGACACCTTTGGTTAATCCATCTGACTTGCTCAATGAAGCCCTGTTTGTTATAAAGGAAAAACTGTCCACATCTTCGGAGCGCAGAATACCCGTATGGAGGCGTGATGCAGCCCCCATGGTTATCCACGAATCCAAGGCAACGTTTACTATATGAAGTTTTTTGGCATCTATATTAAAACCTGTTTCGGCAAAACAAATCTTATCGTTAAAAAATGTTGTCGTTGTTTTAAGGAACAATTCGTGATGGGGTACTCCATAAACAACCTGAAGCGAATACCCGGGCTTCATATCTATAAAAATACGGTAGGTTATTGAGCCTTTGGGAAGGATATTATCGTTATTGCCAGTATAATCAGTTGAATCAGAGATATAATATCTTTCGACGATAACATTTTCCATGGCGAGACTATCTTCGTGGGTTATATGGTGATTTTCCTGCGCATTAATAGGATCACATATTAATAACAAAAATGCAGAGATGATCGGCATAAATAAGGTATTAGCTAATCTTTCGATGCTGTTTCTTCTTTTATAACCTCTTACTTCAAACATTAATTTACGTTTTAATTTCAGTTTGCAAATGTCCCTCGAATATGTTCAGTTGTGATTAAGTAAAGATTATCAAATTGTTAAAGTTAAAGGAGTGTAGGATCAGCCCTATTGACAATAGAAAATAGTGCATAAAACGAGAATAGATAAACATGAAATTGCGCAGATACCAATTCATTCATTTTGGATTTTTATACTGCCTTGATGAAAAGCATTATTAGTTATTTGCTATTCTGGAAAGGTGGTTTGGAGCATAGAATTAAGGTCAGTAACTCTGACCAGTATTATTCAGGTAACAATCTAATAATATGAAACACTTTATATGATATTAATATTTCTATTAATATTGCTGAATATTAATGTTTTATGAAATGTTCCCTTGCTGCTTAACAATTAAATAATATTGCGGTAACCATACATTAATTTGTTAATATGTCCTTTGCACTATAAAAAAACGAAATAAACATGAAAACAATCTTTCTTTCAATTTTAGCCTTTGTAGCGGTCTCAACATTATTTCCCCGCCAGGCAAATGCACAACAATCTGTAAACGACAGCCTAATTTCAACACTTCAGGCAGAGGCTGACAACAACACAACTTCAATTGATCTGATAAACCGGCTCAAGATTACCGGCTATATCCAGGCTCAATGGCAAATGGCCGATACAGCCGGAATAAACTCATTCTCCGGTGGTAATTTCCCCAAAACCGTCGACAATCGCTTTTTGATCCGTCGGGGCCGTATAAAATTCACCTACGATTACTCTTTCTCACAATTCGTTTTACAACTTGATGCTACCGAGAAAGGTGTAGCGATAAAAGATGCATATATTGCAGTTATGGATCCTTGGGCAAATTTTGTAACACTTACCGCAGGTGTTTTCGATCGTCCGTTTGGATACGAAATCACCTATTCATCAAGTTCCAGGGAAACGCCCGAACGCGCACGGTCTTTCCAAACCCTGTTCCCTGGTGAAAGAGATCTTGGGGCGAAAATAACGTTACAGCCTAAAAAAGGAACACGTTATGATTTCATTAAATTAGATGCTGGTTTTTTTGCCGGAAATGGAATCAACTCTGAAACTGACAACCATAAAGACTTTATTGGACACCTAAGTTTCGCGAAAGCAAATAAAGCGCAAAAATTCAAATATGGTGGCGGTATCTCCTATTATAATGGTGGAGTGTTACAAACGACCAAAAAAAACTACAAAATGGGTACTGCATCTGATGATGCAAACGCATTTGTGTTAGGTGATAGTACCAGTATCAATACTTTCGCAAAACGCACATATTATGGAGCCGATGTCCAATTCAGTCTCCAAACAGGAATTGGTATTTCAACATTAAGGGCTGAATGGCTTTTTGGAAAGCAACCGGGATCCTCAAGCTCCACTTCCAGTCCAACTGGCCTTCAAACTACAGATATTTATAACAGGACTTTCGGGGCTTACTATATTTATCTGATTCAAAACATAGGAATGAGCAAGCATCAATTGGTAGTTAAATACGATTGGTACGATCCAAATATCAAAGTGAGTGGCAACGAAATTCAATCAAAGTATAAATTATCGTCGGCAGACGTATTTTACTCAACACTCGGGCTTGGTTGGAACTACAGGTTTAACCCACAGGTGAAATTTACCGCATATTATGAAATAGTAAAAAATGAAACCACCGGAATTGCTGGTGCCAATTCCACAAATAATTTCACCAAAGATTTAAAAGACAACGTGCTGACCCTGCGCGTACAGTATAAATTCTAATTTTACAACGAATTAAAATTCTCAAATAATAAATAATTAAACAAAAACGAAAATGAAAAAGTTAATCCTATTGGTACTCGTGCTGGTTGCTGTTAACCAACTAAATGCGCAGAAACTTAAAATTAAAGGCAGCGATACAGTGCTTCCGCTAACGCAAAAAGAAGCAGAAGAATATATGAAGAAAAATGCCGGTGCTTCTTTAATGGTTACCGGTGGTGGATCAGGTGTGGGAATTGCTGCTTTGTTAAATGGCACTACCGATATTGCACAATCCTCGCGTAGCCTCAAACTCGATGAGAAAATAAAATTACAGGATGCCGGAAAAGCGTACAAGGAAACCATTATTGCTTACGATGCACTTGCAGTAATTGTTAACCCTACTAACAAAGTGTCGCAACTTACCCGCGAACAGCTCGAAGGTATTTTTACCGGAAAAATAACCAATTGGAAAGAAGTTGGTGGCGATGATGTGAAAATGGTGGTTTACTCTCGCGAAACCAGTTCGGGTACTTATGAATTTTTCAAGGAACATGTACTTAAAGGTAAAAATTTCGCTTCTGCAGCTTTGCTTATGCCTGCTACCGGCGCTATAGTGCAGAGCGTTAGCCAAACTAAAGGCGCAATTGGTTATGTTGGCCTTGCCTACCTCGAAAAAGAAGTTAAAGCACTCAAAGTTTCTTTCGACAAAGGAAAGACGTTTGTAAGCCCTGCTGTTGAAACTGCAAAAAACAAAACGTATCCTATCACCCGTCCTTTGTTTTACTACTACCTTGCTTCGATAGAAAAAACGCTTAGCCCATATATCAATTATGTCCTTTCGCCGGTTGGTCAGGATCTTGTGCTCAAAACAGGTTATGTTCCCCTCAAATAAGGATTCCCAAAAAATAAAAATTAGGTTTGTTGGTTAGTGATTGCTTGCACCGTAAAACTGGGATACTGGTTTTACGGTGCTTTTTTGTGCAAGAAAATTTGAAGACTGCTGCTCATTTAGCATGGGGTTTGGAGGTTGATTTAAACTTTGGGAAAGCCATTCCTAATTATCAACGCTCCAAATAGTAGGTTTGTATCTCCATTCAATAGATTTATTTCTCCGCTTCGAAGGTTTGTTTCTTTGTTCCGATGGTTTGTTTCTCCATTTCAAATGTTTTCACCTCTTTGCAAAAGGTTTTCGCCTCTTTTCCAGAGGTTTATATCTCTATTCCGATGGTTATTGCATCAGCTCAGAAGATGTTTTACGATGGCGTAAAACATCTTCTGAGCGGCGTAACACTTCATCTAAGTGGCGGAACACATCTTCTGAGTGGCGAAACACATTTTTGGAAAGGAGTGGGGCATCTTTATTAATGCTGTCCTTTCTAAATCGCGGATAGATTAGGGTAATGAATCCTAAAAAAACAACCATAAAAAAACCTTCAAAGCCATTCCTGGATTTGAAGGTTAAAGGTGTTTTGTTGGGTTTATCCCTGTTTTTTGAAATAAACCAAACTCTGGGGTTAAATCGGGATTCAGCTAAATTACAGATACGTTTTCAGCAACTTGCACCTCGAATTGTTCTTGAGGCGGCGTATTGCTTTTTCCTTTATCTGTCGCACACGTTCGCGGGTGAGGTCAAACTTCAGGGCTATTTCTTCGAGCGTTAAAGCGTGTGGAACGCCAATGCCATAATACAGGTTTATAACATCCCTTTCTTTATCGGTGAGGGTTGATAGCGAGCGCTGTATTTCGAGCGTGAGCGATTCGCGCATCAGCCCGGCATCGGTAAATGGAGAGTCTTCATCAACAAAAACATCGATAAATTTTGTGTCTTCGTCTTCTACCAAAGGTGCATCCATC
The DNA here is from genome assembly GCA_903878265.1 of uncultured Bacteroidales bacterium. GTDB lineage: Bacteria > Bacteroidota > Bacteroidia > Bacteroidales > UBA4417 > UBA4417. Next base: position 2,831 of record CAIRHD010000517.1, on the reverse strand, counting down.
GAAACATACCGGGTGGTAATTTTCAATGCTGCATCAATTTTATAGAAAGGGATTTCCAACGCTTCCGATAATTCCTCGGCAGAAGGCAGACGTTCAAATTTTTGTTCGAGCCTTGAGGTTTCCTTTTTAATTTTGTTGAGCGAACCTACCTGGTTCAATGGCAAACGCACCATACGCGATTGTTCAGCCAATGCCTGGAGTATAGATTGACGGATCCACCAAACGGCATACGAAATAAACTTGAAGCCGCGTGTTTCGTCAAAACGCTGTCCGGCCTTTATAAGCCCAACATTGCCTTCGTTGATCAAATCGGGAAGGCTCAAACCTTGATTTTGGTATTGTTTAGCAACCGAAACCACAAACCTAAGGTTGGCACGGCAAAGTTTATCGAGCGCTTTTTGGTCGCCAGCCCTTATTTTTCGAGCAAGTTCAACCTCTTCATCTGCGGTAATCAAACCTTCTTTGCCAATATCCTGAAGATATTTGTCCAACGAAGCCGTATCGCGATTGGTGATTGATTTGGTTATCTTTAGTTGTCTCATGGTTGTATTTTTTTTTAAAAGTAAACTGCATAGCTTGTATGCAGTTTACTTTTAAGTATCAGTTAATCGAAAGATTGAAAAAATCAACTCCCCGCCCTCACTTACAAACAAACAAATATGCAGTTTGTTTATTGTGTAATTTTAAAAGAATTTGCCCTTTTGTTGAACCCTAATTGATGCCAAACCCGTAATAGGCCCTTACCTTGTTGGGATAAATCCCTTCGAGCAAAATCCCACCGCTTTTGGTGGATAAAATTTTGCTTAACTCTTCGATGCTTCGGATTGGTTTTTTGTCAATTTCGGTAATTACATACCCTTCCCTGATCCCAGCCCTACTGAGCAAGCCATCGCCTAATTCGGTAACCTGAACCCCATGGTCAACACCAAGTTTACGGAGCAGTTCACTAGGGGCAACTTGCATTTTTGCGCCAAGCATAGGGGCTACATCCGCTATTTCGTTTTTCACGATGCTTGTGCTGCCTTCGCGGTTGCGCAAGGTAACTTTAAACGATTTTTCCACCCCGTTGCGATGCACTACTACGGTTATTTTCTCGCCGGGCCGATAGAGGCTAACTTGTTCCAGAAGTTCGGATGTGGAGTTAACTGCCATGTTGTTGATCGCAGTAATCACATCGCCCCTGAGTATGCCTGCATCTTTTGCCGCACTTCCATCGTTTACTTCCGAGATATAAACGCCTTTAAGTTCATTGATCCCCTGATCTTCGGCAAATTTACTGTCGATTTCGCGTATGCTCACACCAAGGAAAGCACGTTGAACTTCGCTGTAATCTATGAGGTCGCGTGCTACTTTTTTAACAATGTTTACCGGGATTGCAAACGAATAGCCTGCATAAAAACCGTTTCCGCTTGCAATGGCTGCATTTATACCAACCAGTTCGCCACGGGTATTTACCAATGCGCCACCACTATTTCCGCGGTTAACAGCGGCATCGGTTTGTATAAACGATTCGATAGAAGTGCCATCAGGCGTTCCCAATATATTGATATTCCTTGCTTTCGCACTAACAATCCCCGCAGTTACAGTACTGGTAAGGTTAAAAGGATTGCCGACAGCAAGCACCCATTCGCCAATTTGAACCTCATCGGAATTCCCATAAGTGAGGAAAGGAAGGTTGCCCTCTTTAATTTTGATAACTGCAAGGTCGGTGGAAGGATCGGTGCCAACTATTGTGCCTTCGTAGGAACGTTTATCGTTGAGCACTATTTCAATTTTGCTTGCATCCTGAACAACATGGTTGTTCGTAACTATATATCCGTCTGGCGAAATTATAACCCCCGAACCAGCACCCTGCAAAGGCCCTTGGTTGTTGAACTGGTTGTCGCCAAAGAAATCGTGGAAATTGAAAAAATTATCATACATGTTGTTTTTGCGGGCATATTCGGTTTTAACATGCACCACAGCATGTATGGTCATGCTTGCGGCAACAGTAAAATCGGGATTTGAAATTGCTGAACCGGAACCTGAAAGACTTGTAAGTTGAACCGGCGTAGTTTGCTGAGGAACACCTTGAGGATTGACACTCTTTTTTTGAATCAAGGCAAACCCACCCAGGGAAATTAATCCTCCCAGCACTGCCATTAGAAGAAAACCTGCGTACTTTTTCATTTTAGTGTAATTTTTAGAAAATGATTTTAAGTTCAATTGTTAAGAATTACTTTTTTAAGAAGTTTTGTTCATAACGCAAGGATAATACCAATAGTTTTTTAGTGCCTGTTAATTAATGTTAACACTATGTTTGATGTAGAAGGACTAAACCTCATAAATGATTTCAACGTATTGTTAAACAATATTTTAAACCATAATTTGCGTTCAAAATGCCTCTTTAGTCGCTTTAAGCTGCAAAAGTAATACAAATAAAAATCAATAAAAAATATCATTATCCATAAGCAATCTGACATATTGACAAGTATTGTATTAAATTTGTTTCCGAAATGACACTCAAATTTAGCAAATACGAAGGCACGGGCAACGATTTCATCGTAATCGATGACCGAAAATTGCAGTTTCCGGTGAGCGAAAAACTGGTTGCCAAACTGTGCGACAGACATTTTGGCATTGGTGCCGATGGCCTATTGCTGGTCCAGCATAGCGAAGGCTACGATTTCGGGATGAACTACTTTAATTCAGATGGCAGCGCTGCCACTTTTTGCGGCAACGGTGGCCGGTGCATCACCGCTTTTGCCCATCATAACGGCATAAGTGGCAACACTTGCCGATTTATGGCTGCCGACGGCATACACCATGCACAAATTACCGAGAATACCGGT
>CAIRHD010000516.1 GCA_903878265.1 uncultured Bacteroidales bacterium | reverse complement strand
GTACGACAATTGCATCTGGATAGACCCTACAAATAGCGACCATTTGGTTGTTGGTGGCCTCGACAACTGGAAGAGTACTGATGGTGGCGCTACTTTAACTAAAATAAGCGACTGGCATGATTATCATAACGGAGGTTCTGCAAACTCGGCACATTCCGACAATCACATAATCATCAACCACCCTGGTTTTAATGGAACTACTAACAATATTGTTTTTTTTGGAAACGATGGCGGGATACAAAAAGCTGCCGATATTTCGACAGTAAGCTTAAATTCCGGTTGGACAAACCTTTGCAACAGTACTTTAGGGATAACTCAGTTTCATGCCGGGGCTGCTGCGCCAGATGGCAGTGTGATAATTGGCGGAACCCAGGACAACGATTGTGTAAGGTATAAGGCTTCGGGCGCATGGAGTGGGAGTTCAGGTTGGTATCAATTAGAAACTGGCGATGGCGGCTACTGTGCTATTGATCAATCAAACACTAACATTCATTATACCGAATATACAAATCTTGCCATTTCCAAGAGTACTGATGGTGGACTTACAAATGCCGGTTCAACAACAGGGCTAACCGATGCAGGAAGTGCCGCTACCACGCTTTTTGTCTCTCCTTTCTCCATGGACCCCAATAATTCAAATAGACTCATTGCAGGCGGAGCCAGCATTTGGCGCACAACCAATAATGCGACAAATTGGTCTTCGATAAAGGGCAATATTGGAACAGGCTACTATTATTCTGACGGCACCTGGCACTGGAACTGTTGTTCGGCTATTGATATTGCTGGTGGAAACTCAGACCTTATTTGGGTTGGCTACGAAAATGGGAGCGTATATAAAACTGCAAATGGAACTGTCGCTGCCCCAACATGGACACAAGTGGACGACAACGCAACTGCCCTGCCAAACCGCTGGGTTGCCGATATTGCAATCAATCCGGCAAACAACAACGAAGTGTATGTTACTTTTGGTGGTTATGAAGTTGACAATGTTTGGTACACTGCTAACGGAGGCACAAGTTGGACACAACGGACGGGAACTGCACCTTTCGACCTGCCTGCCCTTCCCGTTAATACCATTAGGGTCAATAATTCTAATAGTAATTGGATTTATATTGGCACCGATCTTGGCGTATTTTCCAGCATGGACAAAGGCTTGAACTGGAGTGTCGATAAACGTTACAACGATAATGAAGGCCCTGCCAATGTGGCCGTAGAGGAACTTTTCTGGCAAGGAAACGAGTTTTTGATAGCGGCTACTTATGGAAGGGGAATGTTCCGGGCACATCCACTCACAACAATTTATGTTGATAAAACTGCCGTCGCAGGTGGAGATGGTAGTGCGGCCCATCCTTACAATAATGTTACCGATGCTGTAAACCATGCCGGAAGTGGAACCAACATTTCTATAAAAGCAAATACCTACGACGAGATTCCCATAATTTTCACGAAGAAAGGGATGGTAAATGCTACAAATGGAAGCGCTATCGTCAAATAGGGAATATCTGAAAACTACTTTGCTGAATGAAAATTAAACAACAAATAATCTAAGTTTAAAACAACTTTTTATGAAAACGATACGTCTTTTCACGGTAATGATCCTGGTGTTGTCATTCACACTCATCATGGCACAAACTACAAACCAATCACAGGTAGCATCCTCAGGTGGTGGCACTTCTTCGGGAGGCATATATTCCAACTTTGCGGTTGTGGGCGAACCTTTCGTGGCTTATCATACTGTCGGAGGTGCCTACCAGTCCAACGATGGTTTTATTTATAGGCTATCTGATGCCACTATTTTAAACCTGACACTTTACCTCGAAGGCCTTTTTAATGGCGCAGGCCTAAATAAGACTCAAAACACTACCGGCAACCAATTCCCCGATCTGGTTGCTGATAAAATCAATATAGAATTACACAACCCTTTAAATTACCCCACCATAGCCTATTCGGCAGCTAACGTCAGTTTATCCACCACTGGCCAAGCTTCAATCAACATACCCGAAAGCACTTCCGGTTCTTATTATGTTACTGTAAAACACCGCAATTCGCTCGAAACAGTAAGTGCGCAGCCTGTGAATTTTTCTGGCGGGACGAAGGCTTACAATTTCACAAACAGTGCTATACAGGCTTATGGGAATAATCTTAAACTCTTGGCATCAGGTATTTATGGCATTTATGCTGGCGATGCTAATGCTGACGGGCTTATTAACTCCACCGATGTTAACCTGATTTCTACTTCGGCCACAAATTTCAATATAGGTTATCTCACAAATGATCTGAATGGCGATGGCATTGTTGATGCTCTGGATTTGATTGTTGTTGATAACAATGCAGCCAATTTTAAAATGAAAATTACACCTTAATTAGGCCGTCGGATGATTAGTGGTTTGTTTTGCAGTAGAAATTTAAAATGATGGGTTCTGTTGTTAATTTGGTTAACGATTTTACTTTGTCGCAAGGTTGAAGATGGAAGCAAAAATAAAAACTAATTTTCTCCAAGTAGGTAACACAGAGTACGATAGTAACGTTCTTCAGTTTAATCTCCTTTTGTAAATTGTATGAAAAGTAAATCTATTGCTGACTTCAGTCTTGCGGCTTTCAAAAAAATCAATTCCACTTAATTTCCAACTCTATAATCCTTGAAAGATTTCGGTTTTTACTCATTTAATTTTGGTTAAGGTTAATAATCTTAAATTCAACTAAGATTCATTAATATGCACTATTCTGCATCTGTAATCAAACTTGTACACATGATCATCCTTCCAAATTATTATATGAACCTCATTTGTAAACGTTTGCAAGGCGGATTGCAAAAATATTTTTACACTGATAAATTGACTATTTAAAATATCACTTTATCTTTACAAAACAGAAATAAACACACTTAAAACAATAATAATCAAACCCAACAATCATGGAAAAACTAACAATTAAACTATGTGTAGGATTACTGGCAATTTTCCTGACTCATTGCCTTCAAATTGCCAATGCTCAAAGTATCCCCCAAAAGATTTCTTTTCAAGGCAAGTTGCTGGAAAGTGGAAACCCGGTAACAGGTAACAGGAATTTTGGTTTCTCTATCAGCAGTTCAGGTTGGAGCGAAACGCATAGCAATGTACCTGTAACGAATGGGTTGTATTCCGTTGTTCTTGGAGAAACAACGCCAATCCCGGTCAGTGTTTTTAACGACAATACAAGTGCAGTTTTACAGATTACCGTTGATGGAACGCTTTTATCACCAGGTGTAAATATATATTCCTCCGGCTATGCTTTTAAAGCGGAACAAGCAACAAATGCCCAAAAAATCGGAGGCTACGCCATTAGTACAGATGCTCCATCAAGCGGATATTTCCTACAGTGGAATGGATCGCAATGGATAGCTGCCGCTGTTACCGAAGCCGATGGTGTTATCGGGAATGAAATCACAAATGCCACATTGGGTGGTGGATTAATAAGGTCGGGTGCCGGCAGTTCGGTTAACCCTTATACCCTTGGTATCTCGTGGGGAGGTCTAGGAAGTGCAGCCACCGCTTCCCGCAGTGATCACAGCCATTCAAATTATATGACAGGTTCTGGCACCGCAGGAATGCTAACATTCTGGAACGGGGCTTCATCATTGACAGGTGATGCGGATCTTTATTGGAACAGTGCCCAAAAAGTACTTGGCATTGGCACAACATCCCCTTCTTCGAGTGCAAAGTTGGATATTACGAGTACAACAAAAGGTTTTCTGATGCCTCGAATGACTTCATCGCAACGAACAGCGATTTCAACTGCAACAACTGGCCTACAGGTTTTTGACCTTACAACCAACTCCCCATGGTACTATGCAAACTCTGCTTGGAATGAAGTCCAGAAAACTGGTTTATCCTGGAATATTTCGGGAAATTCAGGTAATAATCCGGGTACTAGCTTCATAGGTAATATTGATGCCCAGGATCTGGTCTTCAGAACAAATAATTTAGACAGGATCCGGATATTCGGGTATGGAAATGGTGATATTATGATGAATTCACGCCTTGGTATTGGAACATCGCCCACTTATCGCCTTACGCTGATGGATACTACTCAGGCTATGTATGTCATTACAGGAACCAATGTGAAAGGAAAAAATTCAGTATTTGTGATGAACTATTCAGATGCAAATAAAGGAAATTCTTATGCATACCAAAATACAATCTCAGCTATTGTTGGATATGTTTCCACCGGTATGCCGTATCATTTTGGTGTAGCAGGATATCGTTTCGATGATGATTACGGCCGTTCGGCAGGTGTTTATGGGGGTGTTTCGGCTGAAACCAACCCATCTTCTTGGGGAGCACTTGGTTTTCAGGATGATTCGCTGGGCGAATGGGGCGGGTATATTCACGGGAACGTATTTGCCGATGGACAGCTTAAGATTACCGGAGGGAATCCCGGAGCCGGAAAGATACTCACCTCGGATGCCCATGGCCTGGCCACCTGGCAGCCGACTTCATGGTTGACCAATGGAAACAGCCTCTATTATCTGGGCGGGAATGTAGGAATTGGCACATCCGATCCGGCTTCCCCGCTGGAAATCACAACCGCACAATCTTCTGTTTCTTCATCTGTGGCAAAACTCACCAATACCTATACAGGTTCCAATGGATATATTTATGGGATCACCAGCTCGATCAACAACAGTTCCATTGGTGCATCAGCAGGATCAGGTGTTTTGGGCAGGTCCATGAATGCTGCCGGGGCTGGGACTGGAGTTACAGGCCAATCCTGGGGATCTACAGGCACTGGTGTATCGGCCTGGGCTTATGGAACCAATGGCATCAACTACGGAATCTATGCATCAACGTTAAGCAGTGATGGGTTTGCCGGATATTTTGGGCTTGGGAAAAGTTATTTTGGTGGAAATGTAGGTATTGGGATCACCCAACCCACCAGCAAGCTGCATGTGGTTGCTTCTGGAAATGTAATTCCTGTCCACTTTACAGGAAACGGAGCCACTGCCGCTAACCCTGCCTTATATGTGGAGAACACATCGACCAGTGCCGGCCCCGCTGCAAATTTTAACAGCGCAGGCACGGAAGCTACCATACTGATTACACAGGAGGCAACTGCTTCGGGAAATTTAATAACAGGTTTTGGATCATCCGGGCTTGGAAGTAGTTTTGAAGTTGCAGGTGATGGAGCAATTTTACTTTACAACAGAAATCACACCAAATCTATCAAGATTGATCCTTCGGAAGATGGAGCCACTGATATGGGGCAAATCACTATGTATAACAATGCAAACCAGCCTGTGATCGAACTGGATGCCAATTACAATGGAACCCAAAAAGGAAGGGCTACCATTTCGGAAATTGAACTTACTGGTGGTGCTGATATTGCGGAGCCCTTTGATATTGATAAAGATGCCGGGATTGTTCCGGGCACAGTGCTTTCTATTGATGATAAATTCCCGGGACAACTGAAGATTGCCAACAAAGCGTATGATCGGTGCGTGGCAGGAATTGTTAGCGGTGCTGTTGATATTCATCCAGGTATTATCCTCCACAACAAGGGAACAAAAGCCGAAGGGGAACATCTTGTTGCCTTATCGGGCCGTGTTTATTGCCTAGCCGATGCATCCAATGGTGCGATTAAACCTGGTGACCTGTTAACCACTTCCGACACCCCCGGACATGCCATGAAAGTAACCAATTTCATCAAGTCGCAGGGTGCAATTTTAGGGAAAGCGATGACATCATTACCGGATGGGAAAGGTTTGGTTTTGGTCCTTGTTTCTTTACAATAATCAGGGCAACCATTAGACTGTTCAGTATGAAAAAGAAAATAATAATACTTGCTTTTCAAGTAATAGCTGTCTTTTTGCTGTTTGGAGGAAACACAATCGCGCAAGATCTTCAATCTGAAATTGTTGATATGAAAAATGGCATGCCTTATTCCGGTGTTGCCCAATTCAAGTTTGCCATTGTAAGCGACACCATCAGCATTTGGTCGAATGACGGGACCAGCATTGATGCCTCGGAACCTTTAGCTTCATGTTCAATTCCTGTTTCGGAAGGAAAATACTCCTTTGAAATTGGTAAAAAGCCTATGAAACCATTCTTTTACGAGCTTTTAAACTTATACAATGCTTCAAGTCTCATAACATGGGTCAACACGGGCGAAGGCTTTAAACTATTTAAAAAAGAACCTGTAACAATAACACAAATTACTGACAAGAGCAAACCATCTGCTCCAAAGGCAAATAGTACTGAAGATTTGGAAAATAAGGACTTCCCGGTTACGAACGAACAATTACTGACTAAAAGTAAAGGGAAAATAAATCCCGCTGTTGAGGATGAAGAGGGTGAAAATGCAGAAAACCTTGATGGGCTGTTGAAAGAGCAGCGCATGAAAAGGCTTGATATGTTTGGGAAAATCAGTCCAGGAGCTTTATTGAATGCAAAAAAACAAATGAGAAACATGCCTGCAATTCCTTCTGAGGATGCAGGTTTATGGAATTGGGAATGGTTAGGCCCAGGCAATATTGGAGGAAGGATACGCGCAATCGCTATCCATCCCTACATTCCTTCAATTATTTTTATTGGGAGCGTTGGAGGCGGTATATGGAAAACTAACAATGGAGGTGCTACATGGGCACCAGTCAATGATTTTCTTGCTAACCTTGATGTTACGTCCATTGTTTACGACCCAAATCAGTTAGATATAATGTACGCATCAACCGGCGAAGGATTTGGGGGTGGTATTCCCGGGGCTGGTATTTTTAAAAGTACTGATGGGGGAACAACATGGAACCAACTCCCATCTACAAACAATGATTCTTTTATCTGGGTAAACCGCCTTGCACATCACCCTGACAGTTCAAATGTGTTGTATGCTGTTACATCTATATCAAATTATATTGATGGCGGTTTGTATAAATCAACAGATGGCGGTACAACCTGGCTAAACAAGAGCAGTTCAAACTCTAATTATTTACAGGTTTGCGTAAAAACAAGTGATCCTTCACAGGTGATGGTAGGGACAAGCCATGGGCTTTTGATTTCTACCGATTACGGCGAAACATTTAATTATCAGAATTATGGAGGAGTTGGCAATCTTCCGGATTCATGCGGAAGGTGTGAAGCTTCCTATTGTCCATCCAACAGTTCCAGGATTTATGCGTCACTGGATATTAATGGCGGCGAAATCTGGCGATCTGAAGACAAAGGGACTACATGGACACAAAGGTGGACAGGGTTCGCATATTTAGCTGAACAAGGCTGGTACAACAATACTATTTGGGTTGATCCAGCCAACAGTGATAGAATTCTTTTTGGGGGCACAGATATATGGAAAAGTATTGATGGTGGCCTTACCATCCAACAGATCAGTGATTGGCGTAATTATCACAACGGAGGTGTCGCAAACTCGGCCCATGCAGATCAGCATATTATTGTTAAGGATCCCGCTTATAATGGGTCAGGCAACAATACAGTATATTTTGGTAATGACGGTGGCATTCAAAAAGCAAGCAATGTGTGGACAACCTCCACTATTAGCGGGTGGACCAATTTATGCAATTCTACACTAGGAATTACCCAGTTTTACGGAGGTGCCGCCGCTGCCGACGGAAGTGTGATTGTTGGCGGGGCACAGGACAATGATTCGCCCCGATTTAGGAAATCCGGTCCCTGGAGCGGAGCGGGAAACTGGTTTCAGGCCGAAACAGGCGATGGGGGTAGTTGTGCCATCGATCCCACAAATGCGGATATTATCTATACTGAATACACAAAGCTTAAGATTGAAAAAAGTGCAGATGGAGGGGTTAACAATTACTATAGAATTAATGGCCTTGATGATGCAGGACATGATTCATCAGCACTATTTATAGCTCCTTTTTCAATGAATCCCAACAATCAAAATACGCTCATAGCTGGGGGCGCAAAAATATGGAGAACAACAGACGGTGCAGCTAACTGGAGCTCTATTTTTACAGGTACTGGGATTTCTTTTGTTACTGACAAAGGCAAAATAATCCAGATGAGGTGTTCCGCAATTGATATAGCCCCCGGAAATTCCAATATCATTTGGGTTGCTTATCAAAATGGAAATATTTACAAAACCACTAATGGTACAAGCGGATCACCAACCTGGTCAGCTGTTGGCTTGGGAATCCCACATCGTTGGGTTACGGATATTGCCATTAATCCATTTAATTCTGATGAAGTTTTTGTTACTATTGGCGGATATTTACCAGATGATGTCTGGTTTACCGCTGATGGGGGAAACACCTGGACTCAGCGGACAGGAACCGCACCAAACAATCTTCCCGCCCTTCAGGTGAATACTGTCCGTTTTCATCCTACTCACGCCAACTGGGTTTACATTGGTACTGATTTAGGTGTGTTTTCGAGTGAAGACAAGGGAAATACATGGAGTGTGAATGCCCGGTATGAAACAAACGAAGGCCCTTGCAATGTAGATGTGGAGGAATTGTTCTGGCAGGGAGATGAATACCTAATAGCTGCTACCCATGGCAGGGGGATGTACAGGGCTCACCCTTTAAGTGATATTTATGTGGATAAAAATGCTGCCCCTGGTGGCAATGGTTCTTTCGCTTGGCCTTACCAAACTGTAACGGAAGCAGAAAACAATGCCGGTTGGGGAAATTCTATTTTTATCAAATCCAATACTTATGATGAAGTTAATGGGCTTAGATTGTATAAAAAAGGTTCAATACATACAACTAATGGGACTTCGGTGATAAAGTAAAAAAGCCAGACTAACTCCATATTTGGAGTTAGTCTCCCATTTATTAATGAACCAGCGATTGCTAAAACAAAAAATCACCTTTTTCCAAGAACTGTTTATTCTTACTATCTGCAAACTGGTTCTTAACAGTAATTTGAGTTGGAGCAACAAATAATCAACTTGGACAAACTGCTTTTATGAAAACAATAAATCTTTTTGTGTCCCTGTTTCTGGTGTCGTTACAGCCAATGATCTCAGCACAAACGGTAAACCAATCTCAGGTGGTATCCTAGGCAGTTTATCTCACCAATGATTTGAGTGGCGATGGCGTTGTGGATGCACTTGATTTAATTGTGGTTGATAACAATGCAGCCAATTTTAGAATGAAATTTACGTCTTAACCGAATCAGGATTATATCAAAAAAGAAAATAATACACAGTTATAAATTCTATCGAACCGCCAAAGTCATAAAAGCAAAAAAGGTACAAAGTTTTGGGCTTTGTACCTTTTTTTGTAAAAATTGTTTTCCGATTTATTTGGCTCCCGGCGTAGCTGCAGGCTCCACAGCACGTGTAGAAGCAACACTTATAACCAGATTGCTCATAACTTCGAGGATTTCGATATTTGGTATTTTAATATCGCTCATCTTAATCGTGTCTTCAATTTCCATAGTCGAAATGCTAATTGCAATTTCTTCCGGCATGTGTTCGGCCAAGCCCTTAACTCTAAGCTTACGGAATTTTTTAACAAGTTTTCCTCCGCGCAAAACTCCTGGCGAATTGCCTTCGACGCGAATTGGCAGACTTACAATAATAGGTTTTCCTGCAGTAACCTGTAGAAAGTCGGCATGTAAAGTACTGTTTGTAACAGGGTGATACTGAACATCCTGAAGGGTGGCAGTAAATTTTTTCCCATCGATATCAAGATCGATCAGGAAGGTGTAAGGGGTAAAAATTATGGTGTCGAGAACCTTGCTTTCAATGGTAAAATGAAGTTCTTCTTTGCCACCGTAGATTACGCAAGGCACTTTGCCGTTAGCGCGGTTCATTTTGGCATCTTTTTTCCCTACGTCCGCGCGAAGCGAACCGCTCATAGATACTGTTTTCATGTAGATTGATTTGTTGGTTATTAAATTTTAGTTTTAAAAAGAGACGAGATGGATTCGTAATTGTGAGCCCTTTTGATTACATCGGCCAATAATGTTGCAGTACTTAAAACTTTCACTTTTGAGCTTTCATGCTTCAAAGGAATGGTGTCGGTAACAATTACTTCGGTAAAAGCTGAATTTTCGATACGTTCGATGGCATCGCCCGATAAAATGGGATGTGTACAAAAACCGCGTACACTTGCAGCGCCATTGTCAAGCATAATTTGTGCCGCTTTTGTAATAGTGCCTGCTGTATCGATAATATCATCGAGCAAAACCACGTCTTTACCTCTCACATCGCCAATAAGCGTCATCAAATCAACCTGATTGGCTTTAGAACGCTGCTTGTAGCAAATCACAAAGCCGGTATCCAAGGCTTTTGCATACGAAGCTGCCCTACGCGTTCCACCAGTATCGGGCGAAGCAAACACAAGCTTTGGCAGGTTTAAGTTTTTGATGTAAGGCAAAAAGATGGAGGAAGCGTATAAATGATCGACAGGAACATCAAAAAATCCTTGAATCTGGTCGGCATGTAAATCGATGGTTATCAAGCGTTGTACCCCGGCTGCAGTAAGCAAATTTGCGATCAACTTAGCCGAAATCGGAACCCTTGGTTTATCTTTCCTATCCTGACGGGCAAAACCGAAGTATGGGATAACGGCTGTTATCTGCCTTGCCGAAGCACGTTTGGCGGCATCAACCATCAGTAAAAGTTCCAACAAGTTGACTGCCGGAGGGAAAGTGGATTGTACAATGTAAACATCGTTTCCACGAAGATTTTCTTCAAACGAGATTGTAAACTCGCCATCGCTGAAGACAATTACCTGAACTTCACCAAGTTTAGTCCCGAAGCTTTGAGCAATGTTTTCGGCAAGATACCTTGTAGCCCTGCCAGAAAAAATTTTAACCTCATGTGCCATGATCAGCGATAATTTTTAAAAGAGCCGCAAAGGTATGAATTATTTGCATCCCTCAGTTTATATTTAAAAACCTTTTTAAGTATATATCTGATTGTTAGTTTTATAAATAATTTACCTTCAATATGAGGAAGTCATTTTCATAAATATTATATGGATTTGAATGTATTTGTAAAGTATCTTTGGGGTTTTTAAACAGATTAGGTTTCTTCTTTCATGTAAATGGAAATTTAAAAAACAAAAAGCAAATAACTGGAATTCAAATAGTAAAATTAATATTTATTCTCTCATAACTCGCTACTTACAACTCACTACTCATTTCATCCTATGCTCTTTTCCTCAAAAACCAAAACCAGTGTACGCAATTATCGATATTGAAACCACAGGAGGCAATGCCAGCCGTGAACGTATTACCGAAATTGCCATATTTATCCACGATGGCAAGCAGATTATAAACGAATATTCAACACTTATCAATCCTGAGTGTAGCGTTCCTCCATTTGTGGCAAGGCTTACAGGCATTACAGATAAAATGTTGATAGATGCGCCCAAATTTTTTGAGGTTGCACGCGATATTGTCGAAATTACCGAGGGCTGCACTTTTGTTGCGCATAATGCAGCATTCGACTACAGTTTTGTGAAATAGGAATTCTTAAACTTGGGTTACAAATACAAAAGGCCAGTACTGTGCACAGTTAAAATGGCAAGGAAGCTTTTGCCGGGCCATAAATCGTATAGCTTGGGGAATCTCTGTAACAGCCTTGGCATACAAATTACGTCGCGCCATCGGGCTGCTGGCGATGCACTTGCCACGGTTAAACTGTTTGAACGGATTTTGAGCGTGGATCCAACCCTGAACCAAATCCCAACCGATGGGCTGCATGCATCACTCGACCGGTCGATATTCAGCAGGCTGCCTGCATCTGCCGGGGTTTATTACTTTCACGACGAAAGCGGGAAATTGCTTTATATCGGGAAAAGCAAGAACATTAGGGCGAGGGTATTGTCGCATTTTCAAAACAGCAGCACCAACAAAGCTATTGAAATGCGCTCGAACACTGCAAGTATAAGTTGCGAAGAAACCGGCAGCGAACTTATTGCCTTGTTGCTCGAATCGGACGAGATAAAAAAGCACAAACCTTTGCACAACAGGCTCCAACGAAGGACAATGTATAAGTATGGGCTGTATTCTTTTTATTTGCAATCGGGATATCATGTAATGCAGATCGAGAAAATAAAAAATACAGGAAGGCCGCATACCGTTTTTTCATCTTTCGACGAAGCTTTGGTGCAGGTACACGAATTGGTGGCGAAATACAATCTTTGCCAGAAATTGTGCGGGTTGTACCAAAACCAAGGGGCTTGTTTCCAACATTCGATTGGGCAATGTTCGGGTGCCTGCACCGGCATTGAACCCGCTGATTTATACAACAAAAGGGTAGGTGCCGCTTTGGGCGAATTCCATCATAAATGGTCGGATATGGCAATTTTCGATCATGGCCGCAACGAGGACGAGGTTTCGGTGGTGTTGATTGAAAACAACGTTTTTTCCGGGTTTGGCTGGATGGCAAAGGGAAATGGCATAGAGAATGCTGAACAGATTAGGGAGAGCATTAAAAGGTACGACGACAACCGCGATATACACCAGATTATTAAAGGTTTTCTCAAGACTGGAAAAGCATTAAAAATTGTTAGGTTTTAGATGCGGGATATGCTCAAAAAGCACTAAACCCGACCATAAAACTCCTAATTCGGAATTTTGTTTCCCATTTTAGGACAAGAATACAGCCTAATTATCCCTTTAATGGCTTTGATTGGAAAAACAATCAAATTTTGTAGCTTCACAAGCTGCTGATAAATAATATGTTGGAAAATATTTTAAAAACATCGAGGAAAAGAAGAGTTTTTGTTAAGCTTTAGCACGATTTTTATTGTTTACAACGTGTACCAAAAAAAATATTAACAAGATCTTTCTTTTGGCAAAGGGGAAACGCAGCTTTTAGCTGTGATTGTTAAAAACGGAAGGGGGAAACTCTTTCCGTTTTTTTATGCTTTTCGCCTTAAATATTACCTCAAATTCTTAAATCCGCTTTCCATCGCTTCCGAAATTCGTTGAAACACTTCATCGAAAGTGCCTAAACCGGCGATTTTTATAACACCATGCAATTGATTGTATTTTTCGATTACAGGAACTGTTTTGGTTTCGTGTTCCTGGAGGCGTTTCACAATTTTGGCGGTGCTGTTGTCGTAAGGCATGCAATGGTCGGTTTTGCTCCTTTGGTCAAGGCGGCTGATTAGCTCCAATGTCGGCACTTCAATTTCGATGATCTTTGAAATGGACGAACCGTATTTTTTCAGCATCCCATCCAAAATATACGACTGCACCAAAGTCCGTGGGAAGCCTTTAAAAATGAAGCCTTTCACACCTTGTGAGTTAGCAAGTTTTTTCTCTATCAACTGTACAACTATTTCATCAGGCACTAATTGGCCGTTCTCATATAACTGCGTTATTTTTCGTCCTGTTTCCGAATTTGTTGCAATTTCCTGTTCGAGCATGGCTCCGGTGGCTACATATTCGAGGCCAAATTCCTTTGCCAATGCTTTTCCCTGCGACCCGCGTCCTGAACCCGGATAGCCGAAAAGCACAATATTGAAAAGGCTTTTGCTCAATTCGTGATTTATTATTTTGGTAATGGCAAGGTTTACATTTTCAATTGACTCTGTGCCGTTTACTTCCATATAAATCCCCTTATCCTTGTAAAACTGTAGCACAGGCAAGGTTTTTTCGTTGTATTCCTTCAAACGGTTACGGATAACTTTCTCGTTATCATCACTGCGCCCCGATGTTTTGCCACGACTTAAAAGGCGCGCAACCGATTCTTCTTCGGGTACAACCAGGCTAATCAGGCAATTCAACGAAGTGTTCAGCTTTATCATCAAACCTTCTAGGATATACGCCTGAATATAGGTCCTCGGAAAACCATCGAACAAAAATCCATTGGAATCGGGATTGTCGGTTATGGTTTTTTCAATAATCTGCACTATAATCTCGTCAGACACCAGCCCACCTGAGGCAATGCTGCTTTGCGCTTCCATTCCAAGACGGGTTTTATCTGCAATTTCCTTGCGCAGCAGGTCACCAGTTGAAATGTAAAACAAATTATACTTGCCGATAAGAAATTCCGATTGTGTCCCTTTTCCTGCTCCAGGAGGGCCAAATAAAGCTATGTTTAACATATTTGCCTCATTTATTGATTGATAGATATTGAGAAATCTGCCATGTAAAAGTATCAATAAAGAACAAGAATTGTGTAAAGACAATAAAATACATGAACAAATAGTTTATCGAAAGACAAACTTCGTGGTACTTTTCTTTTTATTGAAGTCATGAAATTGGTTCCTGAAAAGCTTATTCCTATCAATTCCACTAAATTTCAATAGAAAAGAAAACCTTATCACGCTCCCTTACCATCAAATTGTTTAATTTTATCTTTTTAGTAAATACAAATCTGTTATGAAAACCATTTTCTGCTTCCTGAGCCTGTTTTTTAGTTTAACTGCCATGGCACAAAACCAATATAAGTTAGAATGGCAACAAGTTGACTCCTTGGTTTCAATCGGTCAATCGCAATCGGCTCTCGATTTGGTTACCAGTGGGTACGAACGCTCTAAATCTGCCGGACAAGCTGAGCAGTTTCTGAAATCATCGTTGTACCGCATGAAATTGGAAGCCGATTTTCAGGAAGATTATTTTGAAAAGAGCATTGCCCGCACCCAAACCGAAATAGTATCGGCAAAAGCCCCGGTGAAGCAAATCCTGCATTCCATATTGGCGGAACTTTACTGGCAATACTACCAAAGCAACCGCTGGCAAATACTGCAACGTAACGAAACCAAAGGCTTGGTTAGCGACGACATTAAAACCTGGGATTTTACCAAATTGGTTGCTGCCTGCATGGAAAACTATGCTTTATCCCTTACCGATAAGGATTTGCTAAAATTTACGACACTTTCTTCCTTTTCCGAAATTATCATAAAACAAAAGGATTCCGAAAAATTCAGGCCCACTTTATTTGATTTCCTGGCGCACCGTGCCATTGACTTTTACGCTTCCGCTGAAGCCGGATTGACAAAACCCGCCAATACTTTTTTGTTGGATAAACCAGATTATTTTTCGGCATCCAACGATTTTGCTGCTTTCGCTATTGTTTCGCCCGACACTCTTTCCTTTGAATATCAGACTTTGAAATTGTATCAGGAAGTTATTGCGATGCATGTATTGGATAAGGACCCGACAGCCTTGGTGGATGTTGAATTGGACCGACTTGCATTTGTGCATGGAAACAGCACATTGCCGGAAAAGGACAGCCTTTATCTGGCTGCACTTTACAAATTGGAAAGCCGGTATAAAAACCATCCTTCTTCTACGGAAGTAGCTTACCAAATTGCTCGGGTATTAGATGAAGAGCAAATATCAACCATTTTTTATCATGCCGAAATTGAAAGTGAAAACCGCATAATCCCTGAATCGCATGTATGGGATAAAAGACAAGCCATCGAAGTGTGCGAAGCTGCCATTAGTCGTTTCCCTGATAGTTTTGGGGCAAAAAATTGCCGCTTCCTGATTGAGCGAATCAAACAGCCATCATTGTCAATCACCTCAAATTATGCAAGTATTCCCAATATGCCTTCGTTGGCATTGGTGAACTACAAAAACTTGCCAAAAGTATATTTTCGTCTGGTAAAAATAGATCCTGAAACCGATCGGGATTTGCAAGAAAAACAGATGGAAGTCCGGCTGGCAAAATACCTTTCCCTCAAAGCCCAAAAAACTTGGGAACAGCCGCTTCCTGATGATGGCGATTACAGGAGTCACTCAACCGAGATAAGCATTCCGGAATTGAAACCCGGATATTATGTTTTGTTGGCAAGCAACGATGCTTCTTTCCCAAATAAATCGGCCATTGTAACCGCAACCACATTCTGGGCCAGCAATATAAGTTACCTGAGCAGGAAGAATCTTAATGGCGATAATGAAATTGTGGTTTTGGACCGTAGTTCGGGGCAGCCATTATCCGGCATCAAAGTTCAGTCTTTTTACCGCGAGTATAAACCCGGAACCCGAAAATATGAAAGCGTTGCTGGAGATATTTTTGTTTCTGACAAGTCGGGGATGGTGAATATTCCTGCAAAAGGCGAGAACTGGAGAAACAACCAGTTTTACCTTGTTTTTAGTTCAAAAACCGACTTGCTGATAACAGAAAGTTACTTTTCAGGATATTCCAACCGTAATAACGATCTCAAAACCAAGGTTGAAACCCACTTTTTTACTGACAGGTCGATCTACCGTCCCGGACAAACAATTTACTTTAAAGGGATTGTGTTGGAGTGCACTGGTGACGAAGTAAAGATAAAGAATGATAGCAAAACCGAAGTCATTTTGTATGATGTTAACGGACAGGTGGTTTCAAAACAAAACCTTGGCACCAATGATTTTGGCTCGTTCAGCGGGAATTTTATAGCACCTCAAAACGTGCTGACAGGGCAAATGACCATTCGCTGTGAAACTGGTTCGGTTTCGGTTCAGGTGGAGGAATATAAGAGGCCAAAATTTGAAGTAACCTTCGAGCCGGTTAAAGGCTCGTACAAATTAGGCGAAACCATTGCTGCCAAAGGGAAAGCTACAGCGTATGCCGGAAGTATGGTTTCCGAAGCCAAAGTTGCTTACCGTGTAGTCAGGATGGCCCGTTTCCCGAATTGGTGGGGCTGGCGCGGAATGCCTACCTCGGATGAAATGGAAATCGCGAACGGCGAAACTGTTACTGGCAGCGATGGCTCGTTTACAATAAATTTCCTTGCTATCCCTGACCTTTCGGTTGACCGGAAGACCAATCCTGTGTTCACTTACACGGTTTATGCCGATGTTACCGATATAAATGGCGAAAGCCATAACAACGAAACCGGGATTTCGGTTGGCTATAATGCCCTTTTGGTGAAAACCGATATTGCCGATGATGTAAACCTTGAAAAAGAAATGCAGTTTACACTCAGCACCACCAACCTGAACGGTGAAAAAGAAGCCGCATCAGGAAGTATTATCATTTCGAAACTTACAAAACCCGAACAAGTTTTATATACGCGCAAATGGTCACGACCCGACAGGTTTGTGATGACGAAGGAAGAATTTGCAAAAGATTTTCCTGGCGAAGTGTTTAAAGATGAAGACGATGTAACAACCTGGGCAAAGTCGGCTACTATGTTTAGCGCAAATTTCAAAACACCTACCGATTCGCTTTTTAAAATGGGAAATGCTTTCGAGGCTGGAACGTACGTTTTGGAACTAAAAACAAAAGATGCTTTTGGACAGGAAGTTTTGTATAAAAAGTATTTCAACGCATTTCAGCCAAAAGCCCAAAGTTGCGAGGCGGTTTCCCCGGCATTTTTCACCTTGCTCACGCCAACCATGGAACCCGGAGAAGACGCAAAATTCCTTATCGGCACACCAGTTAAAAATGCTTGCATTATCTACGAAGTCCTTCACAAGGAAAAAGTGTTAAGCCGCCAAATCCTTAACCTTAGCAACGAACAAAAACTTATCAGCATCCCTGTAAAAGAGGAATATCGTGGCAACTTCAACATCAGCCTCTCGTTTGTAAAAAACAACCGAACATTTTTGGTGAGTAAGCTGATCAATGTTCCATACACCAATAAAAAGCTTGACATCAGTTTCGCCACTTTCCGCAATAAATTATTACCGGGGCAGGGCGAAGAATGGCAGATTACCCTTCGCGACAGCAAAGGCGAAAAAGCTGTGGCCGAAATGCTTGCCGGTATGTATGATGCTTCGCTTGATGAGTTTGCGCCACATAATTGGTATTTTAATATTTTCAGTTCCTTTTATGGAACACGATCCTGGGACGATAACCGCTTTTTTGGTATCACAAACAGCAACCAGTTTTTTTATCCCGAAATGTATGACTCCACTGCTACTCACGAATACGATCAATTAAATTGGTTTGGAATGTACTTCGGGAATTCCGGAGGTTATGGAAGGGATAGAATGTATGGTTCAATGAAATTTGCAGCTCCGGTGGTTGCTGCTAATGAAGTTATGGAATTTGCCGATTTGCAGAGCGATGCTGTAGGAACCTCCATGAAAAAAGAAAAAACAGACTCCTCAAACGAGGCAGTTCCACCATTGGAAGAAGATTTGGAGAAAAGCCCGGATACACAAAAAACAAATGGCAACCAACCCATCCAAATCCGTAAAAACCT
>CAIRHD010000515.1 GCA_903878265.1 uncultured Bacteroidales bacterium | reverse complement strand
ATTGTTGAAGAAATTATCGATAACTGCGACGATAACGAAATCGGAAAGGTAAATACTACCAACAATTGGGGAAATACAATAATTATCAGGCATTTGCCCGGACTTTATACACAAATGTCGCATTTGAAAAAAGGTTCGTTTAAGGTAAAAATAGGCGATTTTGTTAAGCGCGGCGATTTATTGGCACATTGCGGCAACTCTGGCCGTTCGCCTGTGCCCCACTTGCATTTTCAGGTACAAGCCACTCCTACACTTGGATCGCGAACCATCGATTATCCTTTTGATTATTACCTCGCAAAAGGCAAACAAGGAATGTTGCAGCAATTTTCTAGACCTTTGGAGGGCGATACCGTGTCGGGAATTGAAACAATGCCTTTGTTGAAAAGTGCTTTTAACATCCTGCCCAATTCGCATCTAAAGTTCGGATATGTAAATGGTGATGGGACCGAAACCACTGAGCAATGGGAATCTTTTACCGATGCCTACAATTATAAATACCTGTATTGCAGCCAAACCGAATCGAGTGCCTACTATGTTAACGATGGCTCCATGTTTTATTTCACAGCGTTTTATGGCGATAAAGAGTCGTTGCTTTACTATTTCTACCTCACAGCCTACAAAGTGTTTTTTGGGAACCTGGATACCGAAGTGAACGATGCGATGCCATTGAGTATGATCAGGGATAGAAAAATAAGCATCTGGTTTCACGATTTTGTAGCCCCTTTTTATAGCTATATCCACGTTGGGTATTCAATAAAATCGGAATATAACGACAGCCCTTTTGATACCGAATTGCTAGTGCTTAAAACAAAAACGGAGGTAACGGTGTTAGGGAAAACCCGCGGCGATAGCACCGGAACTATAACTTTGGGCGAGAATTTGATACAAGGGTTCACCTATGAATCAGAGCAAACAAAAATCAAAGCTCATTTCCTAAATTGATACGATGTGGGAATCTCTAAAACTGATCAAACTTCAATTGTCTGATATTAAATTTAGCACATAAATTTATCAGGCTTAAATTTAACCAAATTAAAACAATCAAATAAAAATGAGACCAATGGAAACCTTGAAGAAAATTTCGATCGCTGCAGCATTCACCTTCCTATTTATATTTGCTAAGGCGCAAAACCCGGCCGCTTTGCAAGCGGCATTTGTTAAAAGCTATGAAGCGGAGCAAGCAGGCAATTATGCATCGGCAGTTACTAGTTTGAAAACGGTTTACAGTGCCGATAGTTATGTTTTGAATACCCGTTTGGGATGGCTTTTGTACTTGGCGAAGCAATATTCCGAATCGATAAAGTACTACGACAAGGCTATTACCCTAAAACCGTATGCCATCGAAGCCCGTTTTGGGTGTGTGAAACCGTTAAGCGCCATCGAAAGCTGGAACAAAGTTAAAGCCCATTACGAGCAAATCCTGAAAATCGACCCTCAAAATACAGTTGCCAACTACTGGTTAGGCGTTATTTTATATAATCGGAAGGATTATGCCAGTGCTACAAAGTTATTTGAAAAAACCGTTAACCTTTATCCTTTGGATTACGATTCGGTAATAATGCTGGCTTGGTCGAAATTGAACATCGGGAAATCGTCAGATGCCAAAGTGTTGTTCAACCAAGCTTTGATACTGCGACCCAACGACAGCTCTGCTCTCAGCGGGTTGAAACTGATAAAATAGAAACAACACCAAAAAAGGCTAAAATCAATCCAGTATTGGCTACAGGTTTGGTTTTAGCCTTTTAAATTAGATTGAAAGCGGATTAAAACCGGCCTAACTTGAACAAGAAAATACAGGATGATTTTAGCTTGTTACTCAAACTCGTAACGGATACGGTAATGCTGAGGTACATTCTGGCCAGGCCTTTGCGAAAGTACCGATGTGGTAATTAACCTATTCTCGCTGTCGTACGTGCGCACAATGCTGCTCAACAATTCGCCATCTTCTGTTTTTTCTTCTTGCAAAATTATGTTTCCGGCATCGTCGTAACCAATGTAGGTAATCTCAATTCCCGATGATGTTTCTTCCATCGATTCGGATAAACGCCCTTCGGTATTATACGTAAATGTGTTGCGCCCGGTCAAATTCTTGTCTTCGTTATACCGGCGACTCACCGATGCGATGCCTTTTTCGTCGTAACTATAAAGGATATGATAGTTTTCCTCGGGCGTCCTGAAGACTTCTTCGGCAATTTTGCCTTCTTCGTTATAAATAATCTTGCGCTGGGTAATTATTTCGCCGGTAATATCATACTCCGTTTCCGAAACCAATAGGCTTCCGTCGTAAACATTCACAAGGTAATTGCCTGTTTCGCCCTCGTTGTCGATGCTTCTTCGGCTTATCAACCGGCCTTCGTTGTCGTAAGTAAACATCAACACATCGGCCGAGTCGTCCAAATAATGGATGAATTCTTTGGATAATTGCCCGGCAGAATTATAAACCATACTGCGGTGTTCCGTAACTTCGTCATCGGCTTCTACCAGCAATTCGTCTATTATTTTTCCATCGCTGCTGTACTGGTATTGATATTTGTGTTCAACAGAGCCATCTGGATTATAGGTGGTTACTTCCAATGGATGGCCATTTGCATCGAATTCGGTAAACTGTTGGATGAATTCCTTTCCTTGGATCTCATTTTCTTCCAAATCCGATACGTTATTTGCCCTAAACGCCTTCACAGATTTCATAATCAGTAATTTACGGGTTAATAGTTTTCTGTTTTTATTCTGCAAATTTATATAATATTTCTGTTTACATGTTGGTTAAAGAAGTAAAAAAATCTGCACATTTCAGCATGTGATGCAATCTGCTTTGCTTGTGGCGCGAAAAAAGTACCACGAAGAACTGCAAATCTTAATTTCGGGCTTTTACCACGATTTTCGCCTCGTATAAAGCTGAAAGCAAATTATACCACTGATGTTCCACGCTATTCCGAGGGTGTTCTGCACCATACCGAAGATGTTTTACGCCGCCAGGAAGATGTTTTACGCCCCGCGAATGATGTTCTTCGCCCTGCGGATGATGTTTTACACTTTACGGATGATGTTCTAAGCCTTTCGGATGATGTTCTTCGCCATGCGGAAGATGTTTTACGCCATCGTAAAACACCTTCCCGATGCAGGCCCAGTTCATCCGGATAACGATAGGTTTCATAGTAATGCCGCTAAATGTTTTAGTAACAAAGTCCAGTTTACATATTGTTTCGAAAATGCAAATGCTCATCTGTAACGCCTTACAACCATTCGTTATTAAGATCCTTGAGCAGGGTCACCGATCAAATCCATCTTTTAACAATTGTTGATTAATTCTGTATAACTTCTACTTTGTTTGGGCGTTACTTATTCAATTAACAAGTAATTTTACACTTGAAAAAACATCAGGATGAGAATTATAACCTACAATGTTAACGGGATAAGGGCAGCGATAAGCAAAGGCTTTTTGGAATGGTTGCAATCCGCTGATCCTGATGTGGTTTGCCTTCAGGAAATTAAAGCCCAGCACGAACAAATCCCAATCATCGAATTTGAGTTGTTGGGTTATCATACATTTTGGTTTCCTGCCGAAAAAAAGGGCTATAGTGGCGTGGCCATCCTTTGTAAAACCGAACCGGATAAGGTTGTGTACGGCATGGGCATAGAGAAATACGATTTCGAAGGCCGGTTTATCCGTGCCGATTTTGGCGATATCAGTGTGATTTCGGTTTATCATCCTTCAGGTACAACAGGTGAATTGCGTCAGGCTTTTAAGATGCAATGGCTTGCCGATTTTCAAAACTACCTGCTCGAATTAAAAAAAACACGTCCTAACCTTGTGGTTTCAGGCGATTACAACATTTGCCACCGTGCTATCGATATCCACGATCCCATCCGTAATGCCACTAACAGCGGATTTCTGCCCGAAGAACGTGAATGGATGAGTGGTTTCCTCGATTCAGGGTTTATCGATTCGTTCCGGTATTTTGTAAAAGAACCTCACAATTATACTTGGTGGAGCTACCGCGCAGGTGCACGAAGTCGGAACTTGGGTTGGCGTATCGATTATAATATGGTTAGCGATGAACTCGAAAAAATAATGCAGCGTGCCGTTATCATGCCTTTGGCCGTTCATTCCGACCATTGCCCATCGCTTCTCGAAATAGATATTTAATTAATTGATTCTAAAAATAACACTTTAACTTGCCCTATATGAACCGATCATTGTTAGATAAACCAATAAACTTATTGCTCGCAGTAATGCTTGTTAGCGTTTTTGCATCCTGTGTTTCCACAAAAAAATACAACGCCCTTACCGCCAAATGCAACGAGGAAAGCACAACTTTAAATGCTAAAGTAGACGAACTTTCAACAAAAGTAAACGAACTTTCGTCAGAAAACACCCGGTATAAAAAGGATGTAGCACAACTCAAGGCCGATACTTTACGCCTGGGTTCTATGTTACGTGTGCTTACCGCCGATTATAACGAACTCGACCGCTCACACGAACTGCTAAAATCGCAGTTTGCAGCCAATTTCGAAGATGCCGTAAAAGTAATGACCGAGTTAAAAGCTTCTCAGGACAGTTTGCTGGCCCGAGAACAACGTGTGAAAGCCATGCAGGCCGAATTGGATATTAAAGGTAAAAACCTGGCTGAATTGCTCACAGCTATTCATAAAAAAGATTCGATAACCGATGCTTTGCGCAAAGCTGTTTCCGATGCCCTCATGGGTTTCGAAGGCAAAGGCTTAACCGTGCATATGAAAGATGGAAAAGTGTATGTCTCGCTTGAAGAAAAACTGTTATTTGCTTCCGGCAAATGGGATGTAAGCAATGATGGTGTGGCCGCGCTGAAAGACCTCGCGAAAGTGTTGGAGAAAAATCCGGATATCAATGTCCTCATCGAAGGCCATACCGATAATGTGCCCTTAACCGGTCAAAACCAGGTGAAAGACAACTGGGATTTGAGTGCCATGCGCGCAACTTCTATCGTGAAAATACTGCTTGCCAACGGAAAAATAGCTCCGAAACGATTGGTTGCTTCCGGCCGTGGCGAGTTTTTACCTGTTGAACCAAATACCTCCCCAGCCAGCAAAGCTAAAAACCGTCGGACTGAAATAATCCTTTCGCCCAAACTGGATGAATTGATGCAAATTATTGGAAGCAATTAGGGTAAAGCAATCTCAAATAAGCAAATTTGCATTGCACACCAATTAAATGTAAGTTTCAGGATTTCAAAGCATTTAAAGGGATTGTTGATATTGTCAGCAATCCCTTAGCTTGTACAAAAGTTGCAACATTTTAGAAGCCCGATTACTAATAAGTACAGAATTTTCAGGCAATGACCTGAAAAAATTTTGCACAGTAAAATCTGAAGAAAACCGGATATTTCCATCCTAACATTCAATAACATTATAATGGCAAAAGAAATCACAGCAAAATTGATCCTGGAAGATGGCACTGTATTCATCGGCAAATCCTTTGGTTTTGAAGGCTCGGTGGCAGGCGAGGTTGTATTCAACACTTCCATGACCGGTTACCCGGAAAGCCTTACCGACCCTTCGTATGCAGGACAGATATTGATTGCCACCTATCCTCTAATAGGAAACTATGGTGTGCCCGAAGCTGTTATGAGCAACGGCTTGCCCGATTATTTTGAATCCGAACGCATCCAGGTAACTGCACTTATAGTTTCTGATTACTCAGAACAATACAGCCATTGGAGTGCAAAACAAAGCCTTGGCAACTGGTTGTCAGAGCATAAAGTTCCTGGCTTGTCGGGAATTGATACCCGCGAATTGACAAAGATTATCCGTGAAAAAGGAGCCATGATGGGGAAAATTGTCTTTGGCAATAATGACCTGGAATTCTTCGATCCAAACAATGAAAACCTTGTGGCAAAAGTCAGCACCGAAAAAGTCATTACCTATGGCAATGGTTCAACGCGCATATTACTGGTTGATTGTGGTGTGAAGTACAATATTATCCGTCATTTCCTGAAACGCGACACGACGGTGATCCGTGTTCCGTGGGATTACGATTACTCAAAGGAAAACTATGATGGCCTGTTTATTTCTAACGGCCCGGGCAACCCGAAAATGTGTGAGACTACTATCAACCACCTCTCCGAATCGCTTAAAGAAGAAATCCCTATATTTGGAATTTGTCTTGGAAATCAATTGCTTGCATTGGCTTCGGGTGCCGATACTTACAAGCTCAAATACGGACATCGCAGCCACAATCAGCCTGTGCTGCAATGTGGCACGAATAAAGCGCTTATTACTTCGCAGAATCATGGTTTTGCCATTGATAACCATTCCCTTTCCGAAGAATGGGAACCTTTTTTCGTTAACCTGAACGATGGAACCAACGAAGGCATCAGGCACAAAAAGAAGCCGGTATTCTCGGTTCAGTTCCATCCCGAAGCCTCCAGCGGCCCCACGGACAGTGAGTATTTATTTGATGATTTTCTTTACGTCGTTAATAAATCGAAATCCTGATTCACCTTCGCCCTGTCGCCCCTCGCCCTGTCACTCTTCTTTTTTATAATAAATTGAAACCATAAGAACATGAATATCAAAAAAGTCCTCGTCCTTGGT
>CAIRHD010000514.1 GCA_903878265.1 uncultured Bacteroidales bacterium | reverse complement strand
GTGAGCAGGTTCAGGAAATCGCGGTATTGCTCCTGGCTCATTTCGTATTTCATAATGTAATAGGCATTGTATCCTTTTGGGAAAGATGCTGGTATGGTATAAGTACTGCCAGTGGCTTGCTCATTTTGCATTCCGCTACTGCTATAATAAAACCCATTGGTAGTTGCATCGGTGCAATTTATAGCTTCTTCGGAAGTAATATGCCAGGGATCCGAATCCGCACTTCCTTCTTTGAAACAAGATGCGGAAGTGCCATTATCACCAGCATAGAACGAACCTTGTGGGATATACACCATTTCTATCCCAAGCACCTTAATGTCAATATCAGCATCATCGGGCAATCCATTGGCATTATAGTACCAACGTATTTGTATATTGGTAAAACTATTATTTCCCGACCCGCTTGCCGAACGGTAAATAAAAGCACCTGTGCCATCAGGCGGAACTGTAACTGCACATCCGGCGGGCACCACCATGAATGCAGGGTCAGGACTCAGCAAAACATGTTGCCAGTTTGGTGTGATGGCTTTGTATTTAACAAAAATCCAGGCTGCATCCCAATTCGATGGACCATAATCCAATCGCCACGAATCGTCCCAACTTACATCGAATTTTATCGAAATATAATGATCTACAGGATTTTGGCCTATTAGCGAAACATTGGTAATGTTCAAATTGGCTGCAAAAATGTTTCCTGCAACCATTAGAAACAGGGCTGTGGTTAATGCTATCTTTTTCATCGGCAGAAATTGATTTAGTGTTTGAGGTTTTTTGGGAAGTTTCTTGAATTTGGCGAATAACTTTAAATGCTTTGGGATAATCAAGTAAAACATGTACAAATTTATAACTACCAATTGCCTGATTTTAGGGCAATATATAAACGGTCGATATAGTAGGATAAATGGTTGATTTGGCTAAATATGCGGTATTTTACTGAGGTTATAAATAACAGCAGAATTATCATGAGGATAGCTGTATGAAAATTTCCTGTCCGGAAGGATTGCTTTCCAAATATTGTTGCCACAAAGGAGGAGATTCTTTCAGTACTTTTTTATTATCGCAATAAACACTAAATTTGCAATAATATCCATAGAAAACCCAAACTCATTTCTTGATTATGAGGAAACCCGGACTGATTTTAGTGTTTGTTTTCATGCTGTTGGCTGTTCGGGCACAAAAAACGGAACTTAACGCAATTGCGTTGGATAAACTTGAAACCCGTGTAATCCAAAACACTGACAGTTGCCAGAATATTTTAAATAAATCAATACTGCGGGATGTTTCAATTTTTCCGAGACTTATCTACCTGAAAGCTAATTGTTTCCTCTATTCCAATAACTTTGATTCTGCCGTTCTTTACTTTGCAAAAGCCGAACCTTTGTTGTTGGGCGATAACAAGCGTTTGGCATTCATCCGGTATGGGCTTGGTTTCATTTCGTATGCAAAAGGCGATAAAACCAAAGCGAAAAGTTTTTATAAACAAGCTGAAAAATGGAATAAAGGGATGACCGACAATTTGTTTAACAGTTTGCTTTATAGCGAATTGGGCACTGTTTATTTCGATCTTAATATTTCTGATTCTTCGTTGCTTTATTATAGCCTGGCTTTGGCAAATGCCAAACAGCTTGGCGATAAAGCAAGGATTGCAAGCGGTTGTAACAATATCAGCATCGCATTTTATAAAACGGGTGATTACGAAAAAGCCATTGAATGGCAGATTGAAGCAATAAAAATCAAGGAGCAGCTTGGCGACACTTTAAGCCTTGCCACTTCCCTGAACAATGTCGGGTCATTTTTTATAAAACTGAAAAAATTCGGTGATGCAAACCGTTATTTGAGCCGGTCCTTTAAAATGATGAAAAGTGAAAATAAAATTGCAGGCTTTTCAGCGCTAAACCTGGGTGTTTGTTTTAAAATGACCGGGCAGTATGATTCGGCAATTTATTACGACACAAAAGCTCTTGGCATATATAAAAAGCTTGGCCTCGAAAGCAATATCGGGAAAGTGTATTCCAATCTTGGAGGTGTGTACGAAGCGCAGGGCAACCTCCCAAAAGCAATTGAATTTATGCTGAAAGCCCTGGAGGTTAGCAAAAAACTAAAAAACGATTATGAAACTGCCCTCCGAAACCGCAATGTTGCCAATGTCTATCTCCTAATGAACAAACCCAAGCAGGCAAAACCTTTTATTTTTGAAGCCCAAAATCTTGCAACTGCCTTGCATTCAGTGGAATTGAGCATGGAAGTATCGAACATAATGTCGAAATACTACGAGAAAGTCGGGATGCCGGAACTTGCGCTGAAGTTTTTCAAGGAGTATAAAAAACATAACGATTCGCTGTACACCGAGAGCAGCCAGAAAACAATCAGCGAATTGAATGCAAAGTACGAAACCGAGAAAAAGGAAAAGGAAATCCTCAATTTAAAAAACCTTAGGCGCATCAGCGACCTAGAAATGACCCAAAAGGAGAATGCCCTCTTTCAGCAAAAATTGATCCTGCTTTTTACCATACTGACCATCATTTTAATATCGTTGATGCTTTTCCTCTGGTTTAAGCGTTACAGGCTCAAGCAATACAATGCACAACAACTTATTGCAAGGCAAAAAACCGAACTCGAACAACGGATGTTACTTTCGCAGATGAACCCTCATTTTATCTTTAATTCGTTGGCGTCGGTCCAGGAATATATTGGCTCGAACGAGCAGCTTAAGGCCCAGAAATTCCTTTCGTCATTTGCCAAACTTATGCGTTCCATACTCGAAAATTCGCTCAGGCAGTTTATCCCGCTTGATGAAGAAATCGTATCAATACAACTCTATTTGGATCTGGAAAAACAAAGGTTTAACAACAGGTTCGAATACTCCATAGAAAACAAGGTCGAAGATCCTGAATTTGTGCTTGTTCCTCCTATGCTTGTGCAGCCTTTCGTCGAAAATGCCATTTTACATGGTTTTGCCAACAGGGATATTGCCGGCAAAATTGACATTGAATACGTGCAGGTTGGAAACCTGATTCAGATTATCATTCAGGATAACGGGGTTGGCCGTAACAAACCGAAGGATTTGAACCAACCTGCCGAGAAACGACATAATTCCGTTGGGACCATCATTGTAAAAGACAGGATCGAACTCCTGAACAACGAGTATGGCTGCAATGCTTCGGTTAGCTATCAGGATTTGAAATCAGAGGATGGATCGGCTTCCGGAACCCGTGTAGTGCTCACCATCCCATTTAACGAACGTAAGGACTAATTATAGTCGGTCCATAATGTGAAGTTTTATGTTTATTTACGATATACGAGTTACGATTGACGAATTTAACTCGCTGAAAATAAATCGTAAGTCGTAAATCGTAAATCGTACATTTTGGATCAACCAACATTAAACACAAACTCTAACCTATGATAAGGGCCATAATTATTGAGGATGAAAAAAGTTGCAGCGATTCACTAAAGAATATCTTGCGCAACATCGCACAGGATATCGAAATAGTAGCGGAATCTGATAATGTTATTACTTCG
>CAIRHD010000513.1 GCA_903878265.1 uncultured Bacteroidales bacterium | reverse complement strand
CTGTGTTTCCTGAAACCGGAATTGCCGCCCCAAACAAAAGATGGTATAAAATTGCGATGGTAATTTACACCAAAAATATTGGAACAAACCCCTACCGTTGAACCAGAATTAAACATCGAACTTATGCCTGTTTTACAATGGTCGCCCAGAACTAACCCGCAAAATTGAAGCCCAGTGCTTACAAACCTGCTTTTCCCATAACTCCATTGTTTTACAGGTTCATAATTATTTTTAAGGTTGCTGGTAGTAGAACCAGCTCCTAAATTGCACCATTCGGCTATTACCGAATCGCCCAAAAACCCATCGTGCGCCTTACTTGAATAACCGAACATGACGCTGTTGTTTATTTCCCCACCTGCTTTGCACCACGGGCCGATTGTGGTTCCTTTGTAGATAAGCGTACCCATTTTTAACACGGCATGTTCGCCAATGGAAGCCGGCCCTTCAATATGGCATCCTTGCATCACTTCCGCATTTTTGCCGATGTAAACAGGGCCTTTCTGTGTGTTGATTGTCGAACATTCGATATTTACACCTTGCTCAACAAATAAATTATTTCCCAAAACCTGGTTGGTTGTTGATATTGCAGCAGTCTTACGGTTGCAGGTAATCAGATTGAAGTCGTCAACAATCGCTTTTTTGTTGTTGCCAAAAATATCCCAGGTATTGGTTATTTTCACGAAGCGGGTCGCTGTTTCCATGTTTCCTAGTTCTGGCGAAGTGCCTTGCCTGAATTTTTTCAGGTTATCAGCCGAAAGGCGTATTGCTATTATTGTATCATCAGCATTAAGCGAAGTGTCAGTGCTTAATGACAAAATTTCAGCTATCAAATCTTGGTTGGGTAGTATGGAGCTATTTATCAAGTAATTATCAGTGCCAACTTTTAAACGGAATTTCTCCTGCAAGTAGGGTTCTGTGAGGAACGAAACACATGATTGCAGTTGTTGCTCCCATTTTTCTTTGATTGTAAGTATGCCTATGCGGATTCCGCTTACGGGCCTGAAAAACGTTAATGGCCGCAACGAAATCCGGCTATCATCATCGAAAAGGATAAAATTTTCCATGGTCAGTTTCTGTTTAAAAAACGGCTTAAAATTACAAGCATATATTTGTCTGGCAATATAAAAATCCAATTCATTTTCATTTATCGTTTGGGCACAAAAAAAGCTACCTTAAAAAGATAGCTTTACTATTTTTCAACACCTTGATTTACTTAGCCTTGCTTTTAATTTGTGCTGATTTTTCCATTTTCTGACGGAATTTGTCAACACGGCCAGTTGTATCAACTAATTTGATTTTTCCAGTATAATAAGGATGTGATGTATTCGAGATTTCCAATTTTACAAGTGGATAATCCTTACCATCTTCCCATTTTACGGTATCCTTTGTATTAACTGTCGAACGTGTGATAAACGAAAAATCGTTCGATATATCTTTAAAAACTACAAGGCGATAATCCTTTGGATGAATGTCTTTTCTCATGATGCTTCTGCTTTATTTTCAGGGCTGCAAAATTATACATTTTTTGCTCACAAACAAATATTCCTGATTTTTTATTCAACAATATTCTGTTGTTGTAGTTTTGGGCTTGATCTTAAAGCTTGGTCAAAAAGTCCATTGTGTTTACCCCATCGGCATAATCAGCCAATCCGGGGCTTTGTGTACAGCCTAAAGCTACAGTTTTTGCGTTTGTAAATAAATCAGTGGCAACGCATTGTATAAGTTCGTCATCCATAATAAGCTTGCTCTTCAGCGTATCAATATTTTCGTAAAACTGGTAGTAAAGCACAGGGATCGGGGATGAGTATTTTTCGGATTCGGTAATGATAAATGCTCCATTATCCAGATGATGCGTATTGTTAAGCAAGAAAATAGACCTTTGGTAGCTGTAATTGTTCATGTATTTGTAATGGTCGGACAGTGTTTTTAAATGTGGTTCTATGGCAATAAAGAGCCTTTTTGGGTCGAAGCCAACCGGAATAAATATTTTAGAAACATTGCGGCATCCAAGCCCAAAATATGAGCAGATATCAAAACCCAGTCTAACAAGCGTTTCATCACCTTCGTTACTTCCCAAAACAGCAACGCCATTTCGGTTTTTACGGATAATATTAGGGTATTTCGAAAAATAATAATCAAAATAGCGCGCCGAATTGTTGCTTCCGGTGGCAATAATGGTATCAAACTCTTTGATGGTGCTTTCGGCAAATTGGATATTCTGCTTTAATAGTGGCTCAATATCTAACAAAACATCGGCAATGGCTGGAAGCAACACCTTGTCATCGGACGAAAGTTTACCAATAAAGCGATGTCCCGCCAACACGGAACATAAAAAATCGTGAAAACCAACGAGTGGGATATTGCCTGCCATTATAACAACAACACGTTTTGGGATAATGGGTTGTATGCGGTTTTTATATTCTGCCAACCATAAATCTAAGCCTTCTTTTGTGAGTGTTTTTTGCCAAGTGTTGAGCGCAAACGCAATATTTGCAGGTGTGAACCACGGATTATACAGGCTCGCTTCCTGAAGTGACCTGAAAAATCCGGGATGCTTTTCGATAAATACCGAATCTTCCGACAAAAGGCTATTGGCAGCACGCCCAAGTACTTTACCAAGTTCAACAAATGCGGTTATTCGTTTATCGAGCGAAAGTAGTTGGTTCATTTGATTGATGATTTAGAGGTTTGTTGAAGAATATCACTGGCGAAATTAGCAGTAAAAACTATACTTTTGCCATTGTTAAATAAAAATGGCTAATTCTTATTTTGAGGTGCTATCTTACTGTCATCAAAACCAAAACTTAGGTCAAAATATTTTAACCTTTTTACTTTTTGCTTGATCAAAAAGTAACAAAAAATCAAGGCTTTATAAAAACACAATGCGTTTCTAAGCCGAAGGTATCTTCCCGCAATACAAGGCATGGAAGATGGCACAATTTCAGGCTTTTGTAGTTGCTGTGTATTGCTACGCACATACTTTCCACACATACCTCCGACTAAGAACCGCTATTGTATTTTTATAAGGCCAGTCCTAAGTAAGAAAGTTCTTGCTGTGGGCAAAACCGGTTCAGAAGGCTCAGGTAAATGTTGAAGATTTCGAGGTTTTAGGGACTGGCCTTATAGAAATTTTGCGCAGCTGTAGCCGAAAGTAAACCGCGCGGGCATGTGCGTAGCAAAACACAGCTTCACCAACTTCCAGGCCATGATGCCCAACTGTCAAGCCTTGTTTTGCGGGTGTTTACCGAGGTGTACAGATGTGTAAAATTTATATAAAGCCTTGACTTTTTCGTTCTTTTGCGTCAAGGCAAAAGGACAATAAAAAATAAATTTTGTAGAAAACAATTGATAAATAGCACCTCAAAATAAGAATTATCCCTAAAAACATGAACTTTTCTTCATTAAAAGCAGCTTCACTATATATGTTGACAGCCCTTTTGTTACTGACAAAAAGTGCTTGTTCACAATCAGATATCAGCAATACAGCCATCCAGGATTCGTTAAGCAAATTAAGTTCTTTTATTTGGAAACAAAAATCGGATTCGGGGCGTTTGGCGGCAAATGATGCTTTTTTCGATAAATTTAAAACTGTCCTCGAAGCCAAATCCCTTGCTTTGGATTCAATAAAAGGGATAACCCTGGCAACCTCCGATGACAAAAAAATACGCATCTTTACCTGGAATATCCCACTCTCGGATGGAACGAACAAGTATTTCGGGTTTATCCAATATACTTCAGATAGTACAATTTTAATCCCAATATTATCTGCCGAAACTGTTTCGGGCGATTTCTCACAGGCGCAATTAGCGCCAAAATTGTGGTATGGGGCAATTTATTACAAGATAATCCCGGTCCAAATTGGTGCCAACCAGGCATATACTTTGCTGGGGTGGGATGGTTACACCTTCACATCGAACAGGAAGATAATTGATATGCTTGCCCTCGATGGCAAAGGGGATTTTGTATTTGGGTTGCCTGCGTTTAAAACCAAAGCGGGCATAAAATCGCGCGTTGTAATTGAGTACGCCGAAAAAGCTAACCTGCTGTTGCGCTACGATTATCAGACCATTAATATACAAAAGCGTAAAAAAATAGTGAAGCAGGATGCTTGGCTTATAGTTATGGATCGCTTGATACCGATGCAACCCGCGATGGAAGGGATGCGGAAATACTATGTTCCGGCTGGGGATACGTATGATGGATATATTTTTAAAAATGGATATTGGGTATTGGCCGAAGATATTGAAGTTGCGAACAAACTGAACGGAAAGAAATAAGTTTGCCTCTGCCCAGCTTGGGCAAGCCCGCCTGAAACTTAGTTTGCCTCTGCCCAGTTTGGGCATGCCCACCTGAAACTTAGTTTGCCTCTGCCCAGCTTGGGCAAGCCCGCCTGAAACTTAGTTTGCCTCCGCCCAGCTTGGGCAAGCCCGCCTGAAACCTGGTTTGCCCAAATACCTATAGGTATTGCTGTTTTGTTTGCAGTTTACGCAAATACCTACATGTATTTCCCGTCTTGAATCAAAT
>CAIRHD010000512.1 GCA_903878265.1 uncultured Bacteroidales bacterium | reverse complement strand
TAAAACTGGATGGCGAGGAACTCGATTTCGTCAAAAAATTCTCGACTTTTATTCATCCAAGAAACATCAAGTATTTCGACGATGAGTTTAACCGTGCCATTTTTCACATCGAGCGCAATGCCAATGCGCAAATCATACTTACCGACCTCTCGCACCTAATAGCCAGGATTTTGAAAGTGCCGGCCACGCCCCAAGCTAAAAATGTGTAATTTTGGCGGTTCATCCATCTTTTATAGATAGAGGAAATATGGTTTTCTAAATCAACCTTAAACATAATGTGCCCACCCTGTTCCGAGTAGCAAAACTTCTCAAACAATAAATTTGTCATAAAATCCATTGCCCTAACAGCCTACATCCCTAACAGCCTAAAACCTAACAGCCTAAAGCCTAAAACCCTACAGCCTACCGCCAAACACTAAAACATCAACCCCTCCGTTAATCCTATTTCGATAATACCAACGGAAAGATTTTACAACACATGGAAGATAACATACAACTGAATATACCCAATATGGAATTTATGGCTTCAAGAGGTTGCTGTTCCACAAGCAACCCTTTGATAGGCCGAGCGGGAGCCGAGCAAAAGTGCGCCAAATTATCAACTTACGACTGGTTAAGCCACCTTTCTTTACTTGGGAACACTGTTAAATTTGATTGTGCCGAAGTGCGGTTCAAAAATAACCACAAGGACTTTTTCAGGATTCCTGCCGGCCTCAACATCCACAACGGCGATATTGTTGCCGTTGAAGCTTCGCCTGGCCACGATATTGGAATAGTAACGCTTACCGGTGAAACTGCCAGGCTGCAAATGCTCCGTAAAGGCGCAAACCCCAACAGGGAAGACATCCGCAGACTATACCGCAAAGCCAAACAGGTGGATGTGGACAAATGGATGAACGCAATCGCTCGCGAACACGATGCCCTTTACAAAACCAGGGTTGCAGCAATAAAGCTTGGCCTCAAAATGAAGATAAACGATGTTGAGTATCAGGGAGACGATACAAAAGCTACTTTTTTTTATACCGCTGAGGACAGGGTCGATTTTAGGGAACTGATAAAAATATTGGCTGAAGACCTAAAAATCAGGATCGAGATGCGGCAAATAGGTATGCGGCAGGAAGCAAGCCGTTTAGGTGGTTTGGGATCTTGTGGCCGCGAACTGTGCTGTTCGACCTGGATCAGTGGTTTCCACTCGGTATCTACTGCATCCGCAAGGGTTCAGCAACTTTCGTCGAACCCACAGAAACTTGCCGGGCAATGCTCCAAGCTTAAATGCTGCCTCAACTATGAGGTTGAAGCGTACAGCGACGCTTTGAAAGATTTTCCCGATGATAACGCCGTTCTTAAAACCAAGAAAGGCGATGCACTCTTGCAAAAAATCGATGTATTTGCAAGAACAATGTGGTTTGGCTATAAAGGCAAAGAACACGAAATGTTTGCACTTACCGTAGAAAGGGTAAAAGAGATAATCGCTCTGAACAAATCAGGGAAAATGCCAGAGAAAATCGAAGATTTCACTATCAAGCAGGACAAAAAACCAGTTATTGGGCTTGTGGTTGCCAGCGACGATTTGCATAGGTTTGATAAAAAAGCCCAACCTTCCCATAAATCAGAAAAGAAATAGTATGTTCGGAATTTTCATTAAACCCTATTATCAGCTTTCGGCCATACAAATAATAGTATCGCTTTTTGTACTAATTTTTTTTGCCACCGCATGCGATAAAGCAGTGTTCTACAACGAAACGGTACATTTGAAAAATGATGACTGGAATGCCACAGACACACTCTTCTACTCATTCTATTCAAAAGATACCCTTACTTCGTACAATTTTTATTTCGAAGTACGCAATACCACCGATTACGACCTGCAAAACCTGTATTTGTTCATCACTGCCTATTATCCGGGCAACAGCTACTCGCGCGATACTGCCGAATGCATCCTTGCCGCGCCAGATGGCAAATGGTATGGCAAAGGGATGGGAAAACATAAGGACAATAGGTTTTTGTTCCGCAAAGGGGTTCGCTTCCGCAAACCGGGCAATTATGTAGTTGCCGTAAATCAAGCCATTCGGAAGGAAACCCTGAAAGGCATTTCGGATATTGGTATCCTGATTAAAAAGCAAGACGATTAATAAAATTTTTTGGGCCGAAAAATACCTGAGCAATGAAAAAAAACCGGAACGAAAACGAATGGGTGAAATGGTACTGGAAATGGTATTTCATCGGGCTGTTGTTTATGGCATTGTTTTTTACTGCCCTTACCATTGGGTGGTTAGGCTTTATGCCTTCGTTCGAGGAATTGGAAAACCCAAAAAGCAAGCTGGCTTCCGAAGTGATTTCAGCCGACCAGAAAGTCCTTGGTTCTTTTTATCTCGAAAACCGTTCGAATATCCATTATTCCGAATTGTCGCCCTGGCTTATAAAAGCACTTATTGCTACCGAGGATTTCCGTTTCGAGCAACATTCAGGCATTGATGGCATTGCGCTTTTCAGGGTTTTTAAAGGCATGTTAACGGGAACCAACAAAGGTGGCGGCAGCACCATCACCCAGCAATTGGCAAAAAACCTGTTCCCCCGCGAACAGCATTATACCATTTTTGGAACCGGATTTGCAAAACTTAAAGAATGGATCACCGCCATTAAACTGGAACGCAACTATACTAAGGAAGAAATTTTAGCTTTGTACCTCAATACAGTGGATTTCGGCAGTTTGGCTTATGGTGTAAAATCAGCCTCGCGCACTTATTTCGACAAATCGCCTGCTGACCTGAATTTGCAGGAATCCGCTGTTCTTATCGGTTTACTTAGAGCACCTTCGTATTATAGCCCCATCCGTAATAAGGAACGTTCGAAAAAGCGGCGGGAAGTTGTACTGAGTCAAATGGTCGAAAACAGGTATCTTACCCAAAAACAATACGATTCGGTAAGAGTTTTGCCACTCGATATGTCGCTTTATACGCTCCAGGATCATAACAGTGGACCTGGAACCTATTTCAGGGAATACCTGCGGGAAGCTATGATGGCCGACAAACCCGAAAAAGGCAATTATGACAGTCCCGACGATTTTATGGCCGATTCGGTGCGCTGGTTCCGCGACCCTGCTTTTGGTTGGGTAGCCAAAAACAAAAAAGCTGATGGCACGTATTATAACCTTTATAAGGACGGCCTGAAAATTTATACAACCATAAATTCGCACATGCAGAAGTATGCCGAAGAAGCCGTTACCGAACACATAGCTAACGACCTGCAACCTGCGTTTTACAAGCATTGGAAAGGCAATTCGCACGCCCCTTACGACATTGCCGACAAGAAAGAAATAAATAAAATGCTGGTTTCGTCCAAGAAACGGTCGGACAGGTACCGCAACATGAAAAAAGCAGGCTTCTCCAACGACTCCATCGAACTGTCTTTTTCGATACCAATTCCTATGAGGGTTTTTTCGTGGAAAGGTGAAATTGATACCATTATGAGTCCAATGGATTCGATAAAATACCACAAATGGTTCCTTCATGCCGGGTTAATGTCGATGGAGCCACAAACGGGTTATGTAAGGGCTTATGTGGGAGGTATAAACTTCAGGTTTTTCAAGTACGACCATGTTGTTGTGGCGCGTCGGCAGGTTGGGTCCACATTTAAACCTTTTGTTTATACGGTGGCCATGCAGGACGGACAAATGTATCCGTGTTCGCAAGTTGCCAATGTGCAATACACTATTGATGCAAATGGGGTTCCGTGGTCGCCATCCAATTCGAGCGATTACAAAGAAGGGCAAATGGTTACGCTTAAGGAAGCACTTGCCAATTCGATCAATTGGATTTCGGCATACCTTATCAAACGGTTTTCGCCAGAAGCGGTTATAAAAATTGCGCGTAAGATGGGCGTTTTCAGTTACTTGCCAGCAGTCCCATCCATTTGCCTCGGCACACCCGATATTTCGCTTTACGAAATGACAGGTGCGATGAGTACATTCGCTAACAAAGGGATTTTTGTGCAGCCTGTTTTTATTACCCGTATCGAAGACAAAAATGGCAATGTGATTTCCACTTTTGCGCCCCATCAGGATGAAGCCATGAGCGAGGAAACCGCTTACATGATGATTGGTTTGATGAAAGGCGTTGTCGAAAGCGGGACAGGTTCGCGGCTGCGAGGTAAATATGCACTTACAAATCCTATTGCTGGCAAAACCGGTACAACACAAAGCAATTCCGACGGTTGGTTTATGGGTTTGACACCCGATCTGGTTACAGGCGTTTGGGTAGGCGGCGACGACCGCACCATACGCTTCCGCACTACCTCTCTAGGTCAAGGAGCCAACATGGCTTTGCCAATTTGGGCTTTGTACATGAAACGGATTTATAACGACAACCTGCTTCAGTTGAACCGCGGCGATTTCGAAAAACCAGAAGGCTTAAATGAAGACTATTTTAATTGTTCCACTTTCGACAGTAAAAACCCAGGAACAACCATAGAAACTGATGAACAGGATAAATATTGAGGAAATTATCCTTCAAATCCCTGCCGGATATTTTGGCTACATGTTATTTTGATGTTCTGGCTTAAATACTCCGGTAGTTTTTCTTTTACCGCGAAGAGCCGCATCGAGCATGTCGAAATGGTACAAAGACTTATAACGGTGATTAACATCATATTAAAACGCAAATACTTAATTCCGTATCGCTGATATTTATTTTTTCCTTCAATCGGTGCACAAAAATAGTGGCTAACCCAAAAAGTGATTAAGGAACGCTTTGGCATTCATAGTATTCCACAACTAAAAGATCTATAAACTATTCAAAAAACCTGCTAATCTTAGAACATCGTTTCTGGAATCGAAATTTACCTCATCTGTCTTCAGGTATTCCTGAATTGCAAGCTTTTTATATGGAAAGAGTTGTAGCGCCTTCTTTTTGTTGAACGGCACAAAACCATTTGATGTAGTTGCCAGAAAATACTTTATTGTCTTCTCAAAAACCCTATCCTGATTGGATATTAGTTTATACGACTTACCCGTGGTTTCAATTGAGCTAAAAGAATCTGTTGAAGAGTTTGAACTTGAAGTGCCATAAGAATCCTTTTTCAACACTTCTTT
Organism: uncultured Bacteroidales bacterium; assembly: GCA_903878265.1. Lineage (GTDB taxonomy): Bacteria > Bacteroidota > Bacteroidia > Bacteroidales > UBA4417 > UBA4417. The sequence goes on along the minus strand of CAIRHD010000512.1, from coordinate 11,415 downwards.
CAACGTGAGCTTCTGCTTCACAGCAACCCTAACCTGTCCACCACGAATTATTTCGAGATAGCCATTATCATAGCAAAAAGTATCGGCGGCAAATGCAATCAGCATTATATCAGCGGGGTTAGCAATAGATAAGGTATCTTTCGCTTGTATATATTCCATATCACCCAACAGAAAATTGTAATTCAATTTTGTGGGAGCAGTTGCGCCATTTCTAAAGAAAACATTTCCATCAATAAACTCAGGGAAACGATACCTTTCCTGAAAAGGGATGCAATCTTCAACCTTGCTTCCTGCTGGCACGGTTATGAATTTCTTTTTTTGAGCTTGTACAGCAACAACTATTAATAATATGAGGCTAATTGAAAGTAAAGATTTTCTCATTAGTTGGAAGGTTTAATTTATGCTATTTCGAACGGTAGGAAATCAAGAAAAATTGTCAAATTACTCGAAACCAAAAACACATCCTGAATTTACAGGATAGCTATTTGAGCGTTTTTACATCGCCAGAACCATAAAACTGTTCCGACCCTGAATTAATCCGGTAATATATCCGGTAATAATCCCCAACATTTGAAATATTTCCCATATCGAACATACAAATTGTTGATTGAATGTCTTGAAAAATAAGCTCTACCTCGAAATTCGCATTTACTACAACAAAATCGGTTGTGGTTGATTCCGGATTGTTCATATTAAAGGCAAGATATTGATTGCAGGGGTTAGGATATGCAGCCATCACAGCAGGCGAAGCTTGGGTATTTACTGGTTTCAGGTTAAAGACAAATCGCTCTTCCATTGACCAGTTTTCCCTGATATTCCAGTCGTTAGGATCTGGGGTGGTCATTGGCCATCCATTATAATCTGTTCCACTTATGCGGGTAAAATCGGCAATCGGCTCATAAATTGTGGAATCAACTTTAATTTTCCCATTGCTCAAGTTTACATCTTCGATTATAACCGAAAAAGCACCTGATTTGTGCCTTGATTCAAGGTTTATTGTGCCCGAAGTCGAGAATTTGTATTCGTTGTTGATTTTAATAATGCATCGCGCTTTACCAATATCAGTTGCCTTAAGCGTGTCGGTAACAGTAAACAGTTTGCTGCCGGTATCTGAGATTGCAATGTAAAGTTCAAAATCAGCACCCACAACTTTTATCATTTCACCATGCCTGGTAATATACGAAGTGGTTTTAGTGTCAGTAAAATGCTGGTTACCAATGTCAAAGCCTGTAGATAAAACGGTTGGGGTATCCGGGTTATCGTCCTTGCAGGAAAAAGCAACAACCAAGAAAAGAAAAATCAAAATTGGGAATGATGTTTTCACTGGGGAATTTTTATAAAGTTTAGGTGGAAATCACAGGAATGAACTGGATAAAACTGCTTTGCCAACCGTTTGACATAGTCCATGGACTCAGAAATGCTTATACGCTAAAGAATTTAATGCAGCCTTGAGCCGATAAGGTGTATAAACTCAGCCCGGGTTTTGTCAACAAGAAATGCACCTGTAAAATCGGAAGTTGTTGTAACAGAATTTTGTTTTTGAATGCCGCGCATACTCATACACATGTGCTGTGCTTCTATTACCACTGCAACGCCCAATGGCTTCAATGTGTTGTTGATGGCATCCTTTATTTGGGTTGTCAGTCGTTCCTGAACCTGGAGGCGGCGTGCAAACGCATCCACCACGCGGGGTATTTTACTCAGACCAACTATTTGTCCGTTAGGAATATATGCGACATGGGCTTTGCCAAAAAACGGGATCATATGATGTTCGCACATCGAGTACAACTCAATATCCTTTACTATAACCATCTGTTTGTAATCCTCCTTGAACATGGCCGAGCGCAAAATCTCTTCCGCATCAAGATCATAACCATGGGTAAGGAACTGCATGGCTTTGGCAACGCGTTCGGGTGTTTTTTCAAGGCCTTCGCGGGAAGGATCTTCGCCGATAAGTTTCAGTATTTCGGTGTAATGGGAGGCAAGGCCCTTGATGGTCGACATATTGTAAATATCACGTTTCCGGTATCCATCCATCGGGCCGTAGTCGTCCATGTTGTTTTCGATCATCATCGGTTTCAGCGTTTCGTTGCTCATAGCAATAGGTATTAGGTTTAAAAGTTTGGGAATAATATTATTTGTAAAGCTCCCGAAATTAATAAGTGTAAGACAATCTGTTGGAAACCTGTATTTTCAATCCCCAAAATATTCTGCAAAATTGTTTTCGGTCTCGTAAATTTTGATGCAATGGAGGATAGCACCCATTTCCGAAATAGGCTCTTTGAGTTCGTTCCATATACCAATTGCCAGATTTTCGGTAGAAACCAATTTGCCAGCCATAAAATCCACTTCGAGGTTAATATTTCGGTGGTCGAGTTTTTCAAGGATATGGATTTCAATTAATGCGCTCAAATCCTTTAGGTTGACCAAGAAACCGGTTTCTGGGTTTACATAGCCTTTAACCGTGACAAACAAGGTGTAATTATGGCCATGCCAGTTTGGATTTGAGCATTTGCCGAAAATCTCCAGATTCTGTTCGTCGCTGTATTCAGGTTTAAATAACCTGTGTGCAGCATTAAACCGCTCGCGACGGGTGATGAAAATCATGGGTCTTTAGTTTTAGACTGTAAAAGTACATATTGAAATGGGTAAAACTTAAAACAGTTGAAAGAACAAAGTGTTGAACCCAAACTGAAAGTTTCGCAAAAGAAAACCCCAAATTATCCCAAAACAAGTATGATTGGCAAAATGTAGATTTTAATTTTAAACGTTGAGCTTTTCTGTCGAAAGGTTCTTTTCTGTCGGCTTACTTTTCAATATTTATTATACCTGACTACCTCTTCCATCGGCTTGCGGATTTTAGTCCTTTGCGGGTATCCATCAACAGCATAACCAAGGCTTATAACTAGGCCGATAGAATTTTTGGAAGGGATTTGCAACAGTTTTTTGATCTTATCTTCATCGAACCAGCCAATCATGCAAGTCCCAAGCCCGAGTTCGGCAGCTTGAAGGCAAAAATGTTCAGCAGTAATGCCAATGTCGATTAAAGGCCATTCTTTCTTTTTTACCAACATGGCAAGCCTAGTGATGAGTTTGGCTTTTTCCATCACTATCACAACCATTACCGGGGCTTGTAAAGTGAATTTGTTTATAAGCTGAATATCGCTGAAAGTGGCTTTGGCTACTTCGGTCCGCAACGGTTCCTGATCTACCACAATAAATTTCCAGGGTTGCGAATTGCTAGCGGATGGTGCAATCCGTGCAGACTCGAGGCATTGGTTGAGCTTTTCAGGTTCAACCGGAATATTGGCATAGCGGCGCACACTCTGCCGGGCAAGAATCAATGTATTAAAGGACATGGTAAAATAGTGTATGTTTTTAAATGATGTTGCTAAACCAAATTCAACAAATGTTTTGGTTCAGGGTGCAAATATCCGCTTCTAAATTGGATTTTTGTTTTATTATTCTGGTGTGTTGTTTCTATTTTAACGGTTCTACCAGAAATTGAATGGGATTGATTTATTGAATGGCCAAAGACCGCTGTAGGGAAACCGAAGTAGATGCAAACTTGCCATCGCATTCTATCAACGGGGCTAAGTTAAAGAAAGTTAATAGTTTACAATGCGGAGCATATATTGGATATTGGTTTTTTAAGCTATTTTTTAAATATACAGATACAATCAGATGCTTTTCATACACCGCCAGAATCCATTTCTACACCGCCAACTGCCATTGCAGCAGTTACAGATGCTTTTGCAACACTGCCAACTGCCATTGCAGCAGTTACAGATGACTTTGCAACACTGCCAACTGCCATTGCAGCAGTTACAGATGTATTTGCAGCACCGCCAACTGCCATTACAGCAGTTACAGATGCAATTGCAGCACCGCCAGCAGCCATTACTGAAGTGTCAGAGAGAAGAAATAGGAAAATGGTTTTATCAAAAGGAAGTCTCCCGGTAGAATTGGATTATCAGGCATGGTTTTGTGTAGGAAAGGTTTTTTTCGATTCAATATTAATCGAAATCTACGCAAACCACTTCATGAAAAACTTCAATGTTTTCAGTTTATCCTTATACGGGGCATACCTTACAGGCAGATCGAGCCAAGTATGCCTTGTAGCAACACCTTTTTTGTGTGAAAAAATATCGAAAGTCCGCCTGCCATGATAAGCACCCACGCCGCTATATCCCACGCCTCCAAAAGGCAATCGGTGGTTGGCAAAATGGACAAGCGTATCGTTAACAGTGCCTCCACCAAAGGAATGTTTGCAAAGCATCCGCTTGATAAAATCCTTGCGGCTGGAAAAAAAATAAAAAGCTAAGGGCTTCTCGTAAGATTCTACGATTGTATTGATTTCATTTTCTGTCTTATACCTAAGGATTGGCAGGATGGGGCCGAATATTTCCTGTTTCATTACCGCGCTGTCCAAAGCCGGGTTATCGAGTAGGGTTGGTGAAACATAGAGGTCGTCGACAGCGGTTTCCCCACCAAAAAGCACTTTCCCGCCAGCTAAATATTGTTTCAGGTTTTCAAAATTCCGGGAGTTTATGATGCGGCAGTAATCAGGCGATTGTTGTCTGTTTTCGCCATAAGCTCGTTTGATTTCCTTTTTACATTCGTCAATAAAACTCTTTTCCACACTTTCGTGAACAAGCACATAATCAGGCGCGATGCAGGTTTGTCCGCAGTTGATAAATTTTCCCCAAACTATGCGCTTTGCAGCGAGATTGATGTTTGCCGTTTCGTCAACAATGCAGGGGTTTTTGCCGCCAAGCTCCAAGGTTGTTGGAGTCAAATGTTCGGCGGCAGCTTTGGCAACAATTTTTCCAACGGCAATGCTTCCTGTAAAGAAAATATAATCCCAACGCTGCCGCAGAAGTTCGGTTGCAACCGAAACATCGCCTTCAACCACGCACACATGGCCAGGATCGAAAACTTTTTCTACAATTTCGGCCACTATTTTACTTGTATGGGTTGTAAGCTCCGATGGCTTTATCACAACGGTGTTCCCAGCCGCAACGGCACCTATCAATGGCGAAAAAACCAATTGGAAAGGGTAATTCCAGGGAGCAATAAGCAGGACTGTACCGTAAGGCTCGCTGTAAATTTTGTCGGTTGAAGGGAAATTCAGCAACACAGGCAATACGTTTTTAGGCTTTGACCAACAGTCAAGTTTTTTTATTGCCATGGAAAGTTCGGCGAAAACCACCCCGATTTCTGACATTGCCGATTCAAATTCCGGTTTCCTGAAATCGTCGAACAAAGCTTTGGCAATGTCGTTTTCGCGCTTCTCCAACTCTTGCTTCAACAGTTTCAGCTTCGTTTTACGGAATGTAATATCTTTGGTTTGCTGACTATTAAAGAAATCTTTCTGGCACTTTACTATTACTTGAACTTCCATTAGGTAATTTTTTTTGCATTATTCTCAATTGAGGGGTTGAGGGTTTCAGGAGCCGGGTTCTGAGTGCGAGGTTCCGAGTGCCGGGTTCCGAGTTCTATAATCCGGGCTCCGTGCGCGAAGCGGCACATGGCACCCGGCACTTTGTTTCCGGAGTCGGGTTTTTAGAGGCAGACTCCGATAGAGTTCCGAGCACGGAGCGGCACTTGGCACTTAGAACAAGGCATCCGGCACTAGTCCCAACAAACATATTACCCAAACATCCCTCATTTCTTGACAATCTTGCTTATTCCTCTTTCGGTAATTGCTGTAATGGATAGCGATGGGTTTACGCCCGGATTGGCAGAAATCATGGCTCCATCAAAAACGAACATATTTTCGTACCCAAACACTCTGTTGTTGCTGTCGATTACGCCATCATCAATGGTTTTGCCCATACAGGCACCACCCAAAATATGTGCTGTCGAAGGGATTCCGGCAAGCACTTCGTTTACCATGATCTGAGGTTTTCCTTTTATGATGTTTGAAAAAATATGTGCTACCCTGTGCGCTTCGGGGATAAACGGGGTAGGGGCTTTGCCTTTTTCTATCCGTGTTTTTATGCCGAATATTCCTTTTCGCAATTTCAACGTGCTGTCAATATGCTGCATAAAAAGCAGTACGGTGCTACTCCGGCCAAAATCGCGCACAAAAAACACTTTGAACCAGGTCAACGGGGCAGTAAACGGCAAAACCAACAGTTTTAATATCCTTAAAAACGGGTTGCGTTCACTTACCATAGGCAACATGGTCAAACGCCAGAAACCCGAGCCTTCGCCATAACGCACAGGTTCAAGGTGGCTGTTTTCGTCAATTTGCAAAATGGAACCTATGGCAATTCCTTTGTGCAGCTCCAGCGTTTTGTCGGTTGTTGTGTTATAGATCAATGCTTCGTTGTTGGTGCGTATCATATCGCCAATGCGTTGGCTTAGGCCCGGCATGGTGGTTTTTTTGAGTTTCAGCAACAAAGGCACGGTGCCCATTACACCGCCCGAAAATATCACCCCATTGGCTTTAACAGTTTTGGAGTCCGAAAAGTAAGCTGTTGATTGGCGGTGGCTAATTTCGTAACCTTCGCTTCCCTTATTGCCCAACGGTTTTACAGAAGTTACTTTCTGCTCGGCAATTATTTCAACACCAAGTTGCTGGGCAAGATAAAGGTAATTTTTATCCAATGTGTTTTTCGCGTTGTGGCGGCAACCGGTCATGCACGCACCACAATGGATACAGCCAGTGCGGTCGGGGCCTTTGCCGTTAAAATATGGATCTTTAACAGTAACATCCGGTTCGCCGAAATAAATTGCAGCCGTTGTGGGCGCAAAGTGTCCGGATTTGCCTAACTGCTTTGCTAATTCCAGCATGGCGCGATCGCTTTCGGCCAACACTGGGTTTTCGGATGCGCCCAACATTTTCCATGCAGTTTCGTAAAATGGGGAAAGTTCTTCTTCCCAATCGGCAAGACCAGCCCACGAGCCTTGGTTAAAGAACGGGGATTTGGGTTTGGGCAAGGTATTGGCATAAACCAACGAACCACCGCCAACGCCCACCCCGCTTAATGCGCTGATATGGCGCAAAAAGTTCAGTTTCTGGATGCCAAAACATTTTAATGCAGGAATCCAAAGCCATTTCCGTAAGTCCCAGTTGGTTTTGGCAAAATCGGAACTGTTAAACCACTTACCTTTTTCGATTACCAGCACCGAATATCCTTTTTCGGCTAACCTAAGCGCCGAAACCGATCCTCCAAAACCGGAGCCGATAATTATATAATCGTATGATTGCTTTAGTTCCATGGAGATTGTGTTCTAACTTCGATTTATAATTAGTCCAAAAGTACTGTTTTTATTTTAAGATTCCTTGCGTCAAGCATTGGGATTAGGAATTCGGTTTCGCGATATCGAGTCCACTCTAAAAAGGATTAAACACGAATTGCCGACCGCCTTAGCTTGAGCTAAGTTGGCTAGTGTAAGCGGAGGCTTTACGATTACCTTTAGCTTTATATTCTAATAATTCAGATGGAAATTTGTTCGGGGATAAATTGATTGATACCGCCACCGTGCCTATACACTTCCCGAACGATAGAAGATGTAACCATCACATATTCTGGCAATGTAAGCAGAAAAACAGTTTCGATTTCGGGAATGAGTTTTAGGTTTACTTGTGCAACGCCTCGCTCAAATTCGAAATCGGCCGAAGTCCGCAACCCACGCAAAATATAGGAAGCATCCATTTTTTTGCAAAAATCGACGGTAAGCCCATCATAACTTTCAACGCTTACCTGGGGCTGGTCACCAAAAGTTTGGTTTAACCACTCAAGCCGCTTTTCAATTGGGAAATACCCACTTTTATCGGCATTTACACCAATGGCAACAATAATTTTATCGAACAAAGGCAAAGCACGCCGCACAATGGATTCGTGGCCCACAGTTACCGGGTCGAACGAACCAGGGAAAACAGCAATTTTCATGGTAAGGGTTTTTGCAAAGGTAAATTTTTACTTTACCGTATCCGCGGTTAAGTTTTCAAACTACTATTCAGTTAGGTTGTACAAAGCATCTTTTCAGGTTGGAGTCAGCAAATATCCTTGAAGCAATTCCCTAATTGATGCGTATGTGTTTTGAAGTGGAATATCCAGTTGAGATGCAGCAAACCATTTCACCTCTGTGATATCCTCTTCCAATTGGGGCACAAGAGTTTGCTGTTCGTTGCATAGCATCTCGAACCAATATGTTTCTTTTAGTATTTCCCTGCCTTTTCTATCCGTATAAATGTGGGAAGTTGATGGCAATTGCCTGATAATTTCGAGGCCGGTAAGCCCTGTTTCCTCAGTAACTTCGCGTAATGCGGCATTGGCAACCAATTCGTTTTCGTTCAGTTTGCCTTTGGGCAAATCCCAGAACCCCAAGCGTTTTATTAACAATATTGATCCATCCTTATCCCTCACAATACCTCCTGCTGCAACTATGAGGGTAAACAAACTATTGAATATTTTGCAAGCCCCGGCAAAATTTTGTGTTGTATTTATTGTTAATTTTGCAAGGTTTAAATCAAGTTTAAAACGGTCAAATGCCTGAACAAGAGCAGGTCCATCAGTGAAATTGATATGCATTCCTTTATTATCGTTTTTGCTTATTTCAATATCCTGACCTATTAAAACTGCCCTATCATTCAAAAAAACTAAGTACTTTTGCCCCATGAGAAAAGATTTTGAAGAAACAGCGCTTATTACCGCTGAATCGCTTTTGCAAATTAAAGCAATAAAACTCGATAATTCTAACCCATTTACTTGGGCTTCGGGCATTAAATCCCCCATTTATTGCGACAACCGCCGCACTTTGTCCTATCCCAAAATCCGTACCTATATCCGTCAGGAATTCGTAAAACTGATAAACGAAGAATATGGTACTGTTGATTTGATCGCAGGTGTTGCCACAGGTGCTGTTGCAATCGGAGCATTGGTAGCTCAGGAATTGGGGCTTCCTTTTGTATATATCCGCTCCGAAAAGAAAAGCCATGGCCTCGAAAACCAAATAGAAGGAGTTGCCGAAAGCGGTCAATCGGTGGTGGTGGTCGAAGACCTTATTTCAACTGGGAAAAGCAGTTTAAATGCAGTTCAGGCTTTGCGCGATGCTGGTTGTAACGTAAAAGGGATGGTAGCCATTTTTACTTATGGGTTGAGCGATGCCGAAGAAAGTTTTAAATTGGCCAATTGCAGCCTGCATACCCTTACCAATTACAATTACATGATCACCAAAGCATTGGAACATAATTATATCAAGGATTCCGATATGCAGTCGTTGTTGCAGTGGCGCGAGAACCCGAAAACTTGGGGGCTGGCAAAATGAGCAAACATATAGAAAGCAAAAAAACAACCATCAATTGTATTGCTGAAAAAATATATAATTTCCTTGGAAATTTCGATAATTTCAATAGCCTGCTGCCCGAGGAAGTTGGCGAGTGGCAGTCAACTGGCGATTCCTGTTCCTTTATGGTAAAAGGATTGCCAAAAATAGGTTTGCGCATTGTGGGCAGAACGCCATTTTCCAAATTAAGCATGAAAAGTGAAGGGAAACTTCCTTTTGGGTTTATTTTTGATACATTTATTTACGAAAATGTATCTCAACAATGCCAGGTTCATTTGATTATTGATTCGGATATGAACCCATTTATTGCCACGATGGCCGAAAAACCTCTACAAAATTTTGTTGATGTGCTTTTGGTCAAGTTGAAAGAGGAAATGGAGCGCAACCGATAGTACTATTAGGGTTTTGCTTTTACTGCTATTTGCTTCCAAACACTAAATCCAAAGTTGGCCACATTTGCCATTTGGGCGTAACGTAAGGATATTTCCCATAAGTGAGTATATAACCGCCGCGTATGCGCAATGATTTTCCCAAAGCCCACATGAGGGTACCCGAGTTTTCGAAAAAGAAATTATTCTCGGTCCGGGTTACGATAAAAGCCTGTACATTTTCTTCATAAAACCATTTGCCGCCAATAATCCCCTTGACGGTAGCACCCGATTTTATTGATGAGCCTTCGTAATAAGGAGTCATGCGTGGGTAAAACAAAGGCAAATCTATAGTTGATTGTGGATCGGGCTTTTCGCCACGCAAAGCAAAAACAAACCCGGCATTGGCAGATGCAATCATCGAAGACGTGATTTTATGGGAAACTATCACGGAATTGCTAATCGCAAGAATAAAAGGAAAATCATATTCTGGTGAGATCAAACCACCAATGCCCTTGCGGCTCATCACGTTTAGGAAAGGCGATGGCATACTTAAACTGTGTTCGCTTGCCATAACAAAATTGTTTTTTGTCCCCCAGGCAATTTTAATGCCTGCATTTGGCATCAACGGGAATATCAGCGCGTTGGCCCGAAGTTCCATTTTGGAGTTGATTCTATATCTAAATGGCTGAAAGATTCCACTTTCCCATTTTCCTGCTGGCATTAAATAAGCGGTATTGTAACTCCACTTTTTGAGCAAAGGTTCGTCCTGTGCATAAAGTGTATTCACACAGCAGAGAATTGTTATATATATGACTATTTTTCTGAACATTGTTTTCTGTTTTAATTGGTGAAAGAGATAAGGAGGGGTTGGGTTTTGGGGGTTAGGTTTTAGGGTTGGCCCGAATTGGATTTTCTTTTTCCCTAATTTCCGGCCTTACTCTTTTATTAAAACAAACTCGGCGCTTACTGGTGCGTGATCCGATTCGTTAAAAAATTCCTGATGGGTTTTGGCCGAACCGTTCCGCCAGCGGTTGTTTGTAAAAAGGTAATCGAGGGTGCGGTCCCAAATGTGCTCGGGGCGGGTAGTGTGTGTAAAATGTGCCACCTGGTTTTGTTGGAATTCAGTGAGTGGGAAAGCGCATTTGTAATCAGAATAAAGTGGCCTGAGCCATTCCGATTCAATGGTATAGTCGCTGCCGGGCTTGTGTTGTGGGTCGTCGCCAGGTTGGTGGAACGATTCGCCGGGGCACATATCCTCGTAACAAAAATCGGTGGAGTCGCTTCCCGGAGGCAATTCGTTCAGGTCGCCGCCAGCTACAAAATATTCGCCCGCAGCATCTAATTTGTCCAATTCGGCTTTAAATTCTTCGTAGTGTTTTTTCTTGGTGTCGTCGGTGGCAAAGGCCGATGCATGGATGTTCAGCAAAGGGATTTCCTTGAAACCCGGGATTTTTACCCTTGCTGAAATGATACAAGAGTGCAGATAAAAATAATTTACAATGCCCGCTTGGTCGCCACGGGTGGCAAGGTTGATGCGTTTGGCATCGGTTATGGGCCATGGCGAAAGTATTACAAGACCCATATCCATGCGGCCAAGCCCATCGCTTGGGATAAATTCCGACTTCCATTCCGAAACATAAGCTGCATAATTAAAATACGTATGATCCAGAATATATTGAAGCTCATCGATATACGCAGTGCGGTTCGACTTTACATCACATTCCTGAAGAAAAAGGATGTCGGG
>CAIRHD010000511.1 GCA_903878265.1 uncultured Bacteroidales bacterium | reverse complement strand
ATCATCAGGGCCAGCATTAACCAAAGGATAAGGTGTTACGCTGAAAACCCGACTCGAAATTGCTATTTGGCTGGCACAGGTCAATCTTCCCTGCGCATGTAATGTCAATGTTACCGTTCCAGCATTAAAATCCAAATTTCCTGGCATGTATGTTGGTGCCAAAATACTGTTGCTGTTGAAATTGCCATCACCTGCTGTCCATTGTAAACTTGAATATTGCGAGGCTGCAGCCCCTGCCACCGGAATGGCATTTAATACACAAAAAGCATCACTGCCACCCGAGCTGCCAGCATTTGCTATTGGCAATGGATCAATTGCCAAAGTCATTTGGTCGTTATCAAAAAGTCCAAGGCAAGCTCCGGTTCCATTTCCGGTAAGGGTCAAGGTTACACCTCCTGTTGCAATATCATTCGGGCCGGGCGAAAATATCGCATTCAAGGAATTGACATTGTTAAAAGTCCCGTCGCTACTCAGGGGTTTTGACCAAACCCATGGTGAACTGTTGCTTTGTGTACCATTGAGCGTTGCTGTATTTGCAGCACAAATGGTTGCATCCAATCCAGCGTTTACATCAGGCAACTGATTGACTAATAATACTTTTGTTGAAAAAGCTGTATCGGCACTGCATGTATTTGATCCATGAACGGTGAGTCTAAGTGTAACACTGCCATTTTCACCAACAGCAGGAACATATGTCGGGTTAAGGGTATTAGCATTTATAAGGGTTCCTGGCCCATTTTCGATCCAACTAACAGTAGTGTAATTTGTTGCACTTGCCCCAAGAATTGCATAATTTATACCTTGACATGTGGAACCGTTTAATCCGGCAAAAGCCGAAGGAAGTGGATTAATGTTCAGTATTATAATATCCGAAACAGGGTCACAAGCACCGTTGCCTTTTGCGATTAGGGTTAACGTAACCGTTCGTGCAGCAGTATCGGCAGCAGATGGTATATAAATGGGTTGCAAAGTCGTTGTATCATTAAAAGAACCTGTCCCCGAACTCCGCCAAACCAAAGATTGGCTGTTGGTTGTGGTAGCCGAAATAGGCGTGTATGTGCCTGATGCACAAATAGTGGCTGTAGTTGGCCCTGCATTTGCAGTTGGTGGAACAATGACTGGGACTGAAATGGTGGTATCATGCGAACATGTTTCATTTGAAGTTGCTGTCAGTACAACATTGTACATAGATCCTATTGTATAAATATGGCTGACATCTGGATTTGCAGGGTAAACAACCAATTGCGAATTTGCATCCCCAAACTCCCAGTTCCATTGGTTGATAAACCCTGATGTAATGCTTGCAAGGTTTGTAAACAGTACAGTTTCCCCTGCACAGTTATTCGAATAACTGAAATTTACATTTGGCAATGGATTTACCGTTACCTGATGGTTTGTTGACCTTACCCCACAAACAGGATCGGTCGAGGTTAATTCAATTGTGTGGCTTCCGGCAGAAGTCCAGTCAACAGTTATAGTACTTGTTGCGGCACCACTTGTTATTGTACCACCACCAGTTGGTAGGTTCCAACCCCAATTGGTTACTGGAGTAATACAGGAATATATATTATTGGTGGTTTTATTACAAACACTTTGTGGTCCGTTTATAGTTGGTAAAACATTGTTGCTTACCGCGATTGTTAGAGCAGGTGATGGCTGTCCATCGCCACAACTTCCGTTAACACCGTAAACTTTTATATCGTAGTTGCCCGGTATTATGGTTGGGCTAAAATTAACCGTTATAGAATTTGTAACGTTGCCGGATGCTATTGTTGCTCCGGTTGGTAGTATCCAAACAAAAGAAGTAGCTGATGGCGATTGCGCTATTGGGATTGAAAAAACTACCCCTTGTTGCCCTTGGCAAACTGCCGCTGGACCTGTTGGTGCTATAGTTGGTGTTTCAGGAGTACGGATAAAGTCTAAATCTAAAGTATTGTTAGCTGTTGTCAAATAATACCACCACGAATTGATAGTCCGGGTATCGCCAAATTGGTCGCCTGTACACCAGGCAGTGCCTGATAGCCATTGGTGACAACCTGAAGGCGTAGGTGTTCCTGTGTAAATGCAACCGGTAACATCGTTAACAGTCCCTACTTTTGAACCTCCAAAGGAAGTACAACTAACATTGCTATCATCCCAATAAATCCCTAATTTCGAATTTCCTGTTGGACTTGGTGGCCTAACCAAATCAACTTTAATCCCTTGCGGTGAATCCTCAATATCTCCCAAGGGTAAATTAGTAAGGCCATTCAGATAATTGGTTACCATGGATACTCCGACACCTCCCAATACGGGTATTCCCAATCCATTGTTTCCATTCCAATGGATTATTTCCTCTAAAGAGCAATTGCTACTGCCAACGACATCTTGGGTAAGCGAGACATCTTCATTACCAGGACCAAGCGGCTCTATATCAATCTTAATCTCAATTTTCCCAGGTTTGTTTACTTTAATTTTAATGTCAATAGAACCATCGCAATTTGCTTGCTGTGCTGTGTTGCAAATTTCGCCAAATTGCCCGGTGGCAAAAATTGTTGGATCGTTTAAGAAAAGTTTATACTGAGCCAACGTTACAGCCTGGGTTCCTGATGAGGTCTCAATTGATTTCCTGTCATCTGTCCAAATCCCTGTATTGCTTGTACCGGTAGGGTTACAATAAATAACAAAAGCGCCTCCTGCAAAACCATTGCAATCAAGTTTTGTAACAATTGAATCAGTTGAATAGATGTAAAAATTAGCATACGACATTCTCCCGTTGCCGCCTGAAGTACTAACAGATCCCGAACTTAACTGCCATGCTTTGCTCCATAACCTGCCACCATCAACCGGCGCAGTGCCTTGAGCTACAGTAACATCAAGGAATCGTAAATCATACCCATTAGTTGCCGAAAAGCCCCCGTCCCTCATAAATTCAATATAATAATTTCCAACTTTTGTCGGGGTTAAGATCAAAGGTGTATATCCGGTTGGTAGGCTACCGCTGATATTAGGCCCGGCAATTGCCTGAGGATAACTGGATATAAAGCCTGTTCCTGTTGTTGGTACAGTGGTTAAAGTAAAGCCCGGCACTTCCAATTGATCAGGATCACGAACTGCAAATTTGAATGTACCAAGCGCTGGAATCAATGTATCGCCATACTCGTGAAAATTGCCAATACCAATATAAATTTTCTCGGTTAATGGGTCGCTAATATAAATATTAAGTCGTTCCACCTCGAGGCATCCTACATTGGCAAAATCAATCCTCTGGGCATCGTTGTTAAAGTAAAGTTTGCAATACTGTTTGCTTAGTTTTGGGTTCTGCGAAGGTTCCAATTGCTTGGTCCCTTCGGCAAAACTCGCTTTTTGCGAAACCAAACCTATAATTAAGGCTATCAAACCGTATTGCACAATCCGTGGAAATTTACTTTTTTGAAATAGGCAATAAGTTGAAAATGAGCGTATATATGTTTGCATTTTGTAGATTTTTCGTGTTTGGGTAATGTAATATTCTTTTTATCAATGAACCTATAAAATTACTATAATTTCTCTAACTGCCATGTTTAATTTCGAGAAAATTATATTGGGAAAGAGTTGCCAAAACTTTTGTTTTAATTGGCTTTATACTCGTTTTACGAAAGCATTTCAAAACTTGGAATTAGGATTCCTTTTACGAGTCCAAATAACCAGAATTATTACTAAGCCTCAATTTTACAATGACAGACAAAACCTTGTTATTCAACGATATGAAATTTTAATTTACATTTCAATATCGAAATCAAAATTAAAGTAGCGGACTAACTGTTCCATTTCGAAATTCTCTCATTTTCTCATTTTCAAATTTCCACATTCTTTTTTCAAAGTACACCGCTTCAAGTGTAGAAAAAACCACTTGAAGGGTTTATCATCGCATTAACAAATTACTGCATTAGCAAATTACCCCACTTCGACTTCGTTCAGCGCATCGCATTATCATATTATCACATTTCTCATTACCTTTACCCACTTTTAAACAGGCAAGCATGTTAGCTGAACTTCGTAAGCTCTTCCGCCAATCCGCAATTTACGGACTCGGCACTTTGTCAACCAAATTGGCTGGCTTTGTGCTTATTCCACTCTATACCAAGAATTTTTCGGTTGCAGAATTTGGGGTTTTAGGCTTGCTCGAAGTTAGTGCAGCAGTTGTGATGTCATTTTTCGGGTTATCGCTTTATTCTGCATTTTTTCGATGGTATTGGGACAAAGGCTCCGAAGGCAAAAAAGAATCATTGTTTTTTACAGTTACACTTTTTCAAATCGGAGTCGTGATTGCTGCTTACTTTGGTTCATTGCCTTTTCTTGAAAGTGTTTCCCACTTGCTGCTCAATTCGCCCGACTATAGCAACTTAATCAGGTTAATGTTGATTTCGTCGCTGCTCCAATTGGTTTTGGTAATGCCAAACACTTTGTTGCGCTTGCAGGAAAAACCCTGGCTTTTTACATTGGCCAATACAGTGCAACTTGTTTTTAGTCTTACGGTTACAGTTTATTTCGTTTGGTACCGACATGCTGGCATCGAAGGGATTTATTACGGACAAATTGTTGGCAGTATTGCATTTGCATCGGTATTGTTGCGCTTTACGCTGAAAAACATGGTTTTTCGTTTCGAAACCGAATTGTTGCGTAAAATGTTGGCCTATTGCCTGCCTTTGTTTATGTCGGGTGTTGCTTTGGTGATGCTTAATGTTAACGATAGGTATTCGCTCAAAGCTCTGGGGAATATGGCTGATGTTGGTTTGTATTCTTATGGGTTCAAGCTTGCAAACACTTTGAATGTTTTTTTGATCACATCGGTAAATTTCGCCATTCAGCCTATGATATACCGTATGATGAATGCGCCTGACAACAAGCGTTTTTATGCTAAACTTTTGACTTATTATACCTTTGGAACCATGATTTTCGGTTTGGGGATGATGGTTTTTGGCATGGAAATCACCAAGCTTTTTGCCAAACGGATCGAGTATTTTGATGCATGGTATATTTTTCCTTTTATAATTTATTCTATTGTTTTTGGTATGATGAAGGATGTTGCCACAACCGGTTTGAGTGTTTCGAAGAAAACAAAAGTTATTGCAGTAACAGTGGTTGTAACCTGGGCATTGAACCTGATCCTCAACAATATACTCATCCGTTTGATTGGCAACCAAGGCGCCGCACTTTCTAAAATGCTGTCGATGATGGTTTTTTTCGCACTTACACTCTATTTCGCACAAAAAGTTTATCCAATCCCTTATGAGTTGAAACGCATTGCGCTGTTGCTTATGGTTGGAGCCTTTCTTTATGGCATTTCTTTGCTGATCAACCCATTGAATACTATACCTCGCCTGGCAACAAAATCGATATTGATCGTTTTGTACCCATTTATCCTTCATGTTTTCAATTTTTACGAAGCTGTTGAACTTGATAGGATACGCGGTGGATGGGACAAATGGCTTAACTTTGGTGAACTGACAGAAAATATGAAGCGTTTGATCAAGAAATAAATAAATATGGAAGTAATGCAAAATATAGTTTTCCTCGGCGCAGGTGCAATAGGCACTGCATTAGGCAATTCGCTTGCTGTACGCAACGATTTGAATGTTAGTTTACTGTCGATAGAAAAGGATGTTGTGCATTCAATTACCGAATCGCACATCAACCAGAAGTATTTTCCAAATATAAGGCTTGCACAAGCACTGAAAGCAACTACCAATCAGAATGTACTGAAAGATGCCAACTTGGTTTTTATTGCTTTACCTTCGGCTGCTGTGGTCAAATATATACAGGAAATCAGGCTGTTGCTTTCAGAAGATGCAATTTTGATCAATCTTGCCAAAGGCTTTGGCTGCCATAAACAGATTATTTCGCATTGCCTTGCCGAACATCTTTCCAATCCGGTTTGTGCCATGAAAGGACCTTCCTTCGCCCGCGAAATCATCAACAACAGCCCCACTTCTTTCACGCTGGCTTCGACTGATATGAAGCTTTGCAAGCAATTGGAACCCCTGTTTGATGACACCAATTTATTTGTGGATATTTCGACTGATTTACTTGGTGTAGAAATACTTAGTATACTGAAAAATATTTATGCCATCCTTATCGGGATTGTTGATGCACATTTCAATTCGCCTAATCTCCGGTTTATGATGTTTACCAGGGCTTTTAGCGAAATGCGCAACATCCTGCTGCATTTTGGTGGGCACGAAGATACCATGTTCCATTATTGCGGCATTGGCGATTTTGGGTTAACAGCCCTCAACGACCTTAGTCGCAACCGCACCCTTGGCTTGCTAATTGGCAAGGGCTTTTTCAACGAAGGCATACCCAATAAAGTTGTGCTTGAAGGCAGGATAGCCATGAGCATCATACTCGAAAAATTGGCCGAAAGCAATATGCCCGAATCAAAATACCACATGATGCTGCAACTCGACAAAGTATTTTCTGGCGATACCGATATTGCCAGGTTTGTAAACTTGATGATCAATGAACGGTATTGAAAAAAGCTTTGATAAAATAAATTTGTTTAATACGTTACTATTATGAAAAAATCTTGCAAAACAATTCTACTGCTGACACTTATTGCTTCATTCTCTTCATGCAATGATTTGAGCAAAAAAGTTGAAGGAAAACTTAACGATTTGAATGCCAAAGCCGAACATCTGGATTCCTTAGTAAATAGTGAACTGGATAAAGTAAAGGCACTGGATTCGTTAATTGATTTAAAAGGCAATAAAATAAACGAATTTGATTCTTTGGTGAATAAAACTTCGTCAAAAATAGACTCAATTGTCAATGAGAAAATTAAATCTTTGAAAAAAAGCATCAAATAATTCAACTTTAATGGAATTATTCCAAATCTGATGTAATCCTTTTGGCTTTAAAATAGATAATTGCCGATGGATATAAAATCCATAAATTCATGTTCTCTATTCTATCCCAATGAAATTAATTATCACCAAAAGGCAGTGGCGCAACTATTACCAGATTAACAAAATAGTACTGTTTCTTGCAACATTGGTCATTTTGTTGGCTTTATTTCCTCGTGAAGGAAGGTTCAAATACGAATTTCAACGCGGGAAACCTTGGCAGCACGAAGACTTGATTGCGCCTTTTGATTTTGCAGTCCTCAAGCAGCAATCCGAATTGAAGAATGAGCGCAAAGTAGCACTTGCAGAAGCGTACTTATTTTTCAGGTATGATCAGGAGAAAAACGAGTACTCCAAAAGCGATTTTTTGGCCCGTCTGGATCGTTCTTCGCTAAATCTTGCTACAGCTGAGGTGAAAGAATTGATTATCAAAACAGGGTTTTCACTTCTCGACAGCATATACCAAAAAGGGGTAATTGAAATGATTCCTGATTTGGAAAAAAAAGTACCTGATTTCCAGATAGCTGTTTTAAAAGATAATATCGCCAAAATTGTTCCTGTCAATAGTTTGTTGACAATTAACAAAGCAAACGAGTATCTCTTGATGAATTTGGCTACAGTGCAAGGTTTCGATGGTAAATTGATACTGCCATTATTGCAGGCGACCCTCACGCATAACCTGATGTTTGACGAAGGATTAACCAATGTACAAAGGGATCAGTCGCTCAATAATATATCAACCACACGCGGAATGGTGCAAAAAGGGGAACGTGTTATTGCAAAAGGCGAGCTTGTAAACGAAGCAAAATTCCAGCAATTGGAATCGCTAAGGCTCGAATTTGAATCAAAATCTGGCTCTGGATATAATTTTAAAATGATTTTACTTGGCCGCTTGATATTGCTTTCGATGGCATTGTTGGTGTTTGGGCTTTTTATGTACACATTCCGCCACGATATTTATAGGGAAAATCGCAACATTGTCCTATTGCTTTTGCTGATTACGATAATGGTATCCGTAACAACTTTGGTTATGAACATTCAGGTTTCGTATATAATGGCTGTGCCAATATGTCTTGTTCCTATAATAGTTCGGACATTTTATGATACACGCCTCGCTTTGTTTGTTCATATCATCACCGTAATTATTCTTGGATTTTTGGTCCCCAATAGTTTTCAATTCCTTTTTATCCAGCTAATTACGGGTATTATCACCATTATAAGCGTTGTACATCTACATCATCGTTCGCAGTTTTTCTTTACTTCCCTCATGATTTTGATTTCGTATTCTGTAATTTATATTGGAATGACTTTGATGCAGGAAGGGTCGATAGAGCAACTTGGCAGGATGAATTTTCTGATGTTCGGGATTAGTGCCATGCTTACTTTGTTTTCTTATCCCCTGATTTATTTGTTCGAGAAAATTTTTGGGATGATTACCGATGTTTCTTTGATCGAATTGTCTGATACCAATTCCAAACTGCTGCGCGAACTGGCTCTTAAGTCGCCGGGAACTTTTCAACATTCATTAATTGTGTCGAATATAGCTGAAGAATCGGCCCGTGCCATTGGTGCCAATTCTTTGCTGGCACGCACCGGCGCACTCTACCACGATATTGGTAAAATGGATATGCCAATGTATTATATTGAAAATCAATCGGGTGGAATAAACCCACACGATGAACTTTCTTACGAAGAAAGTGCAAACATCATTACCGGACATGTAATCAGAGGGATTGAGAAAGCTCGTTTAAGCAAATTGCCGGAGGCGATTATTGATTTTATACGAACACATCATGGAAACAGGTTTACGGGTTATTTTTATAATAAATTCAAGCAAGAAGCTGGCGATGTACCTTTTGACGAAACGCCTTTCCGCTACCGTGGCCCAATTCCGCATTCAAAAGAAACCTCGATATTGATGATGGCCGATTCAATCGAAGCCGCTTCACGGTCGCTGAAGACACCAAGCGAAAGGGATATCAGCGATTTAGTCGAAAAAATTATTGATAATCAGATGGAAAACAGGCAGTTCAGAAATTCACCGCTCACCCTTAAAGATATTTCGACCATAAAGAAAATTATCAAAAAGAAATTACTCAGCATTTATCACATCAGAATCGAATATCCTACCAATCATTGATAACCAATTCCAGAAGTTTTGCAAAGATATTTTGGGTAGGAGGGAGGAAGTTGAAAATTTGAAATTAGAAAATTGAAGAATTGAAAATAAATCGTGGAAATTAGAGAATAGAAGATTGATGTTTCAAGATATCTCCTTTCTCTTCTCTTTTTCAACCTTCACTATTTGACCAAATTATGAAAATTTGCACAAGAGCAAACTTTTTTTAGATAAGGAAGTGCTTGAGGTCCAATATTAAAAAGCAAGTCTATAATGCTTAGATTTGGAATAAAACCATGGTTTTCTTCAAAAGTTTGAATATAGCGGGGAAGTTCAAACGCAACCAAGTCGCTGTTTTTTGCTTTTGGATGAAATTCGTTCCGGAGGTCTAAAAAATCTGACCCTGTTAAAAATTGATCTGTATAATTTATTTGTAAATTATTGATTTGTATAGCTTTCAATACGGTAGATAATATTTTGGAATTAAATTCGAGAAGGAACTTATATTCATTAAAATAAAGCGGTTCGAAAAAATCACGGTAAAATAAAAAATACGGGGATTTGCTATATGCCGTTACAATTGTCCGCCAGTGCAGTATTTGCCAGTTTTGCGAATAATCAATGCAAATTTCATTTGTTTTCGTATGGTTGCCGTTTACGCGGTTTACGGGTATAGTCAGGTTTAATATACCCGATGAAGTGGCAATATTACATCGGTTGCGGTAGGTTTGCTTTGGATACGTTTCGTGGATTTCGACAAAAACCTCATCAAATTTTAAAGCTGTAGCTATCCAGGTTATTGGAGGGAAATAGGCAGTGGAAAGCAAGATGGGTTGCATTGGTTTAATTTGCAACAAAGGTAACAAAAAGCAAAAGGGCACCCTGAGTGGATGCCCTTTTAAAAAAGCCTCAATTCGATTATTAGTTTGATGCAAGCAGCACTTCGTTTATGGCATCTGTCATTGCTTGTTTTGGTAATGCTCCCATTGCCATTTGAGGTTTCCCTTCTTTCGGGCAGAATAAAAGCGAAGGGATGCTCTGGATCCCGAATGCCGATGCCAGTTCTTGTTCTACTTCGGTGTTTACCTTATAGATATTGATTTTTCCATCAAATTCTTTCGATAATTCTTCCAGGATTGGCGCTACCATTTTACATGGGCCGCACCAATCAGCATAAAAATCGATCAAGCATGGCAGGTTGCCTTCAAATTTCCATTCTTGGTTTTGTTCGTAATTGAATACCTTTTCTAAAAAGGCTTGTTTTGTTAAATGTTCCATTCTTGTTTTTGTTTGTTTTTTTAAAATTTTAGGAAATTATTTTTTTAGCAGAACTCCATTGATCAGTTTTTCATACTCGTCTTTTGATAAAGCCCCTTGCGTGAGTTGAGGGTCGCCGGTTGAAGGACAGAAAAACAAGGTGGGTATGCTGCGGATACTGAAAAATTGCGCCAATTCGCGCTCCTGATCTGTATTTACCTTATAAATTGTTATCTGACCTTTGTATTTTTCGGCAAACTCAACCATGATGGGGGCAACCATCTTGCATGGACGGCACCAATCGGCATAAAAATCTATGATACATGGTTTTTCTCCTGCAAAGCTCCATTGTTTAGGGTTTTTCTCATAATCATACACTTTTTCGAGAAACATGGCCTT
>CAIRHD010000510.1 GCA_903878265.1 uncultured Bacteroidales bacterium | reverse complement strand
ATGCGAGTGGGTTAGTTACATTGCTTGCTATCCTTGTGCTGTTTTTTATCACTTCCAATTATAAAGCATACACTGCCAGTTTTGCAGTCCTCATTAATGCAGTGCTAACTTCGGTTATCGCTTTTCCGGCTTTAAACGGCCAAATAGTTGATTTTTCGGTTTTTGCAGGGAGTTTCCTTGGCAATATTTCAATTCATATTGATGCACTTTCAGCCTGGTTCATACTGATCATTAATTTTATTTCAGTTTCCGGGGTGTTTTATGGGATTGGCTATTTGAAGGCCTATCACAATCCACCACCAAAACTTACATTGCACTGGACGCTTTTTATCTTGTTCCACCTTTCGATGGTTTGGGTTTGTATGCTGCAAAACGGATTTGCATTCCTTCTGGCCTGGGAAATGATGTCGCTTACCTCAATGTTGCTGGTTATTTTCGATCATCACAATCCGCAAACACTGAAAGCGGGAATCAACTACTTAGTTCAGATGCATATAAGTGTGGTTTTCCTAACCGTTGGTTTTATTTGGGTTTACAGCACAAGTGGTTCTTTTGGTTTTGATGCTATCCGAAGCTTTTTTCAATCAAATAACAACATTTGGCTGTTTCTGGTATTTTTCATTGGATTTGGTTTAAAAGCTGGTTTCATTCCGCTGCATAGTTGGTTGCCACATGCCCACCCGGCTGCACCATCACATATTTCGGGTGTAATGTCAGGAGTGATTGTAAAAATGGGCATTTATGGAATATTCAGAATCATCACCTTTTTGGACTCCGATTTTGTTCTGCTTGGCGAAATTGTTTTGTCGCTTTCGGTGCTGACCGGCATTTACGGAATCCTGAACGCAACTGTTCACCGCGATTTCAAAAAAATGCTTGCTTATTGCACCATCGAAAATATTGGTATAATTGGAATCGGCATTGGTATAGGACTTATTGGGATTGGAAATTCCTCAACAGTTATGTGCTTTTTAGGTTTTGGCGGTGCTTTGCTTCATGTGTTGAACCATTCATTGTTCAAATCGCTGCTTTTCTTTTCGGCGGGTTCGGTTTACCAGCAATGCCATACACGCGATATGGAGCAATTAGGCGGACTGATAAAATCAATGCCAAAAACGGCTGCTTTTTTTCTTGTTGGGGCTATTGCTATTGGCGGACTTCCTCCTTTCAACGGGTTTGTGTCTGAATTTGTGATTTACATGGGGCTTCTGGAAGGTATAAATTCAAATAATCTAAGTCAAATACTACTTTTCGTTCTTTCCCTTGCCGGTTTAAGCGTAATTGGTGGTTTGTCGGTGTTAACCTTTACTAAAACTTTTGGGACAATTTTCTTGGGTCAGCCTCGTACAAAACTTGAGCACAAGCCTCACGAAGTTTCAAACCTGATGCTTGTACCACAATTTGTCATTATAGCTGTTATGCTTAGCGTGTCAATAATGCCAACGTTCTATTTGCAAATTATTGAAAATATTACAGGTGTATTGTCGCCGTTGTCTAATAACCAATCAATTATGGCTGGAATTGGAGGGACTGTTTCAGGGATAAGTTTCTATTCGTTTTTGTTTTTAGCAATTGTTGCCTTAATTTTGGTTGTAAGGACTAAAGTGCTCAATAATAAAATACAACGTATTGATGCAACCTGGGGATGCGGGTATGTTGCACCTAATAGCAGACAGCAATACACAGCCAAGTCGTTTTCAAAACCTTTGGGGAAAATCATCAACTTTCTGTTAATCGAAAACAAGCATTATGAAGAACTTAAGCCGGGTGAAATCTTTCCCGAAAAACGGTCGTATGTTTCGCATTACCTTGATTTCATTGAGCACAACCTTATTGATCCAATCACACAGCGCCTGATTTATTCGGCCAATTACTTTAGTTTTATCCAAAATGGGCGGATACAATCGTATGTGTTATATGGCATTATTTTTATACTTGCCATGTTTATCCTCACTCTTTTCAATGTAGTAGCATGAGTTTTATTTGGGCATTTATCCTTATACCTTTTGCAGGAATGCTTCTGATTCCCTTCCTGAAAGTGAATTGGAAAGGGATATTGGCTTTTTTGTTAGTGCTTTTTAATGTATTGATTTCAAGCTATTTCGCATGGCAAAGCCTTATTGGGGATGAAATGAGTTTTATACTTCCCGGAAGTTTTGTTACAGGCCCAATCCCAATAAGGATAGATGCTTTGTCGGGCTGGTTTATGCTCATTATCAATCTTGTGTTTTTGACAGGCGGATTTTATGGGCTGTTTTATATGAAAGTTTACAGGAACCAAAGCCAAAATCTTAGCTTACATGGAATTGTATTTGTTTTTCAACACGCAGCCATCCTGGCCATTTGTGTCATACAGAATAGTTTTGTCTTCCTGATTGTTTGGGAAATACTGGCTTTAACATCTTTTCTGCTGATTATTTTTGAACACGAGCACATTTCCACAATAAAGGCCGGTATTAATTACCTTATCCAAGCCCATTTTTCCCTTATTTTTCTGATGATCGGTTTTATTTGGGTTGCATCCAGAACAGATAGTTATGATTTTCAGGCAATTTCTTCATTTTCAAGTTCAGTTCCTGAACCCGTTTCTTTATTGCTGTTTCTCAGTTTTTTTATCGCCTTTGGCATAAAAGCCGGATTTGTCCCTTTCCATACATGGTTGCCTTATGCCCATCCTGCAGCACCGTCGCACATTTCAGGCATGATGTCGGGGGTAATCATTAAAATTGGGATATTTGGAATACTAAGGATGTTGCTTGTGGTTAAAACTGATTTAACGACAATCGGTTACATAATACTGGTTATTTCGCTAATTTCTGGCTTGTACGGTGTTATGCTTGCTATTATTCAGCATAATTTAAAGAAATTGTTAGCCTACCACAGCATCGAAAATATTGGGATTATTGGAATAGGAATTGGAATTGGATGTATTGGAATTGGTTCTGGAAACCAAATCCTTGCGGCTTTTGGCTTTGCCGGAGCATTGCTTCACACCCTAAACCATTCGCTTTTTAAATCCTTGCTTTTTTACACCGCAGGTAATATTTATCAGGCAACGCACACCCTTGAAATAGAAAAACTTGGCGGATTGATCAAAAAAATGCCCCAAACGACTGTCCTTTTTCTTATGGCCGCCATTGCCATTTGTGGTATTCCACCATTCAATGGGTTTATTTCCGAATTTATAATTTTTACCGGACTTTACAATTGGTTATCCGATGCTTCTTTGGTCTCACTATTGGCCGCAGTTACTACAACTGCTGGACTTGCTTTAATTGGAGGCTTGGCGATGTTGTGTTTTACCAAAGCTTTTGGCGTGGTTTTTCTTGGATCGCCACGGAGTGATTTGCCTTCTTCATGCAAAGAAGTCCCATTTTTGCAACTTATTCCGCTCTATATAATTGCAGGTATGATTATTCTAATTGGCCTTTTCCCTCTGGCCTTTATAGAGGTTTTATCTAAACCGGTCGGCTTATTTACAGCAACCATCCTTCAAACAAATCCTACTCAAATTGAAGTGTTCAGTGTTTTACAACCAATAAATCTGGCGGTCTGGTCAACTGTGGTGCTTATAATTGGCTTATTGCTTTTCAGGAAATATGCATTAAAACATCGCTCAGGTTCATTTGGCCCAACCTGGGGTTGCGGTTATGTTTCACCAAACACAAAGCAGCAATACACAGCAGGTTCGTTTGTTCGGACATATTCAAAATTGTTTGCTCCTTTTCTGTCAATTGGAAAACACGAAGATGAAATTCATGGAGTGTTTCCCCCCAAAGTAAAATACCATACATCACCGTATGATAAAATTGAAAAATGGCTGATAGACAGTCCATTGAAATACAATAAATCATTTATGGGACGGTTTGTATTTTTGAACAATGGCAAACTGCAGTTCTATATCTTGTATGGGGTTCTTTTTATCCTTGCCGTGATTAGTATTCCCGTGATTTACCAAAGCCTGAATTCATTCATCAGATTTTTAAAATTGTTGTAACATGTTGAGTGTATTATTGATTGTAACAGCTGCCATTTTTTTTACAGGGATTATTATCCGTGTAAAGAGTGTGGCTTCCGGACGAAAAGGCCCCGGAATTTTACAGCCCATTTATGATGTTATGCGTTTGTTCCGTAAGGGTGTTGTGTATAGCGAAACCACGAGTTTTATTTTTCAGATTGCTCCAACAATTTATTTTGCTTCTGTCATAATGGCTATGTTGGTTGTGCCTTTTGGGCAATCGAGCGGTGTTTTAAGTTTTAATGGTGATTTCATTTTTTTCGCTTATATCCTGGCATTAGGGAAATTTTTCAGCATTATTGCCGCCATGGATACGGGTAGCAGTTTCGAAGGGATGGGTGCCAGTCGCGAAGCCTTGTATTCGATGTTTGCCGAACCAGCATTTTTTATTCTTATGGGTTCACTTGCTTTGTTATCAGGGCATACATCCTTTCAGGAAATATTCGCTGCCCTCCATATTGGCTCTCAAATAAGCTATGCTTTGGCCGCTTTGGCAACTTTTGTAATCCTTATGATTGCAATGATAGAGAGCAGCCGCATGCCGATTGATGATCCTAAAACTCACCTTGAACTCACCATGATCCATGAAGTTATGATACTGGATAACAGCGGTTTCGATCTTGGTTTGATACTCTCGGCAGGATTTTTAAAATTTGCCATCTATGGAGCTTTAATCGTTAACCTTTTTATAGGAGTCATCCCTTATCAGTATGCGATACCTGCATTTTTTGCAATCCAGTTTGTTTTGGCTGTTGCAATTGGTTTAATTGAATCATTTATGGCAAGGTTCAGGATGAGCCACAACCCGCAGTTTATTGTGGTACTCACATCGGTAAGTTTGTTGATTTTTTTCGGCGTACTGCTGATTTTACAAAAATTCATGTAAAATGTTACGAAATAGTCAGATACTATGATACATGTTCTGTTGATTACCTTTATAATCACCCTATTTTATATGGCCATCGCCAACCGGCTCATGACCTATATCAAAGTTCTTGCTTTACAAGGTGTACTTTTATTTTTTGTTGTTTTCATTCAGCTAAGCGAAATCAACACACTTAACCTGGTGCTTATCCTATTGGAAACCATTGTGTTTAAGTCGCTGGCGGTTCCAATATTTTTGGGATATTTGCTCAAACGCAACAACATTACCCGCGAAGCTGAGCCTTTTCTGCCCAATTTTGTTTCTCTGGTAATTACCACTTTTATTGTTGTTATCACTATATTGATTTCCAATACAATAAAGGATGATAAACTTGATAAAATCTTCTTTGTGGTTGCACTTTCTACTTTGTTTTTTGGACTTTACCTAATTGCCACACGACGCAAAATCATAACGCATGTAATGGGATATATGGTAATTGAAAATGGTGTTTTTGTGCTTTCCCTCGCTATTGGAAATGAAATGCCTATGCTGGTTAACCTTGGGATTATGCTTGATATTTTTGCCAGTGTACTGATATTAGGCATTTTCCTGAATAAAATCGGCGATGTTTTTAAGGATGTAGATGTAGATCAATTAAGTAATTTAAAGGATTATTAATCGCGAAAAACAGGAATACGATGATTGGGATTTATCTTATATGTGCAGTTTTAATTGCTTTAACATTGTTTTTCAGCCGGAATAAATTGGCTGAATATTCATTGGTTGGGGTTTTTCTGGGGTTGCAAACTCTTTTCACAGTTCATGCCTGTATGCACAATGGAATTACTGAGTTGGTTTATTTTAGTTACGATTCTTTGGGGATTCTGTTACTTATCACGTTGAATATTGTTTCTATTCCGGCTGCAATCCACAGTTATATTTATATCGAAAACCATAAGGAAAACCCTCAAACCAGGGCTATCTACTTGTCGTCGTTTGTGTTGCTGCTAATGGCGATTAGTGCAGGTTATCTTTCAAACCATATTGCAGTTACCTGGATTTTTACCGAAATTACAACCTTGGCTGCTTCGGCCCTGATTTACCACCACCGCAACAAACTTGCCCTCGAAGGAACCTGGAAATATGTTTTTATCTGCGCCATAAGCATTACCTTTATTTTTATCGGGATTTTATTTTTGAGCCTTTCGTTGCAACATGCCGGATCTGATGATCTTTCGTTTAAAAACCTGCTGGAAAAAAGTGACCAGTTGAATCCGATTTGGTTACGGATGGCTTTTTTGTTCATTTTTACAGGCTTTACTGCCAAACTTGGATTGGTTCCCATGTTCACTGCCGGTATTGATGCAAAAGATACAGCCCCTGCACCTTCCGGTGCTTTGTTGGCAAGCGTGCTGATGAACTTAGGGTTTGTAGGTATTTTCCGCTTTTATGTTGTGGTAGCCAATACACCGTTATTGCATTGGGCGCAATTGGTGGTTGGTTCAGCAGCCTTCCTTTCGTTATTTGTTGCCACAGTTTATATGATGAAAGTGAAGAACATCAAACGTATGCTGGCTTATTCCGGTATCGAGCACATGGGTATCGTAATGCTTGGGATTGCCGCGGGAGGAATTGGATATTACGCTGCCATCCTTCACATTATCCTTCACGCTTTTGTAAAATCAAGCCTTTTCTTTCAGTTTAACCAGCTTTACAGGGTTTTTCAGAACAAAAGCATCTACCATGTTGGTAATTATTTCAAATATAACCCAACCGGGGCAATCGTTTTGTTACTAGGTTTTATTAGCACTACAGCTATGCCTCCATCAGGACTTTTTGTCAGCGAATTCCTGATTTTTAAATCATTGTTTGATGTTGGCCAGATTGTATTGTTAATTGCTGTTCTATTGTTGCTTACCATGATAATCTGGTCTTTTGGTAAAAATATTTTCAAGGTGCTTTTTGTACCCGCTGTAGGATTCGACGATTCAAATGTTGAAAAAATAAGCCCATGGGAATCAGTTTCGCAGTTTATGCTTTTGGCAACTGCTGTTTATCTTGGATTGAACCCTCCGGAAATTTTTGTTCAGATGTTGAAGGAAAGTGTGAGCCT
>CAIRHD010000509.1 GCA_903878265.1 uncultured Bacteroidales bacterium | reverse complement strand
TCTGATTGGAATTGTTTTTGTGTTTTCTGGATTTGTAAAAGGTGTCGATCCGCTTGGGACTGCCTACAGGCTGGAAGATTACTTTATTGCTTTCAGCTGGGAGTTTTTTATTCCGGCGGCCCTGATCTTTTCTATTCTTCTTTGTACGATTGAATTTATAGTTGGGGTAATGATGATTTTAAACCTAAACTTAAAGTTTTCGTCGTGGTTGCTTTTGCTGATGATGGTATTTTTCACCGGGCTTACGTTTAACGATGCACTTAACAACCCTGTTCCCGATTGTGGTTGTTTTGGCGATGCCATTAAACTTACCAATTGGCAGACTTTTTATAAAAACTTGGTTTTATTGCCATTAGCTCTAATTGTTTTTATTTACCGCTCCAAATTCAAGTCGTTTACAAGTTGTACAAAGCAATTGTTAATGGCTGGTGTTTTTGCTGGTTTATTCGCTGGTTTTTCTTTTTATTGTTACAGCCATCTTCCGGTTATTGATTTCACCGAGTGGGAAACAGGGCACAAACTGTATCCTGATAACCCAAAACCAGTCAAGTATTTCCTTTCGTATAAAAACAAACAATCAGGTGATGTGAAGGAATATTTGTCGCCCAATTACCCATATAACGACAGTGTGTGGATGGCTCAATGGGAGTTTGTTTCCCAAAGGGTTGAAGATCCAAATATGTATTATGGAAAATCGCTGATTATAAGTGATACAACTGGCAACAATGTTACCGAAAGCATCATTCGCAATCCCGAATACCAACTTTTGATCAATTCGTACGATTTAACCAAGGCTGATCGTGAAGCATTTGCCAAGCTCAATGATTTTTGCGCCAAAGCATATTCGGACAATATTGCCTCTGCGGTACTTGTAAGTTCTGATGCAAAAGACATCGCTAAGTTTATTAATGAAAACAAACTCCAGCTCGATTTTTACATTTCCGACGATATTGCGTTAAAATCAATTGTCCGCTCCAATCCAGGCTTGGTATTATTGAAAGATGGAGTCATTTTGAAGAAATGGCATAAGAATGATTTTCCTGTTTATGAAAAGTTTAAGAAGTATCTTGATAAAAAGTAAAATACTAATAGAAATCACTTTGATTAGGTTTTTATTAAAAAAAACGAAACCCTGAATTCAACAAGCTGGAATAAAAAAGTCAAAGAGCAAAAGTTAAAGGGCGAAATTAAGGAGCTTTATTTCTTTCAATGATTATCTAATATCCAGTGATTTTAGCATCAAATCAGCATTTGCATCTTATTTCTTAAATTTTTTAACAACGGCCATTGCGCAATTCACTCCATCCATTGCCGATGAAACTATGCCTCCTGAATATCCTGCGCCTTCACCGCAAGGGTAAAACCCTGAAAGCTCATTATGTTCAAGAGTTTCGCTGTTTCGGGGTATCCTTATTGGTGACGAAGTGCGTGATTCGGTGCCAAGAATAACAGCTTCCGAGGTGTGATAACCTTTCATCATGGTACCAAATTGGATAAATGCTTCCTGTAAGCGGCTGGCAACAAAAGATGGTAGGATTTCGTGCAAAGGAGCCGAAATAATACCTGGGTAATAGGAACAATCAGGAAGTGATGAAGAAACAATGCCTTTGGTAAAATCGCTTATCCTTTGTGCAGGAGCGGTCTGTTTCATACCAGCGGCGCGCCAGCAATTTTCTTCCACCTGTTTCTGAAATTCAAGACCAGCAAAAGGCCCAAATTCTGAAAGGTGTTCGATATCCGATGGGTCGATTTGTACCACGATCCCCGAATTTGCAAACGGAGAATTGCGCCTGCTATTCGACATGCCGTTGACCACGATTTGTCCATTTTCGGTTGCCGCCGGTACAATAGTGCCGCCAGGACACATGCAAAAAGAAAAAACCCCACGGCCATTTATCTGTTTTACGAGGCTGTATGGTGCAGCCGGAAGAAATGGGTCGCGCGGCGATTGGCGGTATTGGATACTGTCGATAAGTGCCTGTGGATGTTCGGCCCTCACGCCAAGTGCAAAGCTTTTAGCTTCAAGTACAAGTCCTTTTTTATACAATAATTCATAAACATCTCTCGCCGAATGGCCAGTAGCAAGTATAACAGCCTGAGCCTCGAACCTGTTGCCACCTTGATCCTCAACCCCTTTTATTTTACCGTTATGGATATTAATATCAGTAATCCTGCGGTTAAAATAAATCTCGCCACCTGCATCAAGTATAGTCTGGCGCATAGCGGCAACAATGGCCGGAAGTTTGTCTGTTCCTATATGGGGGTGACTGTCGATTAAAATATCTTCATTTGCTCCATGCGAAACAAGAATTGACAATATTTCGTTAACATTTCCTCTTTTTGTGGCCCGTGTATATAGTTTTCCATCACTGTAAGTGCCTGCGCCGCCTTCGCCAAAGCAATAATTTGAATCGGGGTTTACAATATGTTCGCGGTTTATTTGTGCAATGTCGAATTTGCGGGCTTTTACATCCTTGCCACGTTCTATGACGATGGGTTTCATGCCGTTTTCGATGAGCGTTAGTGCAGCAAAAAGTCCTGCAGGGCCAGCACCAACAACAATCACTGGGGTTTTATAAGTAACATCGGGATAAATCTTACGGCTATTTTTCAGGATTTCAGTGGGCTGTTCATCAATAAACAACTCAGCCTTCAAGCGAATTTTCACATTTGTTGATCGCGCATCTACCGATCGTTGCAAAGGTTTTAGATGCTTAATACGTGCAGGTTGAATTCGCAAAGCATGAGCAAAAGCAACTTTCCATCCCGAAGGATCCGCAGCCTGTTTCGGGGTCATGGCTATTTCAACTTCTTTGCGCATGAGTTTTTTTTGACACTAATGGATTGAATTTGCCTGAACATTTTATTTATAGGCAGA
Source organism: uncultured Bacteroidales bacterium (assembly GCA_903878265.1). Taxonomy (GTDB): domain Bacteria; phylum Bacteroidota; class Bacteroidia; order Bacteroidales; family UBA4417; genus UBA4417. Next base: position 3,583 of record CAIRHD010000509.1, on the reverse strand, counting down.
TGTAGATTTAACAAAGGGGATGTTTGATAAATTGTCCGAAAAACAAGGAATAAATACTATTCAAAAGTAAATGACACCTGAAATATTTTAGATCTCATACTTTCAATTGCATCGGTATATATGGTGTTATCGTGTTTTAAGACATCAAAAATGCCGTAAGACATAGAAAATTCGACCCCGAATTTGAAATACACTGTATAAAAATCAAAACCGACTCCGCCCAGCGCATAAACATCCTTACGGTTGATAAACACATTTGCAGCACTGTTGTCTTCTTTTTTCTTGGCATTCGACGCCAAATCGAGTGAATATTTTGCACCAGCCAAAACATAAGGTCTCATATTTTGGATACGTTGCCCTTTAAACTTTACCCACAAAGGGAATTCGACAAAGGTTGACTGAATATTTTTAGTAACAAAGAGCATTTGCGGATTAGGGGAATCGTAATAGTTTTTTATCGAATAATCGAGGTTGCGCTCGCCAAAAGTTAAGGAAGGGGTAAAGCGTAAATCGAAATACTGGCCTAAACGCAGGTTGCTTACAATGCCTATTACAAAACCAAATGTGGGTGTGCCTTCTACGTTGTAAAGAAATGCGGAATCACAATTTTGATCGGGCATCGATTGCAGGAATTCATTGTTATAATAGGTTTTTTTTTGATAATCTGGTCTTGTCTTTATGGTGAAAAGCATTTCGTTAAAACCTAACAGAAAACCAAAGTGATACGGTGCAAGGTCATAGTCTAGTTTGTTGGGCACCCGCCTGGATTGTGAAAAGGCATTTACCGAAAAGCAAAGCAATATCAAGATGATCAGAAATTGTTGTCTTTGTTGCATGAAAATTTTGTAGTATGCTTTGAAAAACGGAGCTTTTCGGCATTTAGTATGTAAAACGGAGCGTTCGCAGGAAATAAGTGGCAATAAAAGTTGGTGTTTTTTTATTTTGTACCGATATAAAGGTTCGTAATACCAAAGCTAAGCCTAATAAATACAGCCTTGCTAAACCCAGATTTATGCATGATAGTTATAAATACATCTTCCTGAGGGAAAGCTGCAACCGATTCGGGCAAATATGAGTATGCCGTGCTATGTTTTGAAACCAAACGGCCAATAAACGGTAAAATAAACCTTGAATAAAATCCAAATAATTGTTTGATAGGGAATTGTTGTGGTTTTGAGAATTCGAGGATAAATGCTCGTGAACCCGGTTTCAAAACGCGACACATTTCACTGAGACCTTTTGGCAGGTTTTCGTAGTTGCGCACCCCAAATGCAACCATGGCGGCATCGAATTCCGCATCTTCGAAAGGTAGGTTTTCCGAATCGGCTTTTAGCAATTTGATCATATTGCCCAAGCCAAGTTTGTCCACTTTTTCTTGACCGATGGCAAGCATTTCTTCAGCAATATCAGTGCCAGTAATATTTTCTGGATTTAGTTTTGCAGCGGCTATGGCTAAATCGGCGGTTCCGGTAGCCATATCGAGTATGCGTTGCGGTTTATCCTGACCCATTAATTTCACCAGCTTTTTCCTCCATCCACGGTCGATGCCCATTGATAATAAATGGTTCAATAAATCATAGCGTCGGGCAATAGTATTGAACATGACCTGGACTTGTTGCTTGCGGCCTGGTGTTTGAGTTATATGTGGTTTTGACATTTGTAGTTTTTAATTGAAAATTACTTGCGTAGAGAGGAAAGAAGTAAAAATTGAGAAGTGAAAAGTAGGAATGGATTAAAAGGTTAAATGCTGGCTTTTTCGAAATCAAATATTTTGTATTCTAATGTTTGCTTATACTATTATTTGCTAATTAACATCGTAATAGCCCACACTATAGCATTTTCAAATTATAGCATTTTCAAATTCTTTTATCGCTTCAGCCAAAAGTTCTGTTTTGTTTATCGCAACCACTCCCGGATGTTCGCAAACCAACCCACCCGCAAGGTTGGATAAGGTTGCTATTAGGAATGGATCGGTTTGGGCTGCCATACAAAGCGCGATAACACTTATTACAGTATCGCCGGCACCAGAAACATCGGAAATGCTTCGCAAAACAGCAGGGATTACCTTGGAAGTGATTCCAGCAGCACCTCTTGAACTAAAAAAGACGCCATGTTCTGATAACGTAATCATTACCAATTCAATATTCTGGTTGGTATGGATTATTTCGGCAGCTTTCTGTAAACTTTGTATTGAGGTGGCTTCAACATCAATTTTAAGACCTTCGCAAATTTCTTTCAGGTTTGGTTTAAAAAGGGTGATATTTTTGTAAGTGGTAAAATTCTTTTTCTTTGGATCAACGGCAACCGGAATTCCATTTTTTTTGGCTAATTCAACCACTTTGGTTATTACTTCAGAAGACAACACGCCTTTGTTATAATCCTGTAAAATTATTACATCCGGCTTTTGGTCGGCAACCAGTTCAGAAATACGCCCAAGCAATTGGTGTGCTTCCGATTCGTTCAAATCCGTATCCATTTCTTCATCCACGCGCAACATTTGCATGCGGTTTCCGATTATCCTAAATTTTGTAGTGGTTATCCTTTCGTTACTTCTAATAATTCCATCTAGTTTTAAGCCCGATTTATCCATCAGTTTTATAAGTAAGTCGCCTTGGCTGTCGTTACCGATAACCGAGCATAAAAAGGTCTCGGCTCCTAACGATTTGATATTGAGGGCAACATTGGCTGCCCCGCCTAACATATTATCGCGTTGTTTTAAAGCTACAACAGGAACAGGTGCCTCAGGCGAAATCCGATCAACTTTACCAATGAGGTACGAATCAACCATCACATCGCCAACGACCAGCACTTTACATGTGTTGAATTTATCGAATAGATATATGATGTTTTCTTTTGATATAATCATGCTTTCTGCAGAACCCTGTTATGTTGGAAATACTATACAACAAGCGGAATGTTATTTTAGTTTGGAAAGGGCTGCGCCAATGCGTTTCATTGCTTCGCGAAGCGTATCTTCGGAAGTGGCATACGAAATACGGATGCAATCAGGTGAGCCAAATGCTGCTCCAGGAACGATGGCAACAAATGCAGTATCAAGTAGATAATCGCAAAGGTCGGAACCGGATAAAATTATTCGCCCACCAATCGACTTTCCATAATACGACGTAACATCAGGAAACAGATAAAATGCGCCATCAGGAACATTAATCCGAATGCCAGGAATTTCACGCAACATGCCTATAGCTAAATCGCGGCGATATTTAAAAGCATCGACCATCAGTTTAATATCATCACTTTCGGCAGGATCGGTAGCCATAGCAACTATAGCCGCACGTTGGGTAATTGAACATGCACCAGAAGTAATTTGGCCTTGCAGCTTATCACAGGCTTTTGCAATTTCCTTGTTTGCAGCCATATAGCCGAGTCGCCAGCCTGTCATGGCGAAGCCTTTTGAAAGGCCGTTTATTAAAATGACCCTGTCGTAAATATTTTCAAACGAAGCAATGCTGTAATGTTTGCCAACAAAATTGATGTTTTCATATATTTCGTCCGAAATAATAAAAACATGTGGATGGCGAGCAAAAACTTCTGCAAAAGCTTTCAATTCATCGAAAGTGTAAAC
>CAIRHD010000508.1 GCA_903878265.1 uncultured Bacteroidales bacterium | reverse complement strand
TGGGCGATAGAATAATTGGTTCAATTTCTCGAATCAACAGTGAAAAAACCGCATAAAACCATCTTGCTTTTCGAGCACAGATGCAAACGGGATCTGCTTGTTTTTATGAAAATCAAAAAAATGAATTTTTAGAACCCACCTTATGGTAAAGTAGAACTAACTAAAAATAAATGGCTGTATATTTAGCTATTACAATGACCACTTTTCTGCACTTCTAAGCTTTTACTTTACTCCGGTTAGTTCCAATTAGCGCAATAATTACCGTGTAAGTCTATTCACTCAACTCCAAAAACCTCACCCCTTTCTTTCCCCTCTCCTTGAAAAAAGAAGAGGGGAGGGTTCGGAATGGTGCTTAGATAATTGGCGGCAGGTGATTTTCACTGTTCACTGTTCGCTATTCGTTATTCACTTCAACATCATCATTTCCCCAAAAACGTCCTCATATTTTCGATATTCTGTTTGTGGAACAAGTCCTTTCCTTCGGAAGTATAAAGGAAATCAATGAGTTGCTTGTAATTTGAGGTGATTTTTCCTCTTACCATTTTCATCGTAGAATTCATCATAAGGTTTTCTTCGGTGAACGGGGCTGGCAAAATGCCAATGGCTGCCGGAAGCCAGCGATGGGGGAACATGTTGCCATAATGCCCATGCTTTCGGTACTGGTTCAGCTCGTGCCCAATGCAGCGGATGGCTTCATGTAAACCTGCATGCGAAGTTGGATCGAGGTTCTTATGCTTCAAATGAGCTAAAAGCCGCGATTTATCAGGCACGATAAGCCCGATGGTATATGGATGTTGGTTATTGTGCAACATGCTTTGCGAAATATATTGGCTTTGGCCGATATAAGCTTCTTCAATCCCTTCGGGACTGTATTTTTCGCCATCGTCGGCAATCAGCAGACTTTTAAAACGGCCTAACACATAGAGAAAACCATCCGAATCCATATAGCCTAGGTCGCCGGTGTACAGCCATCCATCACGCAAAGATTGAGCGGAGGCATCGGGGTTGTTCCAATAACCGAGCATCACGTTTTCCCCTTTTATAACTATTTCTCCATGTTTCCCAACCGGAAGTTCCTTGCCCTTTTCGTCGCATATCTTCAGCAATATATTTTTCACAAGTTGGCCCGACGATCCCAGTTTGTGCTTAGCCAATGAATTGGACGAGATAATAGGAGCAGCCTCGGTAAGCCCATAGCCCTGGAACATCGGCATTCCTATGGCATAAAAAAAACGTTGAAACTCAATGTCGAGGATTGCTCCTCCGCCAATAAAAAATTCCAGCCGCCCACCAAAGCCTTCACGGATTTTACTGAAAAGGATTTTGTCGTATAGTTTGATCAAGGGTTTGTAAATAAAAGTCAGGCCACGCCCTTTATGCCAGCCATCGTTGTTGTAGCTATACGAAATGTGCAAGGCATGTTTAAAGAGGCTCTTAACCAGAAATCCCTTATCACTTATGCCTTTTTCGATATTCTTTTTAAAATTGCCTGCCAGTGCAGGAACGCTCATCAGCAAATGTGGTTTGTTTTCTTTGATATTTATGGGTATGTTTTTTAATGTTTCCATCCCGCTTTTCCCCACCTGAATTGATGCCATGGAAGCGCCCTTGCCCATCATGCAATAAATTCCGGCTGTGTGCGCAAAAGCATGGTCCCATGGCAAAATCAACAATGTGGTGAAATGTTGAGGGATATCCATAAGCGTATAACCTTGGTAAACATTGGCAACGTAATTGTTATGCGAAAGCACGATTCCTTTCGGGTCGGCTGTAGTGCCAGAAGTGTAACAGATATTGGCAGGATCGCTTGGCTGCACTGCTTGGCAAGCTTCTAAAAAAGCATCTTTCGAATCCGCCAGAAATTGCATGCCCAGAGCCAACACACTTTCGTAGGTGATTTCCGAATTGTTTTCTGCCTCGCCATCCAACACGATCAGTTTTTTAAAATCGGGTAGCGAGTGTTGGATGTCCCTTATTTTTTTGGCATGATTTCCTGAAGCAATAGCCATGCTTGCCCCGGCATGAGACAAGCGGTAACGTATTTCTTCAGTTTCGTTGAGTTTAACCGATAATGGGATGTTGATTGCACCAATGTAAAGCATCCCCAATTCACTCACCACCCAGGCGTTGCGGCCTTCGGACAACAGTGCAATGCGGTCGCCTTTTGCAACGCCAAGGCTTAACAGCCCGGCAGCGAATTGTTCAACCAATTGCATGACCTGTTTGTAGGTTGTTCCCTTATAAACGGTACCTGTTTTTTCCCACAGGTAAATATTATCGGAATACTTGATTACATTTTCTTCGAAAAAAGCGGGGATGGTTTGCATCTTAATTTGTTTTACGATTCAAATGTAGTGTATTATTTGTAAATCAACAAAATGCAGATAAAAATTTGACAAATATTCACCCACCCAATTCGCCCTTTTTGCCACAGATTTCACAGATTATCACAGATCTATAACTATCAATTCAAATGTAGTGTATTATTTGTAAATCAACAAAATGCAAATAAAAAATTGACAAATATTCACCCACCCAATTCGCCCTTTTTGCCACAGATTTCACAGATTATCACAGATCTATAACTATCAATGATAGTTATAGGTTAAAAATGACTGATTTGATTTAATTCTAATCTGCGAAATTTGCGAAATCTGTGGCATGTATTTGTTTTTCAATACTTTGTAAGGGTTGAATAATTATATAATTAGTTGCTTTTCATGGGAGATAAAGGGAGGGTTTTGGGAATAGGTGTTTAGTTCGGCGTAGTATGCTTCGTTTTGCCTACATTCACTAATTTGAGTTAGCAATGCCCTAACAGCCTATAGCCTAACAGCCTACAGCCTATATCACAAAAGGTATAACCTACTTTTTTCGGGTATAAGGAGAATGGGGACAAAATATATATAGGGATTACTGTTGTTCGGAAAAACAAATATTTGCCAATTATTCATTAATTTTGCCATACTCAGTAATTGATATGCTTTTCACATTTCAACCATAACATGGAAAACCAGCCTAATAAGCAACAGGAAAGCGGATATTTTCTTGATCTTGACCGTTTAATTGCCAATAAAAACCCGGCTTTATACAAAATATTGCCTCGGTTTGTATTGAATTACCTTAAAAAAATCATACATCAGGACGAACTAAACGGAATAACAACCACCAACAAAGGTATTTATGGATTAGATTTCCTGGATGCGGTATTGAAAGGCTTTGGTGTGAAAATCACCTATAAAGGACTTGAAAATATCCCTGAAAATGGACGGTGGATTGTTGCATCCAACCATCCTCTTGGCGGTTTGGATGGCATGGCATTGATGTGGGTTGTAGGCAAAAGAAGGAAAGATATTGTTTTTCCGGTAAACGATTTGTTGATGAATATCGAAAACCTTAAAGACCTATTTATACCCATAAACAAACATGGTTCGAATGCAGGAAATGTGAGGCTCATTGAAGAAACATTTGCCTCGGAAAAAGCTATGTTGTTTTTTCCTGCTGGTTTGTGTTCGCGAAAACAAAAAGGCGGCATTTGCGACCTTGAATGGAAGAAGAGCTTTATCAACAAAGCGAGGTTGCATAAAAGGGATATTATACCTTGTCATATTAATGGCAAGAATTCCAACTGGTTTTACAACCTGGCCCGTTTGCGTACATTCCTGGGATTAAAAGCAAATATTGAAATGTTGTACTTGGTTGACGAAATGTACAAGCAACGGAATAAAGAAATAACGATTACTTTTGGAAAACCAATTCCTTATAGTATCTTTGATAAAGGAAAATCGGACTTGGCATGGGCGCAAGAATTAAAACGCTACGTTTATACTTTGGAAAGTGATAACAACAGCTCATTTATAGCCATTTAAACAATAAAACGCGATGCAGGAAATAATCGATGCTATTGACAGAAGTGTTCTTGCAAAAGAACTCACCCCTGCTACTTTTGTAAAACATACAAACACTGGCAACAATGAGATTTATATTGTGTCGCACCTCAATGCCCCCAATGTTACGCGAGAAATCGGAAGGCTTAGGGAAATTACGTTTCGCGATGCCGGTGGTGGAACAGGTTTGGATTGCGACCTGGATGAGTTTGACATTGACGAAGAAAACCCGTTTCAACAATTACTGGTTTGGGATCCGCGCGAAAAAGAAATAATAGGTGGATACCGTTTTATTCATGGCAAAACACTTAAACGCCATAAAGATGGCCATATCAACACGCCTACAAGCGAGCTTTTCCAACTAACAGATTCGTTTATTGACAATTACCTTCCTTACACTATCGAGTTAGGAAGGTCGTTTGTGCAACCCAATTACCAGCCAAATGTAAATTTACGCAAAGGCATGTATGCCCTTGATAATATTTGGAACGGCTTAGGTGCAATCCTGATTCTGAATCCTGACGCAAAATATTATTTCGGCAAAATTACCATGTACCCTCATTATAATATCGAAGCCCGCGATTTTATACTCTTTTTTCTCCACAAATATTTTGGCGATAAAAACAAGCTCGTTTATCCACACGAACCACTTGTGATACAGACAGAAGAAAGTATTTTATCCACAGCTTTCGATGGTGGTTCTTACGAAAAAGATTATAAAATTTTGGTACAATTAGTGCGGCAAAGGCACGAAAATATCCCACCATTGGTAAATGCCTACATGAACCTATCGTCAACCATGCTTTTCTTCGGCACTTCGCTCAACCCTGGATTCGGCAATGTTGAGGAATCGGGGATTTTGGTAACCGTAGATGATATTTACGATTTTAAAAAAGAGAGACATTTAAGCAATCCGAGCTAAACAGATTATTTTTCTGGAGATGTTTTTTTGAAAACTGTTTTCCAATGCGGAATACCATATTCCAAAGTTTGTAAAGTAATAGCCGGAATCTTGAACCCAGAACCTTGAACCCTAAATTTTAGGCCACGCCCCCACTTTTTAACCTACCTTAAACCCATAAACTATGAATAACCGCAGGGCAGCTTTTATGATAAGTGCCGCCGATGTAATTGGCTGTCCCCAACCCCGATTGCCCGAATACGCTTTTTTTGGCCGATCGAATGTTGGCAAGTCATCGCTAATAAATATGATAACCGGCGTTAAAAACCTGGCACGAACTTCGGCAACACCCGGTAAAACCCAATTGCTGAATTACTATATGGTGGACGAAGATACTTGGTATCTGGTTGATTTGCCCGGCTATGGTTACGCCAAAGTCTCAAAAAAATCGCGCCGCAACTGGGAGAAAATCATCCGCGAATATCTGCTGCAACGCCCATCCTTGGTTTATACTTTTATACTTGTTGATACACGGCACGAGCCGCAAAACAGTGACCTTGAACTCATTAACTGGATGGGCGAGCAAGGCTTGCCTTTTTGCCTTGTGTTTACAAAAGCCGATAAAATTTCGAGGAATGCAGTGAAGAGGAACGTTGACGAATATAAGAAAGTACTGGAAGAAAAATGGGAGGAACTTCCCCCCATTTTTATCACTTCATCTCATTCGGGCGAAGGCAAAAACGAAATAAACAATTTTATCGCCCTTTCCAACACCGATAATGCTTCCCTTATCGAACAAAAACCTTTAAAGGATTAAAAGCAAAATTGTGGTTTGCGAAAGAAAAACCTATCATTCATTAGACAAAACAGTGCTACTTGTATAAAATGAGCAATTGTCCTTTGGGGACCATATTGCCTTCTTTTACATAAACTTCAGCAATTGTATTGTTCTCATCTGCAAATATTGTGTTTACCATTTTCATGGCTTCCAAGTCGATAAGTTTATCGCCAGCTTTAACTTTCTTGCCTTTTGCTGTATAAATCTTGGTTATTGTGCCTGGAATAAAAGAGTAAACTTTTTTAGGGTCAACTGGTACATAAGGCTTTCTCGCCAGGAACTTCTTTGTTAAACGGGTTTTGTATTTTACATCCTCGATCAACAAGGTTTGAAAGACCTCATTTTCAAGGCTATCTGATGTTTCCTCCGGTTTTATCTCTTTTAGGTTCAGACTTTTGGAATTTTCACTATTTGGCATAATCAATTTTTTAAGTTGAAACAACGACGAAAATTGTAAAAGCGTAATCTCTTGATTGCATCAAAAACCAGATAGATTTTAAATTGAAATTAAGTAAAGTATTACGCTGTTAACAGATTAAAATGGTGGTATGCCATGCTTTTTCATTGGAACATCCACTTTTTTATCGGCAGAAATTGAGAGTGCATGGATTACCATGTCGCGAGTTTCCTCTGGGCTGATAACAGCATCAACGTAACCGTAAGCGGCAGCTACAAAAGGATTTGCGAATTTTTCCTTGTATTCTTTAATCTTGAGTTTGCGCATTTCGTCAGGGTTTTCCGATTCGGTAATTTCTTTCCTGAAAATAATGTTTGCTGCTCCTTCGGGTCCCATAACCGCAATTTCGGCTGTTGGCCAAGCGAAAACAAAATCGGCGCGTAAGTGACTCGAACACATGGCTATATATCCTCCACCATAAGCTTTGCGGGTGATTACCGTAATTTTCGGCACGGTTGCTTCGCTGTAAGCATAAAGTACTTTTGCGCCATGGCGGATAACACCTGCATGTTCCTGATCAACACCAGGCAAGTAGCCAGGCAAATCGACCAACGTTACCAACGGAATGCTGAAAGCATCGCAATAACGGATAAAACGGGCGGCTTTATCGCTCGAATCCACATCGAGAACACCTGCCAAAACCAATGGCTGGTTGGCAACAAAACCCACGGTGTAACCATTCATGCGGGCAAAACCTATAACAATGTTTTGAGCAAACAAGTCCTGAACTTCAAGAAAATCGGAATCGTCGCATATTCCGCGGATTACGTCTTTAACATCGTATGGCTGTCGCGGATTGGTTGGAAAAACTTTATCGAGGCTGTATTGGCGAACACGTGGCGGTTTTTTAGGGAAAGGATCTGCTTTTTTCAAATTATTCCATGGAATAAAACTGCAAAGTTTTTTTATCTGCTCAAAACACTCCAATTCGCTTTCGGCAAAGAAATGCACGTTTCCGGTGATTTCGGCCTGAACCCTTGCACCACCTAATTCTTCCATCGAAATTTCCTCGCCAAGAACGGTCTTAATAACTTCCGGTCCTGTGATGAACATCTTGGATATTTTATCCACCACGAAAACAAAATCAGTTAAAGCTGGCGAGTAAACAGCACCTCCGGCACAAGGCCCGAGAATAACCGAAATTTGAGGTATTACTCCTGATGCCTGTGTGTTACGATAAAATATTTCGCCATAACCTGCAAGGGAATTTACACCTTCCTGAATACGGGCACCACCGGAATCGTTGATACCTATAAGTGGGATTTTAAGTTTCATGGCGTGATCCATGATCTTGGTAATCTTTTTGGCGTGCATATAGCCAAGCGAACCTCCGGCAACGGTAAAATCCTGTGCGAAAATACAAACAGGATAATTGTTGATGGTTCCGGTTCCGGTAATTACACCATCGCCGGGCAGGTATTTGTCGCTCATTTCAAAATCGCGGCCTGCATGTTCTACAAACAGGTCGTATTCGTGAAACGACTTTGCATCCAACAGCGCGATAATACGTTCGCGAGCCGTGAGTTTGCCGGTTGCTTTTTGTTTTTGGATGGCTTTATCACCACCGCCACGCAATGCTTCGTGCATCCTGCGTTTCAGATCAGATGATTTGGAGCTTAAGGACATATTGTTTTTATTTGTGAATAATTTGTTGTTCCGCGCTTGGGCAGATTCTTCATTCACTTGCAAAGGTACAATTATTTAATCGTAATTTAACCTAATGTAACTATTTACACTATTGAAATTTTAATGTTTGGGGAGTGCCTTAAGTGCCTAGATTGCCTAAAATGCCTAAAGTTGAATCCAGTCCGAAGAGTCTTTTTTCGCCACAAAGTGACACACTGAGCTTGCCGATGTGACACAAAGCCTCTAAGTTTACTCACAATTGCTTGTTTTAAAATGAGTTCGTGATATCGCTTCGCTAAGTTCACTAAGTTTATAATACTGAATAACAATGCTTTGAGAACCTTTGTGTCGTAGTGCTTTAGTGGCGTTTCTTAATTTTTAGGTTGTTGGAGTGGACTCAAAGTTACTACCCCTATTGCCCTTGATCCTTTAAATTCAGAAATGCGTAGCTTACCTGAAACTCCAATTCTGATAAACAAATTGTACCTAAGTGCTTGGTTAATAAAGTAATTATAATTAGCAAGTTACTTTAGGCATTTTAGGCACTCACTACTTTAGGCACTAAGTAGATACACCTTAATAAATATGTAATTCGTGTAGTGATGATATTTGCAGATTGATACAATTGCTTAATTTTGAGGCTTTAAACCTACACTATGAACATTGAAGAATTAAGGGATTATTGCTTGGCAAAACCCGCCGTTACCGAAAGTTTTCCTTTCGATGAGACAACCCTAGTGTTTAAAGTAGCCGGAAAAATGTTCCTGCTAACCGATTTGGTTGATGCTTTTTCGATGAACATCAAAAACACTCCCGAAAAAGTAACCGAACTCAAAGGCTTGTACCCAAGTGTTTTGCCCGGCTACCACATGAACAAAATCCATTGGGTTACCGTAATGATTGATGGCAGCATTTCGGATAATATGTTGAAACAATGGATTGATGAATCCTACAACCTGATTGTTGCCGGTTTTACACGGAAGGAAAAAGTGCTTTTTGCGGAGATGATGGCGGGAAAGTAGATAGGTAAAAGGGCAAAAGTTAAAGGGCAAAGGGCAAAGGTAAAAAGGAAAAGGGCAAAGTTAAGAGGCCAAAGTTAAAAGGTAGGCAATTTAGGCACTTTAGGCACTTTAAGTACTTTAGGCACTTTAAGTACTCTCAAATCGCAAGCCCTAATCTTCCTGAAAAAACAAATTTAGGATGCGTTCTCAATTTTCAACCTGTTTATTTGTTCTATTTCGCTTGATTTTTGTTGTGATTCGTTCTCAATATCAAAATCATCTTGTAAGCCAAGCCAGAATTTTGCCGAGTTTCCAAAATACGCGCTCAATCTTATGGCAGTATCTGCGGAAATCCTTCTGTTGCCTTTAACAATCTCCGAAACCCTGGTTTGTGGAATTCCCAACTCTTTTGATAATTTGTATTGAGAAATATTTAGTGGAATAAGAAATTCCTCCAACAATATTTCTCCCGGTGTACTATTTCTTAATTTTTCCATTTTTTCAGTTTTAATGATGAGTCCACTCCGAAAAGTCTTTTTTCGCCACAAAGGCACAAAGTTTCTAAGTTTAGTCGCAATTGCTTGCGTTAAAGGAGTTTATTTCGGCTGGATCAATACATCGCATGATATCGCTACACTAAGTTCACTAAGTGTATAACACTGATCAACAATCCTTTGTGTATCTCTGTGTTCTCTGTGCCTCCGTGGTATTCATCTTTTTAGGGTGATCGGAGCGAACTCAAAGCTAAGCTGATTCTTAATTGGTATAGAAATTAGCTACTCCAAAGTCACATATTTAGAAAGAGCATTTACCAAAGTAGCCTTCGACTGCATGCCGACAAAGGTATCCATAAGCTGGCCATCTTTAAAAATAAGTATGCTGGGTATGGATTGTACCCTGAATTGGTTTGCCAAAGGTCCGTTTTCATCAATATCAACTTTGCCAACCTTCACTTTGCTCTGGGTTTGCCCGGCAATTTCTTCTATTACCGGAGCCATGGCCTTGCAAGGCATGCACCAGGTAGCCCAAAAATCAACCAGAACGATGCCCTTTGCAGTTTCATTGGAAAAATTGTCAGTCGTAAGGGTAACGATGTTTTTATCTGAGGATTCTGATTTACAGCCTGAAAAACCGATAAAAACCAATGCAATTATTACGGATAGAAGCGTGTTTCTTTTCATGTTAATTTGTTTTGGATTAAAGAATTGGAGCAAAATTGTTTAGTAGGTCAAAAGGCAAAGGGCAAAGGGCAAAGGGAAAAGGTAAAAAGGCAAAGAGAAAAGGGCAAAAGGCAAAAGGCAAAGGTAAAAAGGCAAAGGTAAAGAGGCAAAAGGCAAAAGCGATGAGTTGAGCCTGCCGAAACTTAAAAGGTCAACAACTCTATAAACCTTGTTTCTATTGCAAACCTAAGCTTTAAAGTAAAGCAGATTTCTAAGGATATAAATAAATTAATGCAAAAGCTAAATACTCGCATGTAATCAATGGGTTAACCAAACTTTTTCCGTTCGGGAGCGTCTTTTTTTAAGAAGCGTTCAGCTAAATCCAACCTCTTGTTTTATTTCTGAAAACCCCACAAAAAAAATCCCCGCCACACCGTAGCAGGGATTTTTTTTATTCCATAGCCTTCAATCCGAAATCCGAAATCCCACATTGTATTTTGTTAACAATAAAACAATAACACAACCGCCTTTCCGTTTATTGGTTTTTAGGTTTAAGTATTGGTTGTTTGATATTGGTTTGCCAAGCCTTGCCCACTCCCAAAAAGAACCAAAACATAGTATGCACCGCAACTTGCGGCGTTTTTATTGCTTGCGTTGGCACATACATCAGTAAGGATTTACAGTTTAGCAGAATACGATAATTTTTTCACCAATTTTTTACTCATGAAGCACAAGTTATCTTTTTTCCTTTTCCTTGTTTTAAACCTGAATTTGTATTCACAAACCACTTTTTTCAAATGGTATCCAACTACTCTAGATGAATTCATTTATCCTGTTCTCGAGCTTTCAGGGGGCAATTTTTTAATTGGGGGCGGTGCTGGCCCTGAATACTATGCCTACCACCAAAAATGCTTGCTGAAAATTGATCCTTCAGGAAACGTACTTGCATCAATTACATCCGAACTAGCCGACACTTCTACTTATTATGTCTGCCTATTTAATCTACCGGGCGAAGGAAATGGGTTTGGTGCTGCTGTTGATTACATTTATGGCAACAATGGGCACAATTATATTAATTATTCGCTTGATAAATACAGCGGCGATTTCGAATTGATTTCGAAAAAAACATTCACTTTCCCTGCCGATTACGGTTTATTCCCCCAATACAGCTTAGGCATCAATGACAGCCTGTTTTTGATTCAGTTTAACGAGGTTACTTATTTGCCATATTTCCATCATATTGGGAGTGTTGTAAGTAAATATAATTATCAATTCGATAACCTTGGGTCCTACACCGAAACAACAAGTGATATAGCAGCTTTCGGAATGTTGAAAAACCCACAAAACAACACCATTAAAGTATTTAATTGCAAATCATCCATTTCAACAACCGTGAGCGAAATCAATATGGATATGCAATTTTTAAAGAAAAGCAATCTCCCCCGAATCATCACCAGTCCTTCATCTACTGGCATTGATGAATCTACTTATATGGTTACAGGTGTAGTTCATTCACCAAATACCCAGCATCACCTTAAAGTATGGAAATACAATTATAGCGATGTACTTTTGGACAGCGTCGAGTATTATAATCGCCCCGACACAGTACTTTATGGAGGGGCTATGAAAAATACTACTATTGTTGGTGATAAAATTGTTGTTGTAGGGAATTACAATTTCGACCCTTCTACTTTTCCCTTTCAAAACAGCCCAACATGGATTCAGATAACCCGTATTGATACAAACCTGCAAATCATCGACCATCATTTTTACGGCGGCGATGCCGCTTACATGCCATATAACATAATAAGCACAACAGATGGCGGAGCATTGATTGTTGGCAACAGATACGATTATCTTTCTTCAACGGCCAATCAATATGATGTGTTCGCACTAAAAGTAAACGAATTGGGTCTTATAACCGAACTCCCCAACCAACCCCAGGCAAAAGCACACGATGCCATACTCTATCCCAACCCGGGCAGCGAGATACTAAATATACAATCGGGGCCACAAATAAACGGCGCACAGTTTACCTTGTACGATATGCAAGGCCGCGCAATGCGCACAGAAACCATAACCGCCACCGCACTAAAGCTAACCACATCAACCCTGCCATTCGGCACTTACCCTTGGCAGATTGTGTATAAAAACAAAGTTATTGAGAGTGGGAAATGGGTAAAGGAGTGAGCAATTTTTTCCTTTAGGGCACGTACTCTTTTCCACTGCATACCGCTAAAACCAGCTTTTTAGCTTTATTTCTCAAAGCCCCACACATAAAAAATCCCCGCCACACCGTAGCAGGGATTTTTTTATTTCTATAATCCTCACACTTCGACTTGTTTCGGCGAAAAGCTCAACAACCAACGCTCAGTGCATCGCATCCCCAAATCCCCACATTGTCTCATCAATCCAACCTAACCCTCATTTTCAAATTTTCAAATCAACCCATTTTCAAATTAATTTCCACATCCTTCTATGTTGTAAAACAAGCGGATGGAGATTTATTTTTTTTATCTTTGTATGGTAAATCCGAAGAGGAAGTGAGCTCTGCTGGAGAGCAACTCACCATCAATAAGGTTTATGACGGTGAAAACACCAGAAAAGGCCTTTCCAAAAGAGGGGTCTTTTCATTTTGTGGTTTCATGTATTCATCGTCTACATGGCTCAAAAAATCTCAATG
>CAIRHD010000507.1 GCA_903878265.1 uncultured Bacteroidales bacterium | reverse complement strand
TTTTACAGGCACCATAGATGAGGTGAGAATTTATAATCGAGTACTATCACCTATAGAAATTGGAAACTTATTTACAGGATACGGTAATACAATTTCAGTCTCATTGACGGATGATACCATCTGTTCCGGTAGCAACACTTCCCTTGCCATCCAGAACTCCCAAACTGGGATTTCATACCAGCCATTCAGCAACGGCTCTAACTTTGGAAACCCACAAACCGGAAATAGCAATGCCCTTACCTTCCTAATAAACGGGCTTTCTCAAACCACTTCCTTTACAATCCTCGCTACCAATATTGCAACTGGTTGTTCTGTTGTATTGGATTCGACATTTACAGTTCAGGTAATTCCTTTACCAGGTAACATAGGACAACCAACAGGATTAAATCCGCTGCAAAATGGACTAATTGCCTACTATCCTTTTAATGGTAATGCCAATGATGAAAGTGGGAATGGGCATAACGGGGCTGTGAATGGCGCAACACTTTCAACTGATAGGTTTGGAAATGCCAATACAGCGTATAGCTTTAATGGTTCGAACAACTGGATACAAGCACCAGGTTTTACTATATCCATGCCCTCAGTTTCTGAATGTGCATGGTTTTATTGCAATGCGAATAATCCTTCACAGAACCCTCAGTTAATGGGAATCTACCCTCCCGATAACTACCATGTTATGCAATTGGAAACAAATGCAAATAATCAGCTCTTCTATAATGCTTCACCTTTTGGGGTAACACTAACAAATTCAAACATCTGGCATGCCGGGGAATGGCATTTTGTATGTGGCACCTATGATGGAGTATCTGAGAAAATTTATTTTGATGGGGTATTAGCTGCTAACAACCCAAGGTCGGGCAATTATCAAATAACATTACAAAACCTTATAATCGGCAGGCAAAACAATCCTATTGGCAGTTATTGGAATGGCAAACTCGACGAAATCCGTATTTACAACCGGGCACTTACACCTGATGAAATTATTTGTTTGTATAACAATACTTGCATAGGAGGAAATTTATTAGTCTTGTTGAGTCCTGATTCTATCTGCTCTGGCAGTAACACTTCATTAATTATCCAAAACTCCCAAACAGGAATTTCATACCAATTATTAAGCAATGGTTCTAACTTTGGAAATCCACAAACAGGAAATGGGAATACATTAACTTTCCCAATTAACGGATTAACACAAACCACTTCTTTTACAATTCTCGCTACTAATATTGCAACCAATTGTTCGGTTACCCTGGATTCGACATTTACGGTAAACCTATATCCTGTAGTTATTGCAACTGCTTCTGCAAATGTTACCATTTGTAGCGGCAGCAGTACAACATTAACAGCATCTGGAGGCTCAGGATATTTGTGGAGCAATGGCGCAACAACGGCCAGCAACACGGTTTCACCATTAATAACTACCGTTTATTATGTTACAGTTACAAACGCCATGGGCTGTAGCGATACTGCTTCAGTAACAGTGGTCGTTACTCCGGCCTTACCTGTTTCGGTCAGCCTTACTGCTTCGGCCACAACTGTTTGTGCTGGCGACACAGTGAATTTTACGGCTCATACAATCAACCCCGGTTCCAATGCCACGTTGCAATGGTATGTAAATGGGGTGCAGGTTTCTAATAGTAACATTACCAATGGCCTGATTGCCTATTATCCATTTAACGGCAATGCAAACGACTATAGCGGCAACAACAACAATGCAGCCGTAGTTACTGCCACACCTACCGCCGACAGGTTTGGAAACCCAAATTCTGCTTACAATTTTGCAGGGATTTCCAACCCTCAAATTATTCGCGTGCCAAATAGCCCATCATTGCAGTTTACCAATCAAGCCACCTTTTCCTTATGGGTAAAGATGAATAGTTATTATGGTATGAATGGATATGGACAGACTGTTACAAATGGAGTTCACATGCTCTTTTCAAAAGATTATGATCAATGCTGCCTTTATGAAACTGTTTTTGGTATGCCAAATGGGGAATTCAACACAGGAGGTTGTACAAATGGCTGGTACTCTGGAATTAATAACTGGGATACTGTTTCAGGATCTTCTATTGGGCAATGGTATAACCTGACTTATGTTTATACTTCAACACAAGGTAGGATATATGCAAATGGCCAACTTATTACAACAAAATCTGGTGTTACAACTTTCGCTAATTCAAATAGCAAGGATCTCTATTTTGGAAGGCTAAATTCCTTTTGGTATCCGTTGAATGGCAAATTGGACGAAGTCAGGTTTTATAACCGCGCTTTGTCGGATGCTGAAGTATTGCAATTGTATCAGGGAAACGATTCAACTTTCTCTTACATCCCTCAGAATGGGGATGTTGTAACCTGTGTTCTTACTGCAACCGGAACATGCCTTACCAATAATCCTGCAACTTCCAATGCTATAACCATGACCGTAAACCCACTTCCTGTTCCTGTAATTAGTGGAGCCTCTACAGTTTGCAGTGGTGCTATTGGAAATATTTATTCAACCGAACCGGGAATGACCAATTATTCATGGAACATTTCTTCAGGTGGCACAATAACCTCCGGTACTGGAACCAATTCAATTACAGTAACCTGGAATACTATTGGTACACAAACTGTTTCTGTAATTTATACTAATGCCAATGCTTGTACCGCTACTCCCGCTACAGTGTTTAATGTTACTGTTAACCCGATGGCTGCTCCGGTATTAAACGGAGTTTCTGCAATATGTGCATCTGTTTCAGGAAACATTTATACCACCCAAGCCGGAATGAATAATTATGTATGGTTAATCTCTGCGGGAGGAACTATAACCTCTGGTGGGACTCCAACAAGCAATACGGTTACAGTAACCTGGAATACCCCGGGCGTACAAACCGTTAGCGTCAATTATACAAATCCATCTGGCTGTACTGCTGCAACCCCAGGTGTTTTCAATGTAACGGTAAATCTGGTTCCTGTTCCAACTATTACAGGATCTGCTACAGTTTGCAATGGTTCAACCGGTATAATTTACTCAACCGAACCTGGCATGTCTGCTTATACTTGGACGGTTTCAGCTGGAGGAACAATAACAGCAGGTTCTGGGACGAATACCGTTGCAGTTACATGGAATACCATGGGGGTACAAATCGTTTCGGTAAATTATACAAATACGAACGCTTGTGCTGCTGCTCTTCCAACAGTAAAATCAGTTACAGTAAACCCAATGGCTGCACCAACCCTTACAGGGCCAATTTCATTATGCCAAGGCACAACAGGGAACATTTATACAACCGAACCAGGCATGAACTCCTATTTATGGACTGTTTCGCCCGGAGGCATAATTACAGCAGGTGGAACAAATACAAGTAACACAATAACTGTCTCTTGGACTGTGCCTGGACCACAATCGGTAAACGTGAATTATACTAATGTTTCCGGATGTACTGCTTCAAGTGCAACAACCAGTGTCGTTACTGTTGCCCCGTTTATTGTCCCGACTATTGCAGGGCCTAATAGTGCTTGCCTTATCGCTGGGAATTATGCCTATTCAACAGAGCCTGGTATGAGCGGTTATACATGGAACATAAGTACTGGTGGAACTATTGTTGGGGGATTGGGGACAAATTCGGTTACAGTTCATTGGATTACTGCCGGAAATCATACGCTAAGCGTGAATTATACCAATGCCGGAGGATGTTCGCCCATTTCGCCAACCGTTTTCAATGTTAGTATCTATTCAAAACCTGTACCATTCATTGCAGGTCTTGGGTATCTATGTGTGAACTCTGGGTACAATTATTTCTATTCAACCGAGGAAGGAATGTCTAACTACCAATGGACGGTTTCACCAGGAGGTACAATTATCTCAGGAGCAAACACAAATCTACTGACCGTAACATGGAATTTGCCAGGAGATCAATGGGTACGTGTAAATTATACCAACAATGGAGGTTGTACAGCTTCTGTCCCAACAAAATTTGGAGTATTTGTTAAACCCTTACCTGATCCGGCTGGAACTATCACCGGTATTGCTTCCGTTTGCGCCGGCGCATTGGGAGTTCCTTATTCTGTTCCTCCAATCGCAAATGCAACTTCATATACCTGGTCATTGCCTTTAGGCGCAAGCATTGCTTCCGGAAACGGCACAAATTCTATTTCAGTCAATTTTACCATGGTTGCCATATCTGGAAATATTTCTGTTTTTGGGACAAATGATTGTGGTAATGGTAGTGTTTCGGCAAATTTTCCAATTACAATTAACCAAGCACCTAATGCTGCGGGTGCAATTTCTGGTACAAGTATGGTTTGCCAAGGGCAGAATGGGGTTTCCTATTCTGTTGCATCAATTCCATTGGCTACTGGCTATCAATGGACATATTCCGGCACAGGTGTAACTTTTGGAAATAGTACAACCAATAGTATCACAATCAATTTTGGGCCGAATGCTACTTCAGGTATCTTAACAGTATCTGGCTTCAATTCATGTGGAAATGGCATTTCTTCAATCTATTACCCTATAACCAGTAATCCATTACCTTCGGCGGCTGGGCCAATTGCTGGGGCAAGTAATGTTTGTCAGGGACAAAATGCGGTTGCTTTTTCAGTTGCTGCAATTCCATTGGCAACAAGCTATTTATGGTCATATTCAAGCATTGGGGCAACTATAAACAATGCTGTAACCAACAGTATAATTGTAGATTTCGCAGCCAACGCAACTTCAGGCAACCTAACTGTTCGTGGTGTTAACGCGTGTGGAAATGGAGTTTCTTCGGATCTATATCCTATCTCTGTAAAATTGTTGACAGTGGCAAATGCGGGGATCGATAAATCAATTGCAAACGGTACCTCCACCACACTTTCTGGTTCTGCTAATGGTGGTTCTGGCTTATATTCTTGGCATTGGGAACCTGCAAACTTGCTGCTAAATGCAGATGTACAAAACCCGACGACGGTAAACCTTATATCGTCAACCCTTTTCACTTTAACTGTGAGCGATGGGTTTTCGTGCAGTGCAAGCGATGGTGTTTTTGTAAATGTATTAAACCCACTTTCAGTATCAGTCTATTCATCCGATGATACGGTTTGCGCCGGGACTATCGTACAATTGTCGATAAATACAGGTGGCGGATCGGGAAATTACAATTTTTCCTGGACATCAGAACCAGCGGGTTTTGTGTCCAGTTTGCAGAATCCTACCGTTAGTCCTTCAATCACCATCTCATATATGGTGCTGATAGATGATGGCTTTTCCTCTACTTATGGTTATGTTACAGTGGTTGCCAAACCATTTCCATCTATACCTGCAATGCCGGTTGGCCAGGATACAATTGACTTGCGGATTACCCAAACTTCAACTTACATAATAACGGGTTCACAAAACGCATTAGCATATATCTGGGAACTAATTCCATCCTCAGCGGGAAGTATCAGTGGTAATGGTACGACAGGAATTGTTGAATGGAATCCTAATTACAGAGGTGAAGCCTTTGTAAAAGTGAAAGCGGTAAACACATGCGGCCAATCAATTTTCTCTGATGAAAAACAAGTTATGGTCTTCAACAGCACCGGGATTACAGAAAACGAATCGCTTACTATAGTTATCTATCCAAACCCGAACAATGGTACTTTTGCGATAAAATCGCTAAAAGCAATAGCCAAGGTTATCCTCATGGATGCCATTGGTAAGATCATTGACGAAATTACGGCCCCTGAACAAGAACACCGCTATGAATATAAGCTTTCGGAGGGTGTTTACCTTGTTAAGGTTTATATTGACGAAGTAGAATATGTAAGGAAAATTGTTGTGAAAAAGGGATGGTAATGTGGTTGTGATAATAATTTGATGGGTAAAATTTGATTGTAGGAAGTCGGAAGCCAAAATCCGACTTCCGCAATCCGCCTACCACAATTCGCAATCCGCATCCCCAATCCGCAAACCAAATAAAAGAAAAATTGCTAAACAATGGTTTTGATTTTTGATATGGATGGCGTGCTTGTTGACAACCACATTTGGCATTTTGAAGCTTGGGTGGAATTTGGCAAAAAACACGGGCTGGTAATAACCGCCGAAGATTTTAGTAAGCAATTTGGTTCAACTAACCATCAGGTACTTGTTTCGCTTTTTGGCAATGTGCTTTCAGAAGAGGAAATTATTGCGCTTGGTAACGAAAAGGAAGATATATACAGGCAACTATACCTACCTTTTATTAAGCCTGTTGATGGTTTGCCCAAATTCCTGCAAAATATGTATGATAAAGGCATCCCGATTGCCTTGGCAACTTCGGCACCTCCCGAAAATGTTGAATTTACTTTAAACGCAACTGGTCTGAAAAAGTACTTTAGCGTTATCACTGACTCAACAAAAGTAACTCTTGGAAAACCTGATCTTCAGGTCTATTTGTTGACTGCCGCCAAACTTGGTGTTGAACCAGCCGATTGTATTGTTTTCGAGGATTTGGTTGCTGGTATAAAATCGGCAACACGAGACGGAATGAGGGTAATTGTCGTAGCAACCACGTATAAACCCGAAGAATTGTTGATGTATAGTAACGAAATTATTATGAACTTTGAAGCCTCAAAAGAGGTTGGCCTTGAGGCTGGCAAATCCTTAAAACAAACCGGTAACGCAAATGAAAAAACACATAATTTTAGCCCTGAGCATTATTTTACTATTTATGGTACAGCACGTTGAAGCACAAATACAATCGAAAGAAAAAGTAAGCATTGTGAGGAAAACCACCCTAAATTATCTGCTTTGGCTTCCCACCGATTACAAAAAAGAGAAAAGCAAAACCTATCCCATACTCATTTTCCTGCATGGTTCAGGCGAGCGTGGCGACAGCCTTGATTTGGTGAAAAAAAATGGACCACCCTCGTTTGTTGAGAACCGGCCCGATTTCCCGTTTATTATAGTTTCGCCCCAATGCCCGGAAGGTATTTGGTGGGATATTGACGACCTGCAAGGGATGCTCGAACAATTGCTGGCCAAATACCGTATCGACCAAAGCCGGATTTATTTATCGGGCTTGAGCATGGGTGGTTTTGGGACCTGGGCCTGGGCTTGTAAATACCCCGATCAGTTTGCGGCCATTGCCCCGGTTTGCGGTGGTGGCGATATTCAGTTCGCTGGCAAAATAAAGAATTTGCCCATTTGGGCCTTTCATGGCGAAGCAGATCCAGTAGTTCCAGTTAAACGCACCATCGAAATGGTGGAAGCCGTAAACGCTGCCGGAGGTTCGGCCAAAATGACTATCTATCCCGCTGTTGGCCACGATTCGTGGATAAACGCCTACAACGAAGAAGGTTTGTACGCTTGGCTTTTGGCGAATAGGAGGGAAGGGGTGTTGGGGAAATAGTTAGTGGTTGATGGGTTGATTAGTTGAGTGGTTGAGTGGTTGAGTCGTTGAGTGGTTGATGGGTTGATGGGTGGACACTGAGCGAAGTCGAAGTGTTAATGGGGGAATAGTTAATGGTTGATGGGTTGATTAGTTGAGTGGTTGAGTGGTTGAGTCGTTGAGTGGTTGAGTGTTTGAGTGTTTGAGTGTTTGAGTGTTTGAGTGGTTGATTGGTTGATTGTTGGGTTGATGGGTTGATAGAGGAACAGTTGATGAAATCTATCATCATAAACAAACTTTTGAAGACAAGAAGGTTATGGCATTATAGGATGAGAATTAAGAAAAATGGTATTTCTCTATTGTTGATGTTATTGAGGTGCTGACTTCAAGCCCAAACCTTCGTAAATATTGAAGTGTGCTTGAAACCAGGTTGAAAAAGGAAGGAAGTCAGTTGGCTACAAATTGAAGTCAACTGAAAATGCAATCTGCCGATGGGAAATATTACAAAACCGATGTAGCCGATACCGAACAGCTTTTTCTCTTCATTTAATCAATGCCAAGCCCGAAAATGGAAATTGGAAGAAACGCCAAAAATGCCTTGAAAAAGGGCGA
>CAIRHD010000506.1 GCA_903878265.1 uncultured Bacteroidales bacterium | reverse complement strand
TGGCGGTTATTTTTGACCGTAGGGTTTTGCGGTGGGTTTACCACATTTTCGGCTTTCGCAATCGAAAACATTGCCATGCTCCGCAGCAACGAATTCTTCAACTTCTTTTTATACACGGGGAGCAGCATTTTTGTTGGGTTGATTGCCACTTTTGCCGGCATCATGATCATTAAAATCTTGTAAACATGAACAGGAACGACAATGTCAAGATTTTGCGGATTTACATCGGTTCAACTGATAATCAGGAGTTAACACCTTTATGCGAATATTTTTACTTGTAGGAACAAAGTACTTATATGTGCCAAAACCTTTTCGTATGTACAAGTTTATTGATAATGCCGAGAGTCGTAAAGATAAGCGCTTGATTTGGGCATCAACGCGATCCGTATTGGAAAATGTTGGTTTTTTGCGGAATAAAAATGGTAAAAAGAGCAAAAGCCACTGGAATTTATTTGTGCGACTGCTTTCTGTTTTTGCTGTTCTGTTGAAAATAACAGGCTTTTACCGCAAAGGCTATGGAAACGCAAAAACTATCAAAGTAACAGAAGTAACACTCGAATATCCTCACCTGCCATCTGCTTTTGATGGTTTTAAGGTATTGCATCTTTCCGATTTGCATATCGACAGTATCCCCGGTTTTGCATCCATAATAAATGCCAAAATAAAAAAACTCCAGTTCGATATTTGCTTCCTTACCGGCGATTACCGAAGGGACAATTCGGGAAGCATACTCCAAATATTGAAGCCTTTTAAGATTTTATCCAAATACATTCAAGCACCTTTCGGCACTTTTGCTGTATTGGGCAACCACGACACCTACCTTATGGCACAATATGAAAGCCAATCGGGCTTGGAGTTGCTGGTGAACGAATCGGTCGAGATTATAAAGGACGGTCAAAAAATACTTGTAACCGGCACCGACGACCCTTTCAGCTATTACACCGAGCAAGCTTTGCTGAGCCTCGAAACGCGTGGCTATGATTTTAAAATTGCCTTGGTACATACTTCAGAATTGGCAAAAGCGGCTTCCGCAAGCAAATACGACTTGTATTTATGCGGGCATACCCATGGCGGCCAAATTTGCCTCAAAGAAGGTTTCCCGCTCATCAGCCACCAGTTCGAAGGCAAACGCTTTAACCATGGGCAATGGAAAATCGGCAAAATGATCGGTTACACATCACGCGGCGTTGGGGTTAGTGGTATGCCGGTAAGGTTTAACTGCCCTGCTGAAATTGTGCTGCTTACGCTGAGAAAGATATGATATCGGGAAACCAACATGTTTTGTAAACCTATCCTTGTATTCAAACCGAAATGTCTTTTGGGGGTATAGTCTTTTCACATTTCAAAGAAATGGCTGCCTAAAATTTCATTAAATACCCTACCAGATTGGTACATTCCGAAATGCCAAGTCTAGTCCTGAGCCGCGAACGCGAAACCCTAACACTTGTTTCTTCCTGATGGATGAAGGAGGCAATTTCTTTTGAACTCATGTTCGTGCGTAAAAGTGTACACAATCTAATTTCGGAAGGTGAAATATCGGGATGGGTCAACAGTATTTGCTTATAAAACGTGGGGTTCAGTTCACGGAAATTTTCTTCATACCGTTTCCATGCTTCGTTGAGTAGCTTCACCGATATGTTGCCGATTACTTCGTTTACTTGCATTTCAACTATGGGGAAATCGAGTTTTAGTTTGATGAGTTTCTTCGAAATTTGGGTATGCAGTTCGGTAAGGCTGCTTAATTGCTGCATGGCAGCCGAAAGTTCCTGGTTTTTGTGTACAAGGGTTAATTTGTAATACGTAACGAACGCCAATATAGCTTTTACCCGTGCCAACAGCTCCACTTTCTCAAAGGGCTTTTTTATAAAATCTATAGCCCCTTTTGTATATGCTTCCTGCAAATGCTCGGCAGTGGTGGCAATGCCTGTTACCATTATTACCGGAATATCTTTGGTAAGTGCATTTTGTTTCAAGTCCGCCAATGCCTCCACGCCATTCATTACGGGCATTTGCCAGTCCATCAGCACTAAGTCAGGTTCATGCACAGCGGTTAGTTCCACAGCTATTTTGCCATTTTGGGCGGTTGTAACCTCGTAACCGTCGTCGCTTAAAATATCGCGCATTATCGTAAGGTTTACATCCGAATCGTCGGCAATAAGTATTTTCTGTTTCATTTTTGTTTTTTGGGTAATGTAACCATAAAAGTACTGCCTTTGCCGGGTTCGCTTATTACCTGTATGCTGCCCAAGTGATAGTTTACAAATTCGCTGCAAATTACCAGTCCAAGCCCAGTGCCTGCCTCGCCTGCCGTGCCGGGGCGTTGATCTGTTTCGAACATGTTGAACAACTTGTTGGTTTCGTGCTGCTCCATTCCGGTGCCTTTGTCAATAACCAAAATACCTATATCGTTTTCCCCAATCCGCGACTGTATTTTAACCAACCCCAACTTGAATGAAAATTTGATGCTGTTCGATATCAGGTTCCTTAAAACCAAGGTTATCATCTGTACATCGGCTTCTATTTGTATGTCCCCGCCAACTTCATTTATAATTTCTATTTGTTTCGATTGGGCAATGGGCAACGCCTGCGAAACTGTTTCGGCAACAATATCGCCTAAATTAATGGGCTGTGGGTTAAAGGATATTTGATTGGTTTGCGCACGCGACCAGGTTAACAGGTTCTGCAAAAGGTTGTATGTGTTTTGGGCAGTGAGCAAAAGGTTGTTGTTGTACGAAACCGCCCGCTCGTTACCGGCAGTAAACACTTTGAGTTCTTTGCTGTACAAAATCATGGCATGGAACGGGTTTACCAAATCATGCGCTATGATAGAAAAGAATTTGTCCTTAGTGAGGTTCAGTTCTTTTAGCTTTATTTCTGCCTCTTTTTGTGAGGTAATATCCGATACAAGGGTAATGATAAATTTTTCGTTCAATATGTTGAGCACTGACATGAAAAGGAGTGCTATGCGTGGTTTCCCTTGAGCCATTATTACGGTTTCATAAGCCGATACAAACTTGTTTTGCGATATCAAACCATATAACTCTGCCCTTTTATGTATATCAATAAACCCCATTTCATACGATGTTTTGCCAACGAAGGCTTCCTTCTCAAATCCGGTAAAATCGCAAAGCGAAAGGTTTGCATCAACAATTTTTCCGCTTTCATATTCAGTCAACAGCACAGGTACCGGTGCAAGTTCAAAAAGCTTGTGAAACCGCAATTCGCTTTCCAGAAGTTCTTTTTCTATTGTAATACGGTGTGCAATTTCTGTTTTCAGCGCTATTTTGTCAATTTCCAATTGGTTGGCACGGGCAGTTTCATGCTTTACCTTTATCATTTTTTCGGTAAGGCCGGATGTGAGCAAAATGGTAAACAGTGCACTGGCATACAATCCGCTGTTGGAGAAAAACAGGTTTACGCCAACCCACGAGTTTACTACGGCAATATACAGCAGCATTGCCAAAAAAACAGGGACAAACGAAACAAGGTAATAACTGGCCATTCGCCCTTTATCGATAGTGAGGTGAACCGCAATTATAAATTGTACCGCAAAAAACAGGATGTTGGTAGGCACAAGCAACATTCCGGAAATGTATGGGTTTAAAATACCGGATCCAGCCATTATACTGTAAAGGAAAAAATAACTGAACGTTGCAACTTCGGCCCACCAAACGTTTTTATGGTTTTTTAAATCCAGATAATAAAAGGCAAAAAGCACATGAAACCCATACACCAACCCGATAAGGATGAAACGGAGCTTTTGCAATACAACGGGAGGATTAAACGGTATATACTCGTAAAACAGACC
>CAIRHD010000505.1 GCA_903878265.1 uncultured Bacteroidales bacterium | reverse complement strand
TATAAATACTGACTTTTTGCGCGATGTAGATTTCTATTCAGGATCGTTTCCAGCCAGTCGTGGCAACACATTAAGTTCGGTTATTGATATGAAACTTATTGACGGCAACCCCGATCGTATGGTTTACCGTGCCACACTTGGTGCCAGCGAAACTGCATTTAGCCTCAATGGCCCTGTAAGCAAAAAAACGAATGTGCTTTTCTCGATACGGAGGTCATACCTGCAATTTCTTTTTAGTGCTATCGGTTTGCCTTTCTTGCCAACCTTCATGGATTACACCTTTAAAGTGAAAACAAAATTCAATGTTCATAACGAACTTACCGTTATTAGTATTGGCGCATTAGATAAAAGTGTGCTCAACACTGGTATGAAAAACCCAACTGAGGAGCAACAATATATTCTTGATTATCTGCCTGTTAACAACCAATGGAATTATGCAATTGGTGCAAATTACCGCCACTACCGCGATAATTCGTACAGTACATTTGTTGTAAGCCGCAATATGTTTTACAACGAAGCCTATAAATATAAAAACAACGACGAAAGTAATCCTGAAAACAAAATCGTCGATTATTCCTCTTACGAGATTGAGAATAAAATCAGGTACGAAGAAGTTTCCCGATCGAAAGGTTATAAGATAACTTATGGCGCTGGGACTGAATTCGCAAAATATAAAAATGAGACTTTGCAACAGGTTTTTATCCCAAATGGTGAGGATACGATTACTAAAATAAATTATATTTCAAACTTGGATTTAATCAAATGGAATCTATTTGCACAAGTAAGCAAAGGCTTGTATAACGAAAAGTTAGTGCTTTCGTTTGGAGTTCGCAGCGATGCCAATAATTATTCTGCCGATATGTCGAACCTCTTAAAACAGTTTTCCCCGAGGCTTTCGGCATCCTATTCGCTTACGCAAAGGTTGACCTTTAATTTTAATACAGGAAGGTATTATCAGTTACCAGCCTACACCACAATGGGTTATCGCCTTTCGGATGGCGAATTGATAAATAAAAGCAATGGTTTGCGTTATATACAGGCCGATCATATTGTTGCTGGGATTGATTTCAGGCGGAACGACAAATCGAAATTTACCATTGAAGGCTTTTATAAGTTTTATAGTTATTATCCTTTTTCGCTTACCGATTCAGTTTCTTTGGCAAGCAAGGGAGCCAGTTTTGGCGTGGCCGGCGATGAACCTGTAATCCCGACTTCAAGAGGACGTGCTTACGGGGCGGAATTGTATTTCCGTGAAAAACTGACCAAAACGATTGAAGCAACTCTGTCATATACTTGGGTGCGGTCTTCCTTTGAGGATAAACATGGAGTATTTATCCCCTCTGCCTGGGATAACAGGCACATCCTGAACCTTACAACTTTAGCTACATTGAAGAGAAATTGGGACATCGGAATAAAATGGCGGTTTGTTGGCGGCTCACCTTATACGCCTTACGACTTTGAGCGTTCTTCGCTTGTTGAAGCCTGGGATGCAAAAGGGCAAGGATATCTGGATTATAACCTATATAATACTAAGAGGCTGAGTGTTTTCCACCAACTTGATTTAAGAGTTGACAAACAGTATTTTTTCAAAAAATGGTCGCTCAACCTTTATCTGGATATTCAAAATTTGTACAATTTTAAAGCTCAACAACCTGTTGAACTTATACAAGAACGCGATAGGTATGGCCAGCCAATCTTCGTGCCCGGTACGCCACCTCGTTATGAGCTTAAATACCTGAAAAGCGAATCGGGAACCATACTCCCAACGATTGGAATTATTGTGGAACTTTAGTTCTCTATAGGAATGATAAGGTGCTGATTTATTTCTTCCCAATTCAGAGTAATCAGTGTTTTGTTTTGTGGGTTTCCGTACTTGCATTTCGGGCAACGAAACTAAAAGTGCTAAATACTGCAACCCAATAAGATTAATAGCAGTAGAAATAGTATCATTGGATTTGTAAAAGCAACTGATAGATAGATGGTTAAAGAAGTGATTCTAACAGCAGTGAGAATAGACGTTGTGTGTTTGTTTTCAAAAAATCAGAGACAAGGAAAACATGTTTAATTGTAAAGGAATTTTCAAAACCTTCAATTTTCCAATTTTCAAATTCTCTCATCCTCAAATCCTCACTCATCTTTTGCTTTATCTGCCAACATCGGGACAAACCGAAAAGCCCCATGGGTTTCAGTGGTAATTTCTGTTTCTGAAAGTTTAACGATCCTGGTCATGATCTGTATATCGTTTTTGCCGATAGGCGCAACAAAAATGCCTCCTGTTTTAAGTTGTTTTACCAAGGCTTCGGGGATAAACGGTGCTGCGGCAGTTATCAAAATCCTGTCGAATGGCGCGTAAGCGGGCAAACCTGCATACCCATCACCATAAAATAACCTGATACGGTAACTGAGTGCTGGGTTTAACGATTTTAAATTGTCGTAAAGTAATTTTTGTCGTTCGATGGTATAAACCTTTGCGCCCATTTCGGCAAGAACACTGGCCTGGTATCCGGAACCAGTACCAACCTCCAAAACACGCATCCCTTTTTCGACCTTTAAAAGTTCCGTTTGGAAAGCAACAGTATAAGGTTGCGAAATTGTTTGGCCAGAGCCAATCGGGAAAGCTTTATCCTCGTAAGCGAACTCCAAAAATGAAGAATCGAAGAAAAAATGACGAGGGACAATATTCATGGCATCCAATACGTTTTTATCCGAAATGCCCTTAGATACAATCAAATCAATAAGTTTTTGACGTAAACCTTTATGCCTGAATGTATCGGATAGCTGAGTTGGGGCCATGCAGTGTATGGTATGAAAATTAAGCTGCGAATTTAGGATAACTAAACGGTCTTTTTTTTATTCCGACATTTTTTTGTTTTAGAATTATTTTTAAAAATGGGGAAGAATCAAAAAAACATTCATACATTTGCACAGTTTTAATACAATCCGCTCTGAATTATCCTGAAACTTCCCGGTAATTATTCAACCTACCCTCCTTCAGGTTTTCACATGATAAGTATAGTTATAATTCAACCGATTTAAACTCCCATTTATTCTTCCAATCAACCCAATTCGCATGTACGATAAAAGCGAACTCGAAAGTAAGCTGCTCAATGAATTGCGCGACATCGCAAAGCAGTTTAACATCCGCAAAAGCGAAACAATGAAAAAGCAGGATTTGGTTTACCAGATCCTCGACCACCAAGCAGCAAACCCGACCCCTGACATTTTGGAGGCTGAAAAAAAATCACGCGTTTTTCCTCAAAAAGCTGCACGTCAACGAATCCCGATTGATAAGGCCAAAGAAGCGAAAAAAGTTGAATTTAAGCCAAAGCAAAATGTAAAAGACGATATTGCAAAGCTTGAAGGAACTGTTCCCCTTCCGGCATTCAAAAAAGAAAAACCTGTAATCAGCGAACCTGTCGAAGGTCCAAAACCCATTTTTATTGTCGAACAGGCAAAACGCATCGTAACCCCTTACGAGTCAGGGCGGAATTATAATAGGGATAATAGTGCCGATGACGATACACCATCCGAAAAATCCTTCGAACGGCCTACTTCAACCAACGTTCCTGCTTGGGAACTTCAGGAATTCCACGAACGCCGCAAACGTGGCCGCCGCCCACAGGATAGGGACGATACATCCCCATCTGCGGAAACTACTGCCGAAGGTGAAGCAGCAACTACGGTTGTGGAACAAGGTGCGCCAAAGGAAAAGTGGAAACCTACACCCCGCGTAATCAAAAAGGAAGATGATGATGCTTTGATTGATGAAAATATTGTTACCATTGATGAGTTTATTCCAGTTTTTGATTTTAAAGAACCTGATGTAGAAATTCTGAATATTCACGAAATAGTTCAGGAAGAAGATACAGAAGATCAACCGGATCCTAATGGCAATATTCAGAACGATCAACCTCGGTCCAATGATATAACAAGGGATATGCAACGTTATGGGCGCAACGACCGTAACGACCGCATGGATCGGGTTGAACGGAACGATAGGGGGGGAGACCGTAGGCCACAGCAGCCCCAGCAACCACCCCGCGAAGACTATTCATGGGAGTTTGAAGGAATTGTTTCCTGCGAAGGTGTTCTCGAAATGATGCCCGATGGATATGGATTCCTTCGTTCTGCCGATTATAATTATTTGAGTTCACCCGACGATGTTTATGTTTCGCAATCGCAAATAAAGTTGTTCGGGTTAAAAACTGGCGATACAGTTAAAGGAACAATCCGCCCACCAAAAGAAGGCGAAAAGTATTTCCCACTTGTAAAAGTTGAGAATATCAACGGTAAACTTCCCGAAGAAATCCGCGACCGTATCCCTTTCGACTACCTTACGCCCTTGTTCCCTGAAAAGAAGTTTAAACTTACCGGCCATCCTGGATCGAGTTTGAGTACCCGTATTATCGACCTTTTTAGCCCGATAGGTAAAGGGCAACGTGGACTCATTGTTGCCCAGCCAAAAACTGGTAAAACTGTATTGCTGAAGGAAATAGCAAATGCAATAGCTTACAACCATCCAGAGGCTTACTTAATAGTTTTGCTGATTGACGAGCGTCCGGAGGAAGTAACCGATATGGCCCGCAATGTGAAAGCAGAAGTTATTTCATCAACTTTTGATGAACCAGCCGACCGACATGTACGCATTGCCAACCTTGTGCTCGAAAAAGCCAAAAGGCTTACCGAATGTGGCCATGACGTGGTTATTCTACTTGATTCGATTACCCGATTGGCTAGAGCCTACAACACTGTAGCTCCTGCATCAGGCAAAGTGCTTTCGGGTGGAGTGGAGGCCAACGCGCTTCAGAAGCCTAAAAGATTTTTTGGTGCTGCCCGCCAAATCGAAAATGGTGGCTCGCTTACCATTATAGCCACAGCTCTTACCGAAACTGGTTCAAGAATGGACGAAGTTATTTTTGAAGAGTTTAAAGGAACCGGCAATATGGAGCTTCAACTCGACAGGAAGCTTTCGAACAAACGTATTTTTCCAGCTATTGATATTGTGGCCTCAAGTACGCGCCGCGATGATTTATTGCTCGAAAAGGATGTGTTGCAACGTTTATGGATTTTGAGAAACCACCTCTCGGATATGAACCCTATAGAAGCAATGGATTTCTTAAGGGACAAAATGAAGTTTACACAAACTAACGAAGAATTCCTGGTGTCGATGAATAGCTAATTTAAACATTTTCCGATACGCAAAAAAGGCTGACAACATTTGTCAGCCTTTTTTATTGATCAGCAATACAGGAATTTACTTTTTGTTTTCCGGAGGCATTTGTTTGTGCTGACGTATTTTATCGATGAGCATTTTCTGAAATTCGCGTTCGGCATCATACAGTTTCAATACTTTTACTGCAGGAAGAACCGATTTGAACTTGGTGTGGTATTCTTTTCGTAAATCGACAAGTTTTTGTGCTTCAATAAGTTGGTTGTCAAGAACCTGTGTTGCTTCCTTTTCGGTGAGTTTAGCTATTGCGTCTTTGCTGAGGTTATCCGATTTTTTGAAGGCTTTTCGCATTTCCTGTTTCTTAGCTTCACATTCATTATAAATAGGCCAAAAAACTTTCGCTTCCTCTGGTGTAAAGTTGACTTCCTGCGTGATAAAAGCGATTTTTTGCGCTTCCATTTTTTCGTGTTTCGCTCCTGAATTCTTACCTTGTTTCCCATTTTTGTGCTGTTCCTGCTGGGCACTTAACAGGTTTGAATGCATCAGCATTGCTAAAATAAGAAGCAAACTGGCTACTGAGGTTTTTGCATAAGTTGTTTTCATGGTTTGTTTATTTAGTTTAGTTTAAAATTTCGGGATCAATTTCCTGTCCAATCAGGTATTCTGTAATTTCTTCGTCGCTAGGCTCATTTTCTTTTGTAAGAACAACAGATTCAAGGTATCCAATATTTGCACTTTCTAATTCATTATCAATAATATGGGCTTCAGCCAACAAAGCTTCTTCTGCATAAGAAGCGTCATAAGCCATATTCAACTCGGTTATTTCGTCATCAACTAAAACTGTTTGATTATTTTTGGTTTGTATGCTGAAAATCAGTACTATTGCGAGAATTACTGTAGCTATCACTGGAACCAAAACCAAAGGGTTCCTGAATACAGGCATTAGAATTGTAAAAAACGATCTGCTTTTCTGTTTGTTTATCCTATCAACTATTCGTGGACTAAGGGAATTAAAATAGCCTAAAGGAACATTCAGTCCTTCATTTTTTTCCTTTAGATTTTGAAGGAAAGGTGGAAGAAATTCATTTTCGATTGAGGGTTGGGCTATTTTACTTTTTGCTTTCATGATATGGATATGACGAAATAAGTTTCCCAAAGTTTAATTTGCAATCACCGATTGTTCAATTTTTTTTACCGCAAAATGGTACGATGCTTTCAAAGCCCCAACTGATGTGCCCAGAATTTCAGACATTTCTTCGTAACTCAAAACATCGTAATAACGCATATTAAAAACAAGCTGTTGTTTTTTTGGCAGTCCAAGTATGGCTATTTTTAATTTTTTCTGGATTTCTTCACCATCGAAACAGCTTTCACTGTTTAATGATTTTACCATCAAAGCTTCGGGAGAGGATAGGGTCAAAAAGGAACGTAGCCGTTTATTTTTCAGAAAACTGAGGGATTCGTTAACGGCTATGCGGTACAACCATGTGAAGAATTTTGATTCTTCACGGAAAGAATCAAGGTTATTCCATACTTTTATAAATACATTTTGAACTACATCATCAGCATCGTCATGGTCTATTACCATGCGACGGATAAAATAATATACTTTTTCCTGATACTTCCTTGCTAACAAATTAAAAGCGAAATGCTTTCTGTCAGCGGTTCGGAATAATTCAATCAGTTCGTTGTCAGTGTATTCTGGCATAGGAGGCACACAGGATAATTTGCATAGAATTGTTTTGGTTAAAAATTCTGATGTCGTGTGTGTTTGGTATATTTAGAAATTGCCCGAATAGACAATTCTTGCCAAAGATTTGAATTTCCTATGAGTTTTTTCTGCTTATTACTTTAATAGCAGCAGCAACAATATGAGGGACATCAAGACCGTATTTTACCATAAGCTCTTCTGGTGTGGCACTTTCGCCAAACTTATCATCAACAGCTACCATTTCCAACGGAGTTGGCATTCGAAGCGAGAGCAATTGGGCAATACTGTCGCCAAGCCCACCGTTCATCAAATGTTCTTCTGCGGTTACAACACATCCGGTTTTTTTAACCGAATGTAGGACGGCCTCAACGTCCAATGGTTTAATCGTGTGAATATTAATTATTTCAGCTTCTATCCCTTTTTCGGAAAGTGCTTTGCAGGCCTGCAAGGCTGGCCATACTAAATGCCCTGTGGCAATGATGGTTACGTCTTTTCCGGGGTTGAGTAAAATGGCTTTCCCTATTTCAAAAATTTGATCCACCGGTGTAAAGTTTGGGACTTTCGGCCTTCCGAAACGTAGGTAAACAGGGCCTTTGTAGTCGGCAATGGCTAAGGTGGCAGCGTAAGTCTGGTTGTAGTCGCAAGTGTTTATTACCGTCAAATTTGGTAGCATTTTCGTCAGGCCAATGTCTTCCATGGTTTGATGGGTGGCACCATCTTCGCCAAGGGTAATCCCGGCATGTGAAGCACAGATTTTTACATTTGTATTTGAATATGCCACCGATTGCCTGATTTGGTCGTAAACCCTGGCTGTGCTGAAATTGGCAAACGTACCGGTAAAGGGGATTTTGCCGCCAATGGCCAATCCTGCAGCTACTCCAATCATATTTGCTTCGGCAATGCCAACCTGAAAAAATCTTTCAGGAAATTCTTTAACGAAAGCATCCATCTTTAAGGATCCGATAAGATCGGCACAAAGTGCAACTACATCGGGATTGGTTCTGCCAAGTTGTAATAATGCTGCCCCAAAACCAGAACGGGTGTCTTTTTGCTCAGTCGAAGTATAGTCTGTCATAATTAAGTTTTATTTTGCTTATATTATTGTTTATATAATTGGATATCAGTAGTCTTTCCTGATTCTATTATAAAACTTTGTTCTACGGTATATAAAGTTGCCCTCGAATTTTTCGGCCTGAAAACTATGCGATAGCTTCCCGGTTGCAGGTATAATGTTTCAAGCGTAAGCGTTTCGTTCAGTTCGTAAATGCGGGTCAATTTGTTTTTGTCATTAAGCAGTAAGGTTCCATAACCGTTAAATGATTTCCTGAAAACAGCGATTCCTGGTTCAGGGATTTCTATTGTGGTGGTTTGGCTTTGGCTAACATCAATGCTATCAATCGTTAAGCGTGGTAACGAAAGTACTTCAAGGTCATACTTACCTGTAATATACTTTTCGGTATCTCCAAAATTTTGAACATTCAAAGTTTGGAAGGAACCATTCTCCCTCACTATACATTGTAAGCCCTTGACAGCATTGCTATTGCCCGCCATTTTAAGTTGCAGGTAGCCCTGAGGAGCATCAGTTGCAGCTATTGTGTGTTTGCCGGGTATTATTTGCAAAGTATCAATAGTAACCGGTGGTAAAGTATGAATATCAATGTGGTAGGTAATCAGAGGGTCAACTACTAACGTGTCAGGCAGTCCACGATTGTTCATGGTATGGATGTAATTGTACATCACCTTACCGGTTGCTACATTGGTAAAAGTCATTGCTGCATCAGTCTCAGTTGGCCGCCCCGATTCGTCGAGGAGGTTTACCTGCATAGTTGTAGAATTAAGAGCTTGTGAAATAACTACATTGAGTGCCTTCCTGAAATCTTTTTCATTTGTGGCATCGAAATAGGTACCCACACAATTAAAAGCAATGTTAAAATCCTGCCCTATACCAATGATAAAAGGTTTTAAGATAATGCCATTTTTCTGCAACATTTTCGATACCGCACATGGGTCGCCGCTACATTCTTCCATGCCATCGGTGATCAGGATTACAATATTCCTGCAATTGGCACAAAGAGGGAAATCTTTGGCCGACTGCTCCAACGAATAAGCCAAAGGTGTTGTCCCTCGTGGGTTTAAAGTTCGGAGGCGGCTTTTTATTTTTGCGGCATTACCAGGAGCAAATGCCACTTCAAGTTTGGTGTCGGTACATACTTGTGGAGGGAATTGATACTGGTGTCCATAAACCCTAAGCGCAAATTCCGTGTTTTTCAAGTTGGCAATACTATCAAGCATTTCGGAAATAATGCGTTTGGCTATATTAAACTTTGTATCGCTTTGCCATCGGCCCAGCATACTTTGTGAAGCATCAAAAATAAAAAGTATCCGTGTAAGCGGTTCTGGTTTTTGAGCAATTTGCGGTTGGTTTTGAGCAAAAGCACCAGCAGCCATCAAAAGTAAGAAGGCAATCGCAGTAGTCTTGATTTTATTTCTGATTGATTTGCTCAAGGTCTTATGTTTGAATATGTGATTAGGTCAAGACATAGCATTATTAGATAGGTAACAAGGAGATAGGGGGAAGTAGATTCAGGTAAATTGCACTGTATAAACGTAATTTGGGTTAAACTATTTTACTTAAGATTCCAAATGTATATAGCGTTTAGACTGGCATTTGTTTATTGAAGCAAAATCTAAATTCCCTAAACCCCAACACCCAAAAACTAACTCCTTAGTAATCCCCCAAAGTTTCATCCAATTGTCCCAGAGCCATTTCCAGCTCTTTGTTACTTGGTGGCGAACCGTGCCATTGATGTTTATCAACCATAAAATCAACTCCTTGCCCCATATGGGAATGCATCAGTATTACGATTGGTTTGCCTTTTCCGGTCATTTCTTTTGCTTTCTCCATTGTTGAGAGTATGTCATCAAAATTATGACCGTCCATTTCCAGAACAATCCAGTCAAAAGCTTCCCATTTTGCCCTCAGGTTTCCCAAAGGCATTACAACATCCACAGGTCCATCGATCTGCTTCCCGTTATAATCGATAGTTGCGATTATATTGTCAACTTTGCGCCCGGCAGCAAACATGGCTGCTTCCCATATTTGACCTTCCTGTAGTTCGCCATCGCCATGCAATGTATAAACTAATGTAGGATCGTTGTTTAATCTTTTGGCCAGAGCAGCACCAATTCCAACTGAAAGCCCTTGCCCAAGAGAACCTGAAGCAACCCTTACACCGGGCAAATGTTCGGCAGGTGTTGGATGCCCTTGTAAGCGGGTGTTTAGCTTCCTGAACGTCGCCAGTTCCTTAACAGGGAAATAACCGGTGCGGGCAAGCACACTATACCAGGCAGCCGAAATATGCCCATTCGACAAGAAAAACATATCCTGCCCATGGCCTTCTATTGAAAAATTCGCCGGGTCATGCTTCAATACCGAGGTATAAAGTGCTGTTATAAAATCGGCACAGCCAAGCGATCCGCCGACATGCCCCGATTGCACTGCATGAACCATCCTAAGTATATCGCGGCGCACCTGAGTGGCCAAAGCTTGCATTTCTGTTGTACTTACCATCACTTGTTTATAAATAATTGGCTAAATTAGGTCTTTAACTTTATTGGTGTGTGGAATGTTAATAATTTTGGAAAATATTTCTTTGCTTCACTTCGTTAGTTTTATGGCTGGGCCAGCCTGAAGCTAAATTAAAAACAAACAACTATTTGATGGTTATTTTGCAAAATTTGAAAATTGAAT
This sequence comes from uncultured Bacteroidales bacterium, assembly GCA_903878265.1. Classification (GTDB taxonomy): domain Bacteria; phylum Bacteroidota; class Bacteroidia; order Bacteroidales; family UBA4417; genus UBA4417. Next base: position 4,089 of record CAIRHD010000505.1, on the reverse strand, counting down.
TGAAATACTTATTGGTTTCGGCAAGCGTATTTTACTGTTTTACTGCATATTCGCAAGTTGAGAAGCAATCGGATAGCAGGGAGTTGCATTGGGTTGACTCGGTTTATAATTCGCTCAATTCTCAACAACGCATAGGCCAATTATTTATGCTGAGGGCAAATTCAGATATAGATTCTGTTGAGATTAGGGAATTGTCGCGGTTGATAAAAACATATAATATTGGTGGGTTGTGCTTTTTTAAAGGAGGCCCGGTGCGTCAAGCCATCCTTACAAATTATTATCAGAAAATGGCTGCAACCCCTATGTTGATTTCTATGGATGCTGAATGGGGATTGGGGATGCGGCTCGACAGTACCATTTCATTTGCCCGACAAATGACTTTGGGTGCTATGAAAAATGAAAGCCTGATAACCAAATATGGGCAAACTATTGGCTCTCAGCTGCGTAGGATGGGTGTTCATATTACGTTTTCCCCTGTTGCCGATTTAAACAGCAATCCTGCAAACCCTGTAATAAATATCCGCTCTTTTGGCGAACACAAAGAAGATGTTGCCCGAAAAGCAACACTTTATATGAAGGCACTTCAAAGCCAGGGTGTTATTACCGTGGCGAAACATTTCCCAGGCCATGGCGATACCGATTTGGATTCACACCTTTCGCTGCCGGTTATCGCACATTCGGCTGCTACTATTGATTCTCTTGACCTATATCCATTCAAAGAACTGATCAAAGCCGGAATTGATGGTATTATGGTCGCACATTTGAATATTCCCGCTTTGGATACAACCAAAAATCTTCCTTGCAGCCTGTCGGGGTTGGTTATTGATTCAATGTTGCGAAAGAAGCTAAATTTTAATGGATTGGTTTTTACGGATGCCCTTGATATGAAAGGGGTTTCAAATTTCGATAAACCTGGCTTTGTGGAATTAAAGGCATTAAAGGCTGGCAATGATGTACTTTTATTATCGGTTTCGGTTGATAAGGCAGTGCTTGCAATCCAACAAACAATTGATAGCGGGTTTTATTCAATAGCTGACCTTGAACTGCATTGCAAACGCATTCTAAGTAGCAAATACAGGTCTGGTTTAAATAAACCTCAGCAAGTAAGTACATTAAATTTATTTCGCGATTTACATTCGATGTCCGATGAAAATTTCAATGTTGAGCTTTATAAAAATGCGGTAACTGTTCTTAGCAATGATAATAACATATTACCAATCATTAATTTAGAAACTTTAAAGATTGCAACACTAACGATTGGGTTCGAAAATTTGAAAAAATTCCAGTATCGGATCGATGATTATGCACAAGCGGATCATTTTACTTTACCACGAAATGCAGGTAACCAAGCTGTTGCTGATATTTACAACAATCTTAAAGCCTACAACCTGGTAATTATTGGCATCAATAATACAAATCCATCGCCGGTACGGAATTTTGGGATTTCGGATGTTACAGTTTCGTTGGTTGATTCGCTTCTAATTTCAAAAACCTGCATACTCAACTTGTTTACAATTCCATACAGCATCAATTTGTTTAAAAAAATTGAAAATGCAAAAGCCTTAGTTGTTGGATATCAGGACAATGAATTTACTTACGATGCTGTTTCCCAGACGCTTTTTGGTGCTTTTTCTGCTACCGGCAGGCTTCCAGTCGGGGTTAATTCAAGTTTTCCTACCCATGCAGGCATCGATACCAGAAGTACCAACCGTTTGCGCTACAATCCGTATGAAAATATGGGGTTAAATTCCACTGATTTTTCGGTAATTGATTCCCTGGTAAAAACCGGGCTTGACAACAAGGCTTATCCGGGTTGTGAAGTACTGATTGCTAAAAGCGGAAATGTAATTTACCGAAAAGCTTTTGGCTATACGGATTATATCCAAAATATTCCTGTTAAAGACAATGATTTATATGATATAGCAAGCATTACGAAAGTGGCTGCAACGACTTTGGCCGTAATGAAACTTTATGATATGGGTAAAGTTGAACTTGATGCTCCACTCTCGAAAACCCTTGCTTATTTGCAAAATAGCAATAAAAGCAAAATAACCATCCGTGAAGTGATGGCTCATCAGGCCGGATTGGTTGCCTGGATTCCATTTTACAAGAAAACGATTTGTAATGGTTTGCCCGACAGTACATTGTATGCAACAACCCTTTCTGAACAATTCCCGTATAAGGTTGCCGAAAACATGTATTTGCTTAAAAAGTACCGGCAAATAATATTGGATTCTATAATAAATTCACCACTTTCGGAGAAAAAAGAATATCGCTATAGTGATTTAGGGTTTATTTTAATGCAACAATTTGTAGAGCAAATTTCAGGCAAAAGCCTCGACCAGTTTGTAGAAGAGCAGTATTATAAACCTTTGGGGCTACATACGCTCACGTTCCATCCGCTTGAAAAATTCCCAACCAGCCGAATAATGCCAACCGAGAATGACACTGTATTCAGGCATCAGCTTTTACAAGGCTATGTGCACGATCCTGCTGCAGCTATGTTGGGTGGAGTTGCTGGTCATGCAGGCTTGTTTGGAAACTCCAACGATATGGCAGTGCTGTTGCAGATGTTGGTTCAGGATGGTTCTTATGCTGGTCATCAATACCTTAAACCTGAAACTGTTGCTTTGTTCTCCAAAAGGCAATACAAGGAAAACAGACGAGGCTTGGGGTTCGACAAACCACAACTAATCCCAACAGAACCTGGACCGGCTTGTGAAGAAGCTTCCCCTAACAGTTTCGGCCATACTGGATTTACGGGAACCTATATCTGGGCAGATCCTGATAATGATCTTTGTATCGTATTTCTGTCAAATAGGGTAAATCCCGATGCCGAACCTAATAAACTTGCGCAGATGGGAATCAGGACACAAATCCAAAAAGCGATTTATCAGGCACTCGAAATTAACCTGAAAACAAAGCAACAAAAAACGCAGAAATCAGTTATTAGGGAATAGTTAATGGTTATTAGTTAAAGTGAATGGTTAAAGAGAAATAGTAGTATTCGATTAATTTCCAACCTATGACCACCGAATAACCAATAAAATTTCAACTATGCTCAGTATCCTCCGATATCTAATAACCATTAACCATTAACCATTAACACTTCGACCTAGGTCAGTGTCTTCCAATAACAAATAACAAATAACTAATAACCAATAACTAACACCTAAACACATGTCAACAGTAACTTTAAAAGGCAACCCAATTAACACCATTGGGGAATTGCCAGCAGTAGGAACAAAAGCACCGGAATTTTTACTGGTAGGATCAAATTTAGCTGATGTAAAAAATGCAGATTTTGCAGGAAAGCGGATTGTATTAAACATTTTTCCAAGCCTTGATACAGCAACCTGTGCTGCTTCGGTGAGGCGTTTTAACGTAGAAGCAGCTAAATTGGAAGATGCCGCAGTAGTTTGTGTTTCAAAGGATCTTCCGTTTGCCCATGGTCGTTTTTGTACCACCGAAGGCATTGCAAATGTTGTTTCGGCTTCTGAGTTCAGGAGCAACAACTTTGGTAAAAATTACGGGGTTATGATTACCGATGGCCCATTGCAAGGTTTAATGGCCCGCGCAGTTGTTGTCCTTGATAAAGATGGAACTGTTTTACACTCCCAATTGGTTCCTGAAATTACGGAAGAACCGGATTATAAGATTGCGTTAGATTCTCTCAAATAATCTGCGCTTAAGTTTTGCGAACCCGAAAATAAGTGTACCTTTGCGCTGCTATAAATGAAACTGCGGATGTGGCGTAATTGGTAGCCGCGCCAGACTTAGGATCTGGTGTCGAGAGACGTATGGGTTCGAGTCCCTTCATCCGCACAAACTTTGATAAAGGCTGCCTTTTGGGTGGCCTTTTTGTTTTTTGAAAAAGTGATTACTGTTTTGTCGGAAGCCGACTTCAAAACGGAGTCCGGCCAAAATAACAAGGTCGGGTTACGATTCAAATCCATACTCCGCCTGGTAAGAATCTTCCTATACCAATTGCAACCTGTTGGAATCCTGCTTTATAAAAATAAACAGCAGTATAGTAAATGCCCACAGCGATGAGCCTCCATAACTAAAAAAAGGCAAGGGGATGCCGAT
>CAIRHD010000504.1 GCA_903878265.1 uncultured Bacteroidales bacterium | reverse complement strand
CGGATACAAATACAAATGCAAGCTCACTGGAACTTGTACTCCTGTGGTTTATACAAACTTGGTTACGCTTTCGGTAATAAACCCGGTAACAAGCACTTTGCCAACGGGCAGTTTCTGTCCAGGAAATATTATTGCACCGGTTAAAGTTACCAATTTTACAGGGGTTGCTTCTTTTTCGCTGGCATTTGCCTACAACCCAAGCGTGCTTACTTATACCGGATTTCAAAACCTGAACGGAGCTTTGTCGGGAGGCAATTTTTTTGCAAATGCCAACAATGGAATGGTTTATATGACTTGGTCGTCAACCGCGGCAGCCACATTTACCAACGATACTTTGGTAAAACTTTTGTTTGCTGCTGCCACTGGCTCAAGTGGCCTTTTATGGGATTTGGCAACTTTGGGAAACTGCGAGTATTCCGATTTTAACGGCTCGCCAATTGCATCGGTATTTGTTAATGGCAACGAAACCATTTATAGCGTTGCGACAGTTACAGCACATCCAACCGATAAAATTATAGCAAAGGGACAGAATACAAGTTTTAGTGTTACGGCAAGCGCATCTGGAATCGGGTATCTATGGCAAGTAAGCACCAACGGTGGTTCAACTTTTACCGATTTGAGCAATTCGGCGCCCTATTCAAATGTTACCACTCCAACGTTGAATGTAACCAGCGCGCAGCTTTCGATAAGCACTTACCAATACCGTTGCAAAGTAAGTGGAACTTGTGCCCCGATTGTTTATTCAAACCCGGCGGTTCTTACAGTTTTGCCCAATATCCTCACTACTTGCGGAACTGCAACCGTTTGTCCTGGACAGGTCATTATCCCAATAAATGTTACCGATTTTATTGGCGTAGCCTCCTTTTCGCTTGCGCTGAACTACAACCCAGCGGTGTTGAACTTTACCGGATATCAAAATTTGAATGTTGCATTAGCTGATGGCATGTTTACCGCAAACGCCGTTGGTGGTAAAGTTTACCTTACCTGGGCGAGTAATTCTGTAGCAACAATTGCCACTGCCGGGTTGCTTGTTGAATTAAAATTTACCGGAATACCTGGAACAAGTACTTTAACCTGGGACACTCAAACAATTGGAAACTGCGAATACAGCGATATCAATGGCTTGGTAATTTTCTCTGCCTGGACGAATGGTAACGCAACCATCAACCAACCTCCAGCCCTAACAACCCAACCAATAAACCAAAGCATTAGCATTTATGCTGGTGGAAGTACCAGTTTTACGACATCAGCCACAGGCACTTCAATTGGTTATCAGTGGCAGGTTAGCACCAATGGAGGCACAAATTGGGCTAACCTTACCAATGTTTCGCCATATTCAGGTGTAAATTCTGCAACGCTTGGTATCAATCCCGTGGCTGTTGGACAGAATGCATATTTATACCAATGTGTGGTTTCGGGTACTTGCACGCCGTCGGTAATTTCTAACACCGCCCAGTTGACGGTTACACAGGCAGCCATTACAACCACTCCGGGAACCGTTTCAAATTCCTGTACGGGCAATTTGGTTGTGCCAATAAATGTTACAGACTGCAGCAATGTGGGAAGTATATCTCTTACGATGGTTTTCGACACCACTAAAATGGTTTTTGATGGATACCAATCTGCCAATGCTGCGCTTACAGAAGGATTGCTTGTTGTGAACCGTTCGGCCAACAAGGTTTTTTTAACCTGGGCTTCAACCTCTGCAGCCAACATTGGGACCGGAGTATTGGTACAATACCGTTTTAAGTCAAGTTCGGGAATTTCGACGACACTTAGTTGGGACACACAAACAACAGGAGCCTGCGAATACAGCGATGTTTTTGGTGGTGTAATAACTTCATTTTATGTTAATTCCAACATTTCGGTTGTTGCCAATGCGCTTACAGTAAATGCTGGATCCGATTTAAGTATGTCG
>CAIRHD010000503.1 GCA_903878265.1 uncultured Bacteroidales bacterium | reverse complement strand
TTCGCTCATTTTATAATTGCTTCCTTCGGCTTTGTTACGGATCATAAGCTGGATTATTTCTTCAAATTTATCTTCGCCAATACCTATTTGCGAAAGCCTGATTGGGGAACCTATCAGCGTAAAGAATTCCTCAAAATGGGTGATGGTGGCATTTATATCGGCATTGCCAAATAAATCGAATCCTAATTTCGATATCTGTTTTGCTGCCCGTTCGTGCAACAATTTCATCCAGGCAGGGAAAAGGATAGAAAGCGAAGCTCCATGCGGTACGCCATGAAGCAGCGAAAGCACATGCCCCATTCCGTGTACGCCCCAGTCGCCGCCCGATTTGCCGTAACTGGTCATCAAGTTCAGAGCCATTGTTGCATCGTACATAATTGCGGCACGTTCATCGTATCCGTGGAGGTTGTTCATCAGTTTTGGCCCCCATTCCATGGCATCGGCAATAATGGCTGTTATAAACCGGTCGCTAAGGCTGCAATCGCCTTTGCCGAAATAATTCTCGAAGCAATGGGCAATCAGGTCGGCAATTCCATAAGCTGTATAATCGGCTGGCACGGTGTAGGTAACTTCTGGGTCGAGGAACGAATGTACTGGAAAGCAAAGCGGCGAACCGTAACCGTCTTTTCGCCCGGTCTTTGGGTTTTGCAATACGGCAAATGGGTTCATTTCGGTTCCCGTTGCTGCAAGTGTTAGAACGGCGACCATCGGAATGGCTTTCACAGGTTTTGCCGTGTATTCATAGAATTTCCATGCCGAATGCTCAACAGGAATGGTGATTGAAATAATTTTTGCCGAATCGATCACGCTGCCTCCACCAACGGCAAGTATATAATCCACTTTGTTTTCGCGCCCAACGGCGGCGGCTTTATCAACATCGTCAACCAAAGGGTTGGGCTGAATGCCATCGTATTCAAAAACGGCAGCTCCGGCTCTAATTAGCTGGTCAATAATCCTCTGGTACAATCCCGAACGTTTTACCGATCCTTTTCCATAAACCAACAATACTCTTTTGCCAAGAGGCTCAACGGTTTTTCCAATTGTTTCTATCACGCCTTTCCCAAAATGGAGGCTTGTGGGGTTATGTGCAATGAAGTTTTCCATATAAATTTGTTTTTTGCGAAATTAGTTTGTTCTTTTTGTCTATCAACTATTACAATGGATAATAACCCAAAATGAAGGGCAATGTTTTAGTCCGGCCCGAGAAAATGCCACTATGCCACAAAGGTTCACAAAGCCTTTTTTATACTCAAAACGGGATAAATTGTCACACATTTTCTTGGTATAATAGTGCCGTAGGCACAAAATATTGGTAGAAAAAATGTAAACCACACATCTTAGGAAGTGCCGTAGGCACGATATATATGCTATTTGCTCTCGCAAATAATCTAACGAGACTACAAAATGCGACAATTTATCCCGTTTTTAGTATAGTGTAACTTTGTGCCTTTGTGGCGAAAAAGCGACTTTTGGGAGAGGCCTCAATGTTAAAATTTCAAAAAACAGAAATAGTAAAATCGTTATACAGAAAACTATTGATGGTGAAACATGTTTATATTCCGAAGAAATTTAACAACCATTAAACTTTATGAAAGAATACAAATTATTTGCTCCTACAAAGTTGGGGGCTATTGAACTGAAAAATCGCGCAGTAATGGCTCCAATGACCCGATGCAGGGCTATTGGCAACATACCAAACGAGTTGATAGCAGAATATTATCAACAACGCTCAGGGGCAGGACTTATCATAACCGAAGGTACATCACCATCGCCAAATGGGCTTGGCTATGCCCGCATACCAGGGCTATTTAACGAGCAGCAGGTAGAAGGCTGGAAAAAAGTAACATCAGCAGTTCACGAAGAAGGAGCGAAAATATTTGTGCAGTTCATGCATTCCGGTAGGATCAGCCACCCAGCCAATATGGTTGATGATGCAGTTGTACTTGCACCATCTGCTGTAAAACCAGCCGGTCAAATGTGGACTGATACGCTTATGATGCAGGATTTCCCAACACCAAAAGCTATGACTGCCTATGAACTTATTAGCACGAAAGCCGAATTTGTTGCCGCTGCCAAAAATGCGGTTCTCGCCGGATTCGATGGCGTTGAGCTACATTCTGCAAACGGATATTTGCTTGAGCAGTTCCTGTCGCCAATAAGCAACATCCGCACCGACAATTATGGCGGAAGCATCGAAAACCGCTGCCGTTTTGTGCTCGAAGTTGCATCAGCCGTTGCGCAAGCCATTGGAAAAGAGAAAACCGCTATACGTTTGTCGCCTTATGGAGTTGCCAGCGATATGCCTCATTATCCCGAAATTGAAGCAACTTATGATTATCTTTCCACGCAACTAAACGATATCGGGCTTGCTTACATTCATCTTGTTGACCATTCGGCAATGGGAGCGCCAGCCGTCCCTCTCGAAATCAAGAAAAAAATCCGTGAAAACTTCAAAAACACTATTATACTCGCCGGAGGTTATGCCAAAGATTCCGCTGAAGCTGATATCGAAAACGGTTTAGGCGATTTGATCGCATTTGGAAGGCCTTTTATCAACAACCCCGATTTGGTGCAGAGGATGGAAAACAACCATGCATTATCGCAAGACCTAAAAATGGATTTGTTTTATGCTGCCGACGAAAAAGGATATACCGATTATCCGGTTTTTACAGCTTAATCTTGTTTTTAGTCAGAGGTTGCTTTAAGCAAAGCCCAAACTAAAGGACATCAATCAAGAATGATTTTATAATTAAAATTGTCACTTTACCAACTTAAAAACAGAAAATCAAATGAAAAACATGATCAAATTATCCTTAGCCTCCTTAACAATTTTTCTCTTTTCGTTTACGCTAATAAGCGATACGACATGGACTTATGACAATGCACATGCGAAAGTCGGCTTCAGCATTACGCACATGATGATATCGGATGTGGAAGGCTCATTTAAAAAAGCTACCGCAACACTTACGACTTCAAAAGCTGATTTTACCGATGCTGTTGTTGAAATGACAGCCGATGCCGCTTCAATTAGTACCGATAACGAAAAAAGGGATGGACATTTGCAAAGCCCTGATTTCTTTGATGTCGCTAAATTCCCGACACTCACATTCAAAAGCAATTCGTTTAAAAAAGGTAAAGATGCCAATACTTATATTGTTAAAGGCAACTTGACCATGCACGGTGTTACAAAACCTGTTTCGTTAACGGCAGTTTCCAGAACAGGTGTTAACCCAATGAGCAAAAAGGACATTGCCGGTTTTAAAATTACAGGCAAACTGAACCGCTCCGATTTCGGGATTGGTGGCAGTACTCCTGGAGCTATTGTTAGCGATGAGGTTTTGATAAATGCCAATGCCGAATTTGTGAAAAACTAAAAGGCGTTGAAGCAGGAACCACTCATAAAACAGGTAAGAGCATTTTCTTCCGCTGTAACTTTAAAAAGAGGCTTTTTGCCTCTTTTTTTTTGAAAACATGTACGATTCCGCTTTGCAACAAGCCGAAAATTTCAGTGATAAATCTCGCTTGTTTTCAATCTACTGATTGAACCAAGTTCCATAAAAATCGACAGCTAAAAATATTTGTTTACTTTTAGACGAAAATTGATCTATAACCATGCGGATTGTCGCAGTACTTATTCTTCTTTTAACCACTTTAAGCCTTCATTCCCAAAGTGTTGCGATTAGTTATATTGCAAAATTCGATTCGCTGGCAATAGAGGTTTTAAATGTTTACGGCATTCCAGCCAGCCTAGTGTTGGGTCTTGCTTTACAGGAAAGTGCGGCAGGCACAAGTAAAATTTGCTTGGCAAAACACAATCATTTCGGATTGAAAGGCCGCGTGAAATCCTCAATAACCAAATCGGGATATACAACCTCATTCCTGCTATTTGAAACCGATGAAGAATGTTACCTGTATTTTGGCGAAATGATCTCGAAAAGGAAATATTATATGAAATTAAAAGACAATATGAATTATTTAAAATGGCTAAAAGCAATGAAAACAGCAGGATACGCCACATCTTCGAAATGGATTAGCCATGTGGATAAAATGATAAAGAGATATGATCTAACCCGTTTTGATTTGCTTCCTGATAGTTTGCCACCGCAAATCAATTGCGATACAATTGTATCAAAGCCGAAGTAACTGCCAGCTTTTGGATAAGGCTTTAATCTTCTGATGTAGGTTTGCAGGAATCAATCCAAGGGAAAACGAAAAGCAAGTTTATAAGCGAAAATGCAGGTTTTTCCAATTAAACCGCATGGTTTCAATCAGGCAATTTGGCTGTTAACGGGTTTGCCAGCCCGGAATACGAAATCAATTCAACCCTCGCCCTTCCAACCGATTGTTCCGATTCGATAAGCACCGGTAGCCGGTTTTCGTCATCGGTTATCCAAACCGTTATTGGATATGGATCATCGAAAGCATATCCTGTAGCAACCATTGGGCTAAAAGTGATACATCTGAACTTCCCCAATTTGGTTTTCACAGTTTCCTTGCCTTTATATATTACACGGGAATTGTAAACCGAATCATCGAGAAAAAAAGGGATATCAATTATTCCGCCGGGTTTCAAATCGGTAATATTTAGGGTTCGGGCAAAATAAAAAGCAGATATAACATCCTGCATATTGGCCGGCACTTTTACAACTTTGGATAAACTGACCGCCAAACAGTCATTCTGACGAAAAATAACAAGGTCGTCTTTTTTATAGGAATTTTCGCGTGTACGGCGGCTAAATTGGCAACCTATGAAAGCGCTTTCATCAAAATAGCTTTCGAACCTATCGTCAATTTTATAAAAAAGTTCAATAAACCCAGTGGTCCGGCCTTCGCCAACAACATGAAATGTGCTCCTGTTATTGATTATTTTATTTTCATCCTTCACTTCTATCGTGGCTTTGCCGCCGGTGATGCTTCCCGTAAGTGCCGAATTAAAAGCGACCCTGAAAGTGAGTTTTTCGCCCCGTACAAACGCAGTGTTTCGTACTGTACGGTATTGTTGCGGGAAAGCCAATAAGCAACTCAATAAAAGAATGATTAATAGAATCTTGGACAAAGTTTTTGTATTTATGTTAATTTGGACTTGCTATTTATTTGCTATCTTTAAAATTAGAATTCCGCGTTTACAAAGGGTAAGCTATTGGTTTTTGAATCGCTTCAACTGCGGATATCTGATTTCTTAAAATCGCTTCTTTTCTAACGGTCAAAAAACGTTCCAAAGTATTTTTATGTCAGAATTAACCGTAATAAGTAGTAACACCTAGAATACATTAAACTATTGGTTTAAAGAGCAATTTGCCAGGTTTTATTGGGCTGTCATCTCAAACAATTATTTGGGAACAACCATTTTAAGTGCTCCTGAAGGGCACATTTCGGTCTGATCTAAAATGGAATCGAATTGGCGATCGGAGATATTTATACTGTAAATCCCTGGTTTATTGATAATATAAGGAATATTTTTAAGGCATTTTCCTGAGTGCATACATTTTCCCTGATCCCATTCAATAGAATCTGTCCCATTGGTAAAGTATCTAATATCCTTCACTATAATGCCCTTATTGATGATTCGCGGCAAAGTTACAATTTCCAATTTGGCATTTCCGATTTGTTGCTTTGATTTCCGAAACTTTTAGAAATCTTTCTCCGCATTTCAGAATCTGCATTTTGGATATTCCTGTTCGATTATCGCTTGCTGCGGAAAAAATCTTTCATCAAATCGCCACATTCTTCGGCCAAAACGCCACCTTTTATTTGTGTGCGGGGATGGATTACAACTGGTGCAAACAGCGAATAACCTCGTTTTATATCGGCTGCGCCATAAACTATTTTTCCAAGCTGAGCCCAAAAAGCAGCCCCGGCGCACATTACGCAAGGTTCTACCGTGACATATAAAGTGCAGTCTTCGAGATATTTGCCGCCCAAATATCCCGATGCGGAGGTAAAAGCCTGCATTTCAGCATGTGCAGTTACATCGTTGAGTTGTTCGGTTAAATTGTGCGCCCGGGCAATTATGCGGTTATTGCAAACGATTATGGCACCAATAGGCACTTCGTCCTTTCGCAGAGCTTCGTGCGCCTCTTTCAACGCCTCACGCATAAACGATTCATCAGAGAAAACAGTAAATTCCATTCGTGCAATTTTATGCCAGCAAAAGTATCTGTTTTGATGGAATCAAAAGCTATTGTCAAAATTAGTTCTGCTTTAATAAAGAAATATATGGGCAAAACACTAAAATCACAAGTTTTTGGGAATAAATTTGGGCTTTTATCAAATAAAACTCCATTGTATGGTTCTTTACTATAATTTTGTGTAAGCAATCAAAAAATTCGCCCAAACTCAATTCCTGTGGAAGTTTTCAGATTTTTACTTTTCCCTTTTGCTCTACTTTTCGGACTGATAACCAAAGTCAGGAATGTTTTATTTGATATAAAAATCCTGCCTTCTGAAAAATTCAAGATCCCTGTGATTTCTGTTGGCAACCTGGTTGCTGGCGGTTCGGGAAAAACCCCCATGGTTGAATATATTACGCGCTTGATCAGCAGCAGCAAAAGCATTGCCATATTAAGCCGCGGATACAAACGTAAAACTAAAGGGTACAGGCTTGCAAATGAAAATGATACTGCTGAAACTCTTGGCGACGAACCTTTGCAATTCCACCAAAAGTTTGCTGACGTAAAGGTTGCTGTTTGCGAAAGCAGGAAAGAAGGGATCAGGAAATTGATCAATTCTCTTGAACCGTTAGATGCGGTAATTCTTGATGATGCTTTTCAGCACAGGTTTGTAAAACCCAAAATATCTATACTTGTTACCGATTATTACAAACTTTTTACAAAGGATTGGCTGTTGCCGTTTGGCATGTTGCGCGAACATATTTCGGGCCGCAAACGGGCTGATATTATTGTAGTTACAAAAACGCCCCGTATTTTTTCGCCTATTGTCCGCAAGCAGTTGTTGGAGGAAATAAAACCATATTCTGGTCAATTGGTGTGTTTTTCGTATATTAATTATCTTCCTTTCAAACCGGTATATCCCGAAAAGTATAATAACTGCATAAAAACAGAAAATGTATATTCCATTATCATGGTAACGGGGATTGGAAATCCTGGCCCTATGGAGGAATACCTGCGTAGGCAATGTACCGATTTGGAATTGATGGAATTTGCTGATCACCACGCTTTCACGAACAAAGAATTGCTACTGCTGAAAGAAAAGTTTAAATACTTGCCAACGAGGCGGAAAATTATTGTTACTACCGAAAAAGATGCCAAGCGCCTGCAAAACAATGAAGCTATTGAAATATTGGGTGACTTGCCCATTTTTTACACACCTATCGCTTTCGACTTTCACCCAGCCGACAAAGTCTTGTTCGATCAGGCGGTGAACCTTTCGGTAGGTATTAAAATAAAGCAGTGAAAATTGCTTTCTGAATCTGCCCTGTATATTTATTGATTCAAAATGCTGGTTGCTAGCACTATTCTTAAAATTACATCTAACGGTTATAGTTTTCAACAAACAGCTATTCCTATAAATTTGCTTCCCAAAACAAGAATTTGCAACCTGAGTGCTACATATTACTTTGAAGTGCTGGCGTTTTAATCAATGAAAATGAAGATCAGAAATTATTTCGGATAAGTATTATTACTTTGAAGAAGTTCTCTTACTTTTTGCTAACCTGTCGAAGTACCAAGACAAAAGGACAAGAAAAACAACCAGAATAATCATTGTATAAACTACTTGTCAATACTTCAGCAGATCAATTAATATTTGACAACAAAAAGCTTACTTTTGCTATACCGCTTTACTACTTATGTTACTAATCCTTGTCCCAAAAGAAACTAACCGCTTGCACTATGCCATGCAGCTTGTGCTTGTGCGCTTGCTGGGGCTTGACATAAAGTTTACCAGCGACATTTCGGTTTTTGAAAACCATGAGGGCGCAAAATTCGCGTATGGGGTTAAGGTTGACGAAAAATATCTGTTTTTCGCTTCAAGCCATTTACTTTTCGAGAGTAAAATTTCAGCTATCGAATTAAAGCATTTCCTATATAAAGGTGGGCTTGTTTTTTTTCCATGTACCGATTCGCAATCGGCCCTGCCTTTCGATCTTTTTGCTGCATGTTTTTATTTAACAAGCCGTTACGAAGAATATTTGCCCCATATCCGCGATGGACACAATCGTTTCCTCGCATCGGGAAGTGATGCGTTCCAAAAGGGATATCTTCAAAAACCGCTTGTAAATACCTGGTCGCTCATGCTGAAAGATATTTTACAAAGCCAGTTCAAGGATTTGAATTTTCGGCTTCCGGTGTATGAATTTGTGCCAACCATTGATGTTGACGCTGCTTACGCATACAAGAACAAAGGGATTACGCGCGCCATTGGCGGCATTTTCAAGGCATTGCAAAAAAAGGACTACGATAATGTGCGCCAAAGGGTGAGGGTGTTGGTTGGATTGGAACATGATCCTTTTGATACCTTCGAGCTTCAAATGAGCTTGCAGCTAAAGTACAATTATCGTGCTACCTATTTTATTTTGCTTGCCGATTATGGCCCCAACGATAAAAGCATACCTCACAACAACAGGTATTTCAGGTCATTGATCAGTCTTTTGGCCGATTATGCCGAAATTGGCATACATCCTTCCTATGCATCGTCTGTTCAGCCTTCGCTTATAGCAACTGAAATTGCAAGGCTTGCAAAAATCCTGAAACGTGAGGTTGTGAACAGCCGGCAGCATTTCCTGAAATTGACGCTTCCTGATACATACCGCAACCTTATCAATAACGATATTACACACGATTATACAATGGGTTATGCCGAGCTGCCTGGTTTTCGGGCATCAATTTGTACGCCTTATCCTTTCTACGATCTGGATCAGGATTTACCTACCGACCTGATTTTGCATCCTTTTACAGTGATGGATGGAACGCTGAACCAGTATATGAGGCTTACACCCGAACAAGCGACATTAAAGATCAATGAACTTATTTCGGAAGTAAAAAAAGTGGGTGGCACTTTTATGCCCTTATGGCACAATTCGAGTTTGACCAACGAAAACGAATGGAATGGCTGGTTTGATGTATATATAAAAATGGTGGAAAAAGCGGTTGGAAAGTGAGGATTGGGGATTGGGGATTTATTTCCATTTATTGGAGGGTTTTCCTGTTTAATCTACTTCGGCTTTCTGGCAGACGACTTCAGAAATTCTTTTCGATTTCATGGTAACTCGTTATACCTTACTATTCAATCTCGATTTGATATTTCTCCAATAATCCGATGACCCCAAAGCGTGAAAATCGTGCTTTTTTAATACGGTTTCGCTCGGGATCGAACGAATAATTGTAAGATGTGCGGAAATCCGCTTTTTCGATGTTTGTGTTATAGAAAATTGTGCGCTGTAGGTCGCAATCTTCAAACATAGAGTTAGTTAGGTCAGTTTCTGTGAAATCCGCTTCGTGGAGGCAACAACTTTTGAAATATGTCTTTTTCAATTTTAGTTTGAAAAAAATGGCCATATTCAAAATGCAATTTTCAAACCCAAGCGAAAGCAAAAAATCGTTGCACTCGCTGAATTGAACCCCCAATAATTTGCAATTTATGAATTTAATGTCGTTTAGTGTGGTATATCTGAATGCACTCAAGCTAAGGTCACAGCCATCAAAGCTACATTGGCGGAATACTAAATTGGATAAATCGGAATTGTAGAAGTTGCAGTTTTTGAAAACGCAATTATTGTATTCACCTCTTGCCAAACGATTTATGGTGAAATCCATTTTTTCAAATACTTTGTTTTCAATAGTTAATCGGCTCATGGGCTTAAATTAATTGAGTGGTGGTCTTGGTTGGTGTTTTGGCTTTTTCTGATGATAAAACTTGAATCTGCCTTAAAAAGTGTATTGATCTGAAAACAATCCTGAAAGTCATTATGCAACAGAAGCACAAAGTTTGACCTATTACTTTTGCCCTTTATCTTTCCCATTTCTATCCTGCCCATCTTACGGTTCACTTCCCAACTTCTATCTTCCGCCCATAAATATAAAGCCATCCCAACACATTCGTTTTTGAACCATAAAAAGTATTGGTATTTTTCATTCACTTGTTTGGTTTTAAGTAATTTCGCAAGCGATTTCAAACCTTAAAAAACAAACCATGATAAAACACATCTTTCCAGTTATGTTGGCCTTTGCATTCTTGGCGGCAACTACAATCAGTTGCAAACAAAAATCGGGCAGCGAAAATTCAACCAACGATACAACCGCCATGAGCGAAATGCTGAAAAGTGTAAACGATTACGCTGTTGTAAAACTTACCACTGACCTGAGCAAACTTACCGAAAAGGAAAAACAAATGATTCCTTTGTTTCTTGAAATTTCGCAGATTATGGACGATATTTTCTGGGAACAGACCTGGGGAAACAAAAACGCCTTGCTCGACACAATCAAAGACCCGTTTGCTAAGCAATTCGCAGCTATTAATTATGGCCCATGGGACAGGCTGGGCGAAAACAAGGCGTTTATTGCTGGTATTGGCGAAAAACCAAAAGGTGCTAACTTCTATCCGGTTGATATGACGAAGGAAGAGTTTGAGAAATGGAACGACAAGAATAAAAGCAGTCAATATACTGTTGTTGTCCGCGACGAAAACAAGGCTCTTAAAAGCGTTTGGTACCACGAAGCCTACGCCGAAAAAATCAAAAAGGCCTCGGAATTGCTGCTGAAAGCTGCTGAACTGGCCAAAGATGCCGGTTTGAAAAAATACCTGACTTTACGTTCAGCCGCCATGCTTAGCGATGATTATTTCGCAAGTGATATGGCCTGGATGGAAATGAAAACCAATACCCTGGATTTTGTGGTTGGCCCAATCGAAAATTATGAAGATGAACTTTTTGGTTATAAAGCCGCCCACGAAGCTGCCATTCTAGTTAAAGATAAGGAATGGAGCACCAAACTCGAGAAATTTGCCGCTATGCTTCCAACGCTACAAAAAGAACTTCCTTGCGATGCCAAATACAAAAAGGAAGTTCCCGGTACCGATTCAGACCTGAATGCTTATGATATTCTGTACTATGCTGGCCACACCAACAGTGGCGGCAAAACCATTGCCATCAACCTGCCCAACGACGAAAAAGTGCAATTGGCCAAAGGTAGCCGCAGGTTGCAACTCAAAAATGCCATGCAGGCCAAATTTGATAAAATATTGGTGCCTATTTCCGAAGTGTTGATTGAGCCTGCGCAACGTAAAAACGTAAAATTCGATGCTTTCTTTGGCAATGTAATGTTCCACGAAGTTTCGCACGGACTGGGCATCAAAAAAACCGTTACCGGAAAAGGGACCATACGCGAAACCCTCAAAGAGCAATATTCGGGTTGGGAAGAAGCCAAGGCTGATATTGTTGGCTTGTGGATGGTTAGCTGGCTGATTGAAAAAGGCGAACTTACGGGCATCACCGTGGAAGATGCTTATGTAACCTATATGGCCGGGCTTATCCGCTCTGTAAGGTTTGGGGCTGCCGAGGCTCATGGCAAGGCCAATATGATGTGTTTCAATTTCTTTGAAGACAAAAAAGCTTTTTCGCGCAATGCCGACGGCACGTTTAAGGTGGATATCGACAAAACCCGTCAGGCCGTAAACGAGTGGAGTGCATTTATTTTAAGCGTGGAAGGCGAAGGCGATTATGCAAAAGCTGTGGAATATATGAAACAAAACGGGAATGTTCGCCCCGAACTACAAGCCGGATTGGATTTGCTTAAAACCGCCAATATTCCTAAAGATGTAGTGTTCGACCAGGGGAAAGTGGCTTTGGGTTTGTAGTGTTGTTCAATAATTTTAAGTTTAAAACCAAGTATTTAGCTCAACAGGAAAATGGCCTGTTGAGCTTTTTTAATGATTTCAATGTCTTGAAACGGTAAATTCACTAGGGGTTTCCAGAGAAATGATTGAAGTTTTAGGACGGCTTTTCATTGGCTGGCAAAAATAAATTGTTGCAAGCTAATATGTGGAATCTACAAATCTATATTAAAAACGAGTTTTGGAGTATATTTCAAGTTTCGTCACCCCATAAACATTCGCATTAGCTGACTGTTAATTTTTAAGTTATCTCGCAATAGTATCATCTGTTATAGCTAAGCGATGCATAAACCATTGTTACACGGAAGCAGAACAAAAAAGACCCAAATTATTATGAACAAACAAAGAACAAATGCAATACTAACAGGGTATTCACTTATCCTGATGGCTGTAGTAGCCGGATTTTCTATTGGTTATGTTTTCCCAAAATTTTTTGATGTCAAGCAGCATGTACTTACGCAAATCAACCTGCAGGAGAACATGCAACTCTATAGTTTGATGCTGAGTGGGATTATAGTGGTAATTATCCTGGATATTTTGGTTTCGTGGACTATTTATCAATTTTTTAAGCACGATTACAAGAAAGTTGCCCTGATTTCATTTATCCTAAGGATATTATATGCCACCATTTTTGGAGTAGCCACTTATTTTTTGGCAGCTAATTTACAGCAAGGGAACGATAACGAATTGCTAAACCGCAATTTTAATTCTTTTGAAACGGTATGGACACTTGGACTGATAGTATTTGGCTTACATTTATTGGCCGTAGGTTTACTTATGAAAGCTCACAGAAATATTCCAAAGGCACTTTGGATACTGGCTTTGATTGCAGGGGGTTCGTATGTTTTGGTCCATATTTTAAAATCAACGCTTCCGCAATTATCAGGATTTACCGAAACCTTAAGCAATATACTTGCCCTGCCAATGGCACTTGGCGAACTTGCGCTTGCAATCTGGTTGATCATAATAGGAGGAAAACATAAAAGTAATAAAAACGTATAACTTCCTATAAATGGGAATTTATGTGGCATGTATCGCCCGGCTGTTAATCACTGTTGAGGTTCATGCCAGAAATGGCTATATGTTTTTGGTTAGTATTTATGCTTTGTGGCCTGTACAATTATAAAAGATGGTTCTTAGATGAAAACCACGCAGCCTGCCGATGAGATAGCGTCAGCAGTCAGCGGTTCTTACAGTGTACAACACTGAAACCATTAAAATAACAGAAAATGGGAACAGAACAACCATTGGTAAACAGAAAATATTTGCTTGAAAAATATCCCGGAAAGGGCGGTTGGACGTATGCAGTAATTCCTGAAGTGTTGCAGGACAAGCATTCGCCTTTTGGTTGGGTAAAAGGATGTATTGAAGGCTTTGAATTCAAAAATTACAAATTAATGCCCATGGGTAACGGGCAGCTTTTCCTGCCAGTAAAATCCGAAATCAGGAAAATAATTGGCAAGAAAGAAGGCGATTGGGTTCATGTAACCCTATATGCTGACAATGCTCCAATAGAAGTGCCGAAAGAATTCCTGGATTGTTTGAAGGAAGACCAGGTTGCGTACAACACCTTTTTAACCCAACTTGCAGCCTTCCCTCTAAAAACGAAGAAAAAACAGCCTAAAACAGCCTTTTTTTAGTTAAAAAGGACCGATTTTGGTCATTGTATTTTATATGAGCCTGATATTCAATGTTATGATTTTTCTGAAATGATTTGTAGTCCTCAAGGGAGTATTGACAATCAGTGAATTACGTGTTTACTTTGCAG
>CAIRHD010000502.1 GCA_903878265.1 uncultured Bacteroidales bacterium | reverse complement strand
TTCCCTAACCATAACTGCTTAACCCTTACCTGGGATTTCCCTTGCGGTGTAATAGCCAAAGGCTATGTAACAGTTACCGAAACCAACCTTACAACAGGCTGCTCCACAACAGCAACCATGTTGATTTCGATTACGCCGTAACCGAAACAAGTGTAGTGGCGACTTTTCGGTCACCACTACACTGCGAAGTAACATTTGCAAACCACAGCCATCCAGTATTGGGTGGCTGTTTTTTGTTGGCACATATACTTACATTTCGTTCATAGCCTCGCCCAAGCAGTATAAAATGTATCTTTTATCAGTATTCGCGGGGTGACAAAAAAGTCATACGGTGAAAGAGCAAGTTCAGGGTGTGTTTTTTGGTCACACTCACACCCTTCTTAAGCATGCATACCACAACAAAGTAAAATTTACAAGCACAAGCCAGAATAGTCAGCTCACTCCTTTAGAGTTTGAATGGATACGAAAATTAAATATTATTTTTAACGTAAAATTTCTATTTTTAGCATTCCTAAAATTGCTTGGAACATGAACCCGAACTTGACTGCATTTTCTATTTTCCCTCGTACCCCTATCGTCAAAATTATTCGCATTGTGTTGGCCGTGTGGGCTTTGTGCGAAATACACTCCTGTTCGGGAAATAAAATCCTTTCGCCCGCTAACGAGCCGACAGCCTTGGTGAAAGCGGAAGTGGATTCCTTGTTCAGGCAGTTCGACCATTATTCTATCAACAAACCCGATTCGGCCATCCTTTTTGCGGCTCCAATGGAGGAAAAACTTATTGCTTTGGGCCAGCGCGAAAAATTGATAAACCTCTATACTTTATTGTCCGAATTGTATCGGTATAAGAAAAACGACGACAGCAAAGCCCTGTATTATATGGTGAACGCCTTGGATGTTGTGGGCCGTTTGCCTGATTTGTTTTACGATAACCCACACTTTTATGTAAATATTGGCAATCTGCTTTTCAGGTACGAAATGTATGCCGAGGCCATTAAAACCTATACCGAAGCATCACGTATTGCCATAATAACCGAAAACCCTTATGCAATAGTCCTGTCGTTTAACAATATTGCCTTGTGCCATCAAAGCCAAAACAATTGCGATTCGGCCAGGCACTATTTTTTGTTGGCCGAATCGTACATTGCCGACAAGTTTGATATGATGCAAGGGCAGCATTATATTTATTTAAGTTCCCTTGCCATGCAATGCGGCATTATGGATTCGATACCTGATTATGGCAGCAAAACTGAAGCTGTTTTGAAACATATCGAGGCAAATATCAAGCAAAAGCCAGACGAAAATTCAAGGAAAAACCTAACTGCTATTGATGTGGACCGATTAGCCTGCAACCTGAATTTAGGCGCCTATTATCTTAAAAAACACGTATTGGACAAAAGTTTGGGACATCTGAAAATTGCCCTCGATCTTGCAAAAAAAAGCAACAACCACTACCATATTGCCCACATATACATGAAATTGGCAGAGTTGAACAACGTGGATAATGCTTATGGGGTTGCAGTAAAATATGCCGATTCGGCAGTAAAACATATAAGTTTGATTACCGA
This sequence comes from uncultured Bacteroidales bacterium, assembly GCA_903878265.1. Classification (GTDB taxonomy): domain Bacteria; phylum Bacteroidota; class Bacteroidia; order Bacteroidales; family UBA4417; genus UBA4417. The sequence goes on along the minus strand of CAIRHD010000502.1, from coordinate 2,410 downwards.
TCTGAAAACCTTGATAATGCAGATCCGTCTTTTGGCAAGCCTTTATGGCGGTTTGCACAAGCAAGCCCAAGCTGCTGTGTACCAAAAGAGGGCTAACGAGCTTTCCGATTCATTAAAAGCCATAAATGTTACTGATGAGGTTACGCGCGGCAAAATAAAACTCACCCAGGCAAGGTTGGATTTGGTGATTCAGCAGAACGATATGTCCCAAAAACTCCACATCGCAACCATAACTTCCCAAAAACAGTTAATTTGGCTGATGGTGGCAGTGTTGATAGTAATTGTGGCCGCTTTGGCGGGATTGTCCTATTTTTACTACAAATTAAAACAAACGCAGCGCCGTTTGGCCCTTCGCACGATTGAAATTATCAACAACGAAAAAACCGAATGCCAGGTACTGAAAACTGCCACGAAACACACCCCTACTGACCATCAAATCTGCGAGCTAAAACAATTTTTTATCGACGAGAAACCCCATCTCAACAACAACCTGAATCTTAACCAACTTGCCGAAAGGCTGAAAACAAACCAAACCTATCTTTCGCAAATAATCAACCAGCATTATGGCGTAAATTTTAACGAGTTTGTGAACAGCGAACGCATCAAGGAAGCTTGCCTGATCATACAACAACAAAACTCCAAAACCCAGGTTACTATCGACCAATTGTTTTCGATGGTGGGTTTTTCGAGCAAATCCGCTTTCTATACCGCATTTCAGAAATATACCGGCCTTACCCCTGCCGCTTATGTTAAATTGCACCAGAAAAGGATATAGGTGCTCAATATCAATAAATTAATCTCCAGAATCCTTTTATCAACCCATTTCCAGAATCCTGAATCTAAAAAATGTCTTCCTGAATCATAAATAATAAAGATTCAGGAAGCCTTTTATCTTAAGCGTATTCCTATAATTGCAACACCACCTTACATTTGTATCGTAAATACGGTAGCCAATTGCTTTTTGGGCGAGGTTCAAACCTTTGTTTGTTTTAGGCTAATCACCGGCAATTATCGGAAAGAAAGATAGAATTAAAGCAAAGCTTTTTTTGAATAATGGGCATAAGCTTAATTGTAATGCGGTGTCTTTTATCACCGAAAATGCCTTAAAGCCTGATTTTGAAACTAACCAGCGAGATAAAACCAACACAACCTTGAAAAAACTCTTTACATTTCTGCTTGTACTGGTCCTGTGCATCAGCCTCAGTGCCAACAATGTTACCATCAGCAACTTGAGCCTGACCGGAAAAAACACCGGTAGCCACTACACGATGGTGCAATTCGACATTTCCTGGGAAAACTCCTGGCGCACCTCCACTGCCGAAAGCAACTGGGATGCCGCCTGGGTATTCGTAAAATATCGGATCGCTGTTGCAAACGGAGGAAATGGGCTTTGGAAGCACGCTTGGCTCAACAATAGAAGTGAAACCTTAATACTGAAGTAAAACCTTAATAAATCAGACTATATGAAGCTCAGACTCTTACTTTTCGCTCTCGGATTGCTTTTCAGTATCCAATGCTTCGCACAGACCGGCGTAGCCATCAACAACACGGGAGCCGATCCCGCTAACAGCGCCATGCTCGATGTGAGCAGCACCTTAAAAGGGGTGCTTGTGCCACGTATGACGGCAGCTCAACGCGGGAACATCGTTTCTCCTGCCATAGGACTATTAGTTTACCAAACCGATGCGCCCGAAGGTTTTTATTTTTACAATGCGGCTTCTGCCTGGATTTACCTGACAAATTCAGCCAGTGTGCTGCCAGTAGCCAATGGCGGAACAGGTTCTACCACCCAGAATTTTGTGGACTTATCCACCGACCAAACCGTTGCCGGAAACAAAAGCTTATCCGGCAATACCACTGTCGGAGGCACTTTGGGCGTGACAGGAGTAACCACTTTAACGGCAGCTCCGATACTTACGAGCGCAACGGCTTCTCAAGCCTTGTTTACCGATGCATCTAAAAATGTTGTTTCCAACCCAACAACCGGTACTGGTAATGTTGTGATGAGCACTTCGCCAACCTTGGTTACCCCAACCCTCGGAGTTGCTTCGGCTACTTCAATTAACGGATTGACCCCGACATCGGCGGCCACTGGTTTTACCATAGCAGGTGGCACCACTTCCAAAACGTTGACCGTGCCTTTGGATGCTTCAGTAAGTGGCACCAACACAGGCGACCAGACCAATGTTACCGGTTCGGCAGCTTCTTTCACGGGAAGTTTGGCAGGTGATGTAACAGGCACACAAGGAGCAAGCGTTGTTGAACAAATTAATGGCACTTCCATGGCAGGTCTTGCTACAGGTATATTAATGAATACTACTACAACCGGTGTCCCAAGCATTGCAGTGGCAGCAGATTTCCCAACACTTAACCAAAATACAACTGGCACTGCCGCCAATGTAACTGGCAC
>CAIRHD010000501.1 GCA_903878265.1 uncultured Bacteroidales bacterium | reverse complement strand
TTTAGCAAAATAATTCAAGAGCAAAACCTGAAATCTAAATGTTCGTCTTGCTGATAAAAATCATTTCACTTTTATCTCTACAACATGAATTGATTTTTAAAAGAAAACTTCAGTAAGTTAAGTGATCTACAGTATTTTTGTCTGAAATTAGTTAAATTTATTACTTTTGCAGCAAGAATTAGGCTGATATACCACAAAAAAATGCAAATGATTTATTCAGTGTTTTTTCTGCGTAGAACATTTCCAATAATCAGTCTAAATCGCTGTATATCAAAATCATAATAACTTTTGAAGATACAGTGCTGTCAATAATCCATGCCTGTATCTAAATAGCGTTTTGACAAAAAATAAATTTATGAAAATTCATGTTGGCGACAAATTCAGTAAGTTTTTTACTGTTACTGAAGATAAAATTAATGTATTTGCTGACGCTACAGGTGACAAAAACCCAGTGCATTTAGATGAAGCTTATGCAATGAATACGATTTTTAAAAAACGGATTGCACATGGTTTTTTAATCGGCAGTTATATATCATCAGTTGTCGGCAACGATTTTCCAGGTAATGGCACAATTTATTTGTCGCAGAACATGAAGTTTTTAAAACCCGTTTTTATCGGAGATATTATTGAAGTAAGAATAGAAGTAATGGAAATTACTGAAAAAGGTTGGCTTAAAGTCATTACAATGTGTACCAACCAAAATGGGAAAACTGTTATAGATGGAGACGCTACCCTTATCCCTCCAGTTTCATGTGAATTGATAAAATCATGAAATGAGCAATCAATTTATTGATATATAAGCAAAAGGGGATTAAAAATCAACTAACAATCGATATCTTAAAAAAAGAAAATTATGCAGTTGCAAGATTTAAGTAAAATTAAAAAAATCGGGAAAAATGTTGTGATAGGTGATTTCGTTAAAATCGTGAATCCCGAGAAAATTGAAATAGACGATTTTTCGAGAATTGATGATTTTTCCATTTTGGTTGGAGGAAAGGGATTGAAAATCGGGAAATTCGTGCATATTGCTTCATACTGTTCAGTAATTGGAGGCGGCGAGTTTAGAATGGAAGACTTTTCTGGGCTTTCTGCAGGAGTAAGAATAATTACCGGAAGTGATGATTATACGGGTAAATGCTTAACCAACCCTACAGTTCCCTTAAAATATAGAACTCACGCTATGACAGGTGCAGTTACAATAAAAAAGCACGCAATTATTGGGACTAATTCAATCATATTTCCCAATATAATAATTGGCGAAGGTGCTGCTGTCGGAGCAATCTCTTTGGTAAATAAAGATGTTGATCCTTGGGGGATTTATGTTGGCTGCCCTGCAAAGAAGATCAAGGTTAGAGCGCACGAGCAAATTTTACAGATGGAAAGAGAATTAATGGACGAAACCTATAATGCAGTTGAAGTCTAAGGGAATCAGTATATAAAATAACAAATGAAAAACATTTTAATCACAGGAGGTGCCGGTTATGTTGGTTCCATCCTTTCGCGAAGATTGCTTGAAAATGGGTATCACGTTTCTGTGATCGACCTAATGATTTACGGTGAAGAGGTTTTGCCTGTACATGCTAATTTCAAAAAAATAAAAGGGGATATTCGGGATATCGAATTGTTGAAGAGCATTATCCCTGGACAAGATGCCATAATTCACCTTGCATGCATCTCAAACGACCCAAGTTTTGAACTAAACCCGGAGCTTGGAAAATCAATAAACCTTGATGCGTTTGAACCAATGGTGCAGATTGCCAAAGATTCAAATGTTCAACGATTTATTTATGCATCTTCATCCAGCGTTTATGGCATAAAGGATACCCCAAATGTTACTGAGGATATGGCTCTGGATCCACTCACCGATTATAGCAAGTTTAAGGCAATGTGCGAAGATATATTGTCTAAATATCAAAGCCCTGAATTCACAACCGTTACAATCCGTCCTGCTACCGTTTGTGGTTATTCACCTAGGCTAAGGCTTGACTTAACTGTAAATATACTAACAAATCTTGCCGTTAACAAAGGCGAAATAACTGTTTTTGGTGGCCAGCAGAAACGCCCTAACCTTCATATTGAAGATATGGCTGCCCTTTATCTGCTTTTACTCGAATTGCCTGATGACAAAATTGCTGGTAAAACATTCAACGCTGGGTACGAAAACCATAAAGTTGCCGAAATTGCCGAAATGGTACGCGCAACCATTGGGCCACAAGTGAACATTATCACCACTTCTACCGATGATAATCGTTCATACCATATCTCATCTGAGAAAATAAAAAAGGAAATCGGGTTTGTCCCAACGCATACCATTACTGATGCGATACAGGATTTAAAAAATGCATTTGAGGAAAATAAAATACCAAATTCGCTAACCGATGATCTTTATTTTAATGTAAAACAGATGCAAAAGATAAAACTGACCTGATGTTAGATAAAGCACAAATAACCAAAGATATTGTTAGTACAACCCCATTTGTACTCAGCAATTTCAGGCTCTTGCGGAAATTGGATCCAAACGATCACTATTGGGCTTCGTTTACCGATATTGAAAAATTGAAAGTAAATGGCGTGTTTTTAGAAACTGCCATGGTTGTAAGTTGGATAGGAAATACCCACAAACCTAAGAGAATCCTTGAAATCGGCACCCGTACTGGCGGTTCCTTGATAGCACTTTTATCAAACTATCAAGATTTCAGGAATATTGAGGTCGTTTCTTTTGACATGTGGCGGGAGTATGTAAGCACTACCTACTTCTCGAAAAAATTTACCGAGCTTAAAAACAAAAATAATGAGAACGGCGAAATTGCTGGCAATATAAATGTCTCTGAAAAAAAGCTCAAGCCTTTCTTTTCCCTTATTCGCAATTTGTCAATAAACAAAGTTAAGAATAACCTTGCTTATTTCAATATCCCAAGCGACATCATTACTTTTATAAGTGGCGACTCCAAAAGGACTGTGCCTTCTTATTTTGAAAAACTGCCAAACGAAAAATTCGATTATATTTTGGTTGATGGCGCTCATGATGCGGAAACTGCATTTATCGACCTTCAAAATATTGCAGATCATGTTGCTGAAAAAGGAATTATTGTATTTGACGACATAAATTTCATGAACAGCGACTTGATGGGAGTTTGGGTTCGATTTAAAGAAATTCAGAAAAACAATTTCGATTTTATTGAAATTGATTGCAGGAAAGGTGTTGGACTGGCATTTAGAAAGGATATCGCATGAAAGTTCCGTTTATAGATTTAGGGCTTCAACACAAGCTGTTGAAGGAGGAATTGATGGACGTTGTTTCTGGGTTGATCGATTCAGGCCAGTTTATTCTTGGCGAAGAACTACTTTCCTTCGAAAAATCATTCGCAGACCTTTGTGGCACAAAGTACGCTATTGGTGTTGCTAATGGAACTGATGCTCTTTTTCTTAGTATGAAAGCTTTAGGGGTGACGGCTGGTGACGAAATAATTACAGCGCCTAATTCCTTCCTTGCTTCGGCTTCTTCTATCTTTCTTGCAGGGGCTAAACCCGTTTTTGCTGACGTTAGAAGCGATTTTAACATCGATCCAGAGGAAATCAGGAAAGTTATTACCGATAGAACCAAAGCAATTATTCCAGTTCACTTAACTGGCCGTCCTGCGGATATGGATTCCATTCTTGCCATAGCTCATGAATATAATCTCGCAGTTATTGAAGATTGCGCACAAGCAGTCTGTGCTGAATATAAGGGTAAGCCAGTTGGTTCTTTTGGGAATTTAGGATGTTTCAGCCTACACCCACTAAAAAACCTAAGTGCGTGTGGCGATGGTGGTGTGATTACAACAAATGATGAGGATTTGTATAAAAATCTCCTAAAGGCCAGGAATCATGGACTGAAAAGCAGGGATGAATGTGAATTTTGGAGTTATAACAGTCGGCTCGATAACTTGCAGGCAGCTATGTTGAATATCAAACTTAAAAAACTTCCCGAATGGACGGCCAGAAGGCGGGATATAGCAGCATTTTATTTCAACCGTTTTTCGGGATTGGATTTGATTTCGCCTAAAGATAAGCCTTTTGAAAAAGCTGCTTATCATACATTTATCATCCAGACCAGCAAACGCGACGATTTGAAAAGCTACTTGTCCGAGAAAGGGATTGACACAAAAGTACATTACCCCATTCCTATACATTTGCAAGAAGCAGCAAAATATCTGGGCTATGTTAAAGGTGATTTTCCAGTTACCGAAAAGCAATCAGGTGAAATCCTAAGCCTTCCTGTTTTTCCAGAACTTACTGACAATCACGTTGAATATGTTGCAAATTCAATAATAAACTATTTCAAAAAATAGAAAATGTCCTTGCGTAAAGCGCTCACCATTCATAAACGATACAGTATTTTGAGCGTAGTTTTGAGCGCAGGTTTTATGTTTATCAAGAACATAATTCAGTGGGGGACACAACTTTTTTATTATCCCAAGTTCATCATCCTTAAAGGAAACGCGCGAATCGGCATTCACCACCTCACAAAACTCACATTAAAAAATTCAAAAATAATTGTTGAAAGAGGCTCGTTTAAAGTTGGGATCGATTATGGTTACTACGATGGGGGCGGTTTTGATTCTAAAAGGGATGTTTGCAGGATTCACCTTGTTAATTCTACTTTAACGATAAATGGAAACGTTTCGCTTTACCCAGGAGTGCAAATATTAGCTAACGATGCTGAAATTATAATTGGTAACGGTACAAAAATAAATGGACCTTCTCAGCTAATTGCAATGAATAAAATTGAAATCGGCGGAGGATGTTTCTTTGCTCAGGGGGTAATTATTCGTGATAACGATGGGCATCTGCTTTCGACTAATGAAAATCCACCCGAAATCGAGTGTTTACCAGTAAAAATAGGCAATCACTGTTGGTTAGGGCAAAGATCCATGGTTTTAAAAGGTGCAACACTTTCCGACAATGTAGTAGTCGCTGCTGGTGCGGTAGTTACGAAAGATGCTGAAGAAGGGGCTTTGGTAGCTGGCATACCGGCAAAAGTAATTGCCAACAACATTTCTTGGTCAGAATAACGACTAAAGCAAATTCAAAACAGTTTAAAATTAAAAATAAGGAATATGAAAGCGTTAGTTACCGGAGGATGTGGGTTCATTGGAAGCCATATAGTTGACAGACTGTTAATTGAAGGATTTGATGTAACGGTAGTTGATAACTTAAGCACAGGTCGCTTGCTTAATTTGGCACATCACCAAGATAATCCCAACCTAAAAATCCATATTGCCGATTTGGCAGAATATGAAAAAATATTACCCTACTTTGAAGGCATAGATTGGGTTATCCATATTGCTGCCCTTGCAGACATAGTTCCATCTATCGAAAAGCCTTTGGAATATCACCGGGCAAATGTTGATGGAACCATAAATGTATTGGAGTGCTGCAGGAAATGGGAAGTAAAGCGTATTATTTATGCTGCCTCATCTTCTTGCTATGGTATTCCCGATATTTCGCCAACACCCGAAACTGCTGAAATCAGGCCGCAATATCCTTATGCAGTTACCAAGTATTTAGGAGAAAAATACATGATGTACTGGAATTCGATTTATAGTTTACCTGTAACTTGTATGAGGTTCTTCAATGTATATGGTCCAAGGTCACGTACCAGCGGAACTTACGGGGCTGTTTTCGGGGTTTTCCTTGCGCAGAAACTAAACAATAAACCATACACCATTGTTGGTGATGGTAATCAGACCAGGGATTTTACTTTTGTTACAGATGTGGCCAACGCCTGTTTTATGGCTGCTGGCAATAACCAGGCAATCGGCAAAATTATGAATGTTGGTAGCGGGAACACTTATAGCGTTAATCGATTGGTTGAATTATTAGGCGGCGATGTGCTTTATATCCCCAAGCGACCAGGTGAGCCTGACTGTACATTTGCCGATATTTCTAAAATCAAGGAAATCATTGGCTGGCAACCACTTGTAAGTTTGGAGCAAGGGGTAAAAATAATGCTCGAAAATATTGAATATTGGCGAGAAGCACCGCTTTGGGAACCATTATCTATTGCCGAAGCCACAAAAGATTGGTTCAAGTATCTTGGAAAATAAGAAATGAGTGCCGTATTTCTACAAAAAGGAACACAACATAATGAGCAACAGTAAAATAGTTAGCATTGAAGAACTCGCAAGGATAATTGAAAAATTGAAACTTGAGGAAAAAACGGTGGCACAGTGCCATGGTTGTTTCGATTTGCTCCACCTTGGCCATATCAAGCATTTCGAATCGGCAAAAAAAGCAGCCGATGTTGTTGTAGTAACAATAACGCCCGACCGCTTTGTGAATAAAGGACCAGGAAGGCCTGTTTTTAACGAAAACCTGCGTATGGAAGCCATTTCGGCCTTACAAGCGGTCGATTATATTGCGCTAAATAAGTGGAACACATCAATAGAAACCATCAAACTGATCAAACCCACTTTTTATGTAAAAGGCCAGGAATATAAAGAAAGGGAAAAAGACCTCACTAAGAATATTTATCTGGAAGAAGATGCAGTGGAATCCGTTGGCGGATCGATATATTTTACCGAAGAAATCACTTTTTCATCCTCTAACCTGATAAATACCCATTTCAGCCCCTTTAGCGAAAAAGTCCAGGGATTTCTTGACGATTTCAAAAAGAAGTTTACACCTGAAGACGTCATTTCAAAAATTGATGAACTTAAAAACGCTAAGGTGCTGGTTATTGGCGATACTATTATTGATGAATACCATTATTGCCATCCTTTAGGAAAATCGTCAAAATCACCTACCATTTCCACTATTTTCCTAAACAGCGAATCGTATGCCGGAGGTGTGCTCGCCATAGCAAACCACCTTGAACAATATGCCGGAAAAGTTGAAATGGTTACTGTTCTGGGTTCGCAGAATACACAAATGGAGATAATC
>CAIRHD010000500.1 GCA_903878265.1 uncultured Bacteroidales bacterium | reverse complement strand
TACAAGAGCCTTATCAAACTCCCTGTTGTTATAGTATTGAACGCCTAGTTGTTCCTCCGTTTGCTGGGCAAAAAGCCTATCCGGGCATACTGAAACCAGCAGGCTTAGTAAGAAAAACAGAAAGAGGCTTTTTTGTTTCATAGTTCAGTTGTTGCAAGCATGATGGGAGACAAGAAAAAGGGAGGCGAGGAGAGACAAGGTGAAGGGAGACAAGGTGAAGGGGGACAAGGAGAAGGGCGAAACGGAGATTTATTTCAAAATCAGCAATCCGACATCCCACATCCCACATTCGACATCCCACATTCGACATCCCACATTCGACATCCCACATTATTTAATCCATTCAAACCCTGTGTAAGGAACAAGTGCTTTTGGGATCCTGATCCCTTCAGGGGTTTGGTTATTTTCGAGCAAGGCTGCAACGATGCGTGGCAATGCCAATGCGCTTCCGTTCAAGGTATGGGCAAGGCGGGTTTTGCCTGCACTGTCTTTAAAACGCAGTTTCATGCGGTTTGCCTGGAAAGATTCGAAATTTGAAACCGAGCTTACTTCGAGCCAACGTTTTTGTGCAGCAGAAAACACTTCAAAATCATAAGTCAGGGCGGAAGTAAAACTCATGTCGCCACCACAAAGCCTGAGGATACGGAAAGGAAGCTCCAATTTACGCACCAGGCCTGTAACATGTTCGCGCATGGTTTCCAAAGCTGCATACGAATTATCTGGATGCTGGATTTGTACAATTTCCACTTTATCAAACTGGTGCAAGCGGTTTAACCCACGTACATCCTTGCCATAGGACCCTGCTTCACGACGGAAACACTGCGAGTAAGCCACATTTTTAATCGGGAAATCGGTTTCTTTTAGTAACAGATCGCGGTAAATATTGGTTACAGGAACTTCTGCTGTGGGAATTAGGTAAAAATTGTCAAGCCCAACATGGTACATCTGGCTATCTTTATCAGGCAATTGTCCGGTACCATAGCCCGAAGCTTCATTAACCAAAAGTGGAGGTTGTATTTCAAGATAACCAGCTTCGACGGCTTCGTTCACAAAAAAGTTGATCAATGCACGTTGAAGCCTTGCTCCCTGACCTTTGTAAACCGGAAATCCTGCGCCAGTAAGTTTCACGCCAAGCTCAAAATCAATAATATCGTATTTTGAAGTGAGTTCCCAATGTGGAACGGCATCCTCGCCTAGAGCCGGGATTTCACCTTCGCTGTAAATTGTAACATTATGCTCAGGAAGATATCCTTGAGGTGTTTCAGGGTGTGGAAGGTTCGGAAGGGTAACCAGCAAATCGTTTTGTTCCTTTTGTAAAGCATCGAGTTTTTCGGTGACTTCGCGGGCCAGGATTTTAAGTTCGGCAGAGCGTGCTTTTAACGCATTGGCTTCCTGCTGACGGCCTTCTTTGAACAAATTGCCTACTTCGCGCGCTATCTGGTTCGATTCGGCAAGGTTGTCATCGAGTTGTTTCTGGGTTTCGCGCCTGTTTTGGTCGGCTTCCAATATTTTTTTTATCGTTTCACGTGCTTCAACACGTTTGATTGCGAGACGTTCTATTACAAGTTCGACATTTTCACGTAAAAAGGATAATTCGAGCATTTCTTTGTTTTTTTATGGTTGTGGGTGATGGGTAAATAGGGTTCAAGGATGGGGTTCAAGTGACGGGTTCCGAGTTCCAAGTGCCGGGTTCCTAGCTGGGTGCAATTTTTTTAAGACTGAGTCCACTCCAACAAGTCTTTTTTCGCCACAAAGACACTAAGTTTCACTAATTTTAAAGTACTGAATAACAATGCTCTGTGTGACTCTGTGTCCTCAGTGCCTCCGTGGTTTTCTTTTTTTTTATGGTTATCGGAGCGGGCTCAAGACTGCAAAAATAAAAAATCTCCTGACTTGAACGATCAGGAGACTTCATTATAAGTGTGTCGAACAGCAGTATTTACTGCCCATGCGCTTATTCGCCCTGAATAGGATGAACCGAAACGTATGATTTGTCGTTCGCCCGTTTTTTGAACTGAACCATTCCATCGCATAAAGCGAAGATGGTATGGTCTTTTCCAAGTCCTACATTGAGGCCTGGGTTGTGAACTGTGCCACGCTGCCTGATAATGATGTTTCCTGCTTGGGCGAATTGTCCGCCATAGATTTTCACACCGAGACGCTTGCTATGTGATTCCCGGCCGTTCTGCGAACTACCGGCACCTTTTTTATGAGCCATATCTTTTGAATATTATGAGTTACAATTATATGTTTATTGCTTCAATTTTTACCTGGGTCAGGTTTTGGCGGTGGCCGCTTTCTTTCTGATACCCTTTACGGCGTTTTTTCTTGAAGATTTTTACCTTGTCGCCACGGAGGTGGGCAAGTATGGTTGCCGAAACTTTTGCGCCATCAACAAGCGGTGTTCCGATGGTTATTGCGCCTTCGTTATCCAAAAGCAATACTTCGCTGAATTCTACTACCGATCCTTCTTCTCCTTTAAGGCGGTTCACGTAAAATTTCTGATCTTTTGCAACTTTAAACTGTTGCCCGGCTATATCTACTATCGCGATCATTATTTAACTATTGTGTTTTTATCCGTTAAAATGGAGCGCAAAATTACAACTTTTTCAATACGAAAACACATGTACATCAAAATTTTACATCTTTTTTTTATAAAGATTATAATATAAGGATAATGTTGCTGTTTGGCTACTATTTTAACAGATGTTTTAGCGCATCCATTATTCAATGTTTATTATTCGTTGTTCTTTTTTTTACCCTCAGCGATGTCTATAGGCACTTTCTTACCAAGTACTCTGATTATCAAAACTTCTACTAATTTTAGTGCAACCTCTACAATCTTGTTTTTTCTGAAACGTTCCGGTAAAAATCGCACAATAAAACTGTTGGCCATATCAAGGATGGACGAAATATCATGGTTTCTCTCTGGTGTATAAGGAAGGATTTCGTTGGCAAGGATTTCGGGGATATTCCGTTTTATTTCACCAAATTTAAAGGTAATCAACTTTTCCTGGTAGGTGCAAAACACTGCAAGATCACATTTTTTCTGGATTAATTGATCAAGATTGCTGACTTTATTATTTAGCTTGCTCATCTTCACCATCCTTTCGTGTTAGTTCGCCGATAACCCGGTCAATAATATATTTTTCCATAAAATCTTTTTTCCGGCTGATAACTATCGCAAAAAGCAAAAGATAAAAACCCGTAACTATTAGAAAACCAATTGCTTCGTTGTCGAAAAGACGGGCCAGATAAAAGCCAGCACTCATGCTTAGGAAAAACAATAAGAAAAACCCCAGCAGGGCTACCACCACCGAAGAAAAAAGGGCTGCCGTAACTTTAGCTACCTTTTCAAAAACATCAAGTTTTATTAGTTCAATCCTTGCTTCAACATAATCGGCAATGAGCTGCTTTAATTCGTTATATGTGTTTGGCTGTTCGCTCATGGATTCAGGATTTAGCATCAATATCCGTTTCGGCAGAATTATTAGTAAAAGTTTCGATAATGTCTTTTGCTTTTCCAAGACTGTCATCAAAGCCCTGTTTCAGGTTTGTAGCCCCTTCTTTCAGGTCGGCCATTAATTCATCCTTTTTAGATGAATTTAGGAAATAGCCCAAAGCTGCACCAATGGCTGCACCGGCTATAAATGCCATGAGTATTTTACCACTATTGTTTTCGCTCATAATCGTAGTTTGTTAAATTGATACAAAAATACATATAAAATGGCTGGTGAAATATTATTTGGATTCTAGCTTGTACTTATGGGGATGAATTGGCTTTTGACGGGAATACAAATAGTTTATGGAGAATCAGAATTCTATGCGTTAAAACTAGTTTTCATGGACTTTGGAGCAAGGATAACTCACAATTGCCAATCATTGGTGAAGTTTGTTCCTGTAAGCATTTGGCTAAGTTTACACCAAAGCCTCAGGGCATTTCACAAAAACACTTACCTAAGTTCCTTGTTTTTAAATCCACAAAAAGTTTTTTTATTGAGATCCCTAAAAAAATCAGGCCAAACCCACATTTCACTGTGGAATTGGCCTGACTGAAAAATGATATTTCTATTCTAACTGATGAGTTATTTGATAATCACCATCTTGGTTACCATTAGCTCCTTGTCTGTTTTAACCTTCACAAAATAGGTGCCTTGTGGTGATGAACTCAAATCGAAATGATATTCCGATTCGTTCTTGCATTCGCGGCTCGAAACAAAAGCACCATTTGCATCGGTAATTGTAATGAGCATGGACGGATATTTCGATTTATCAACAACTATGCTAAACAAGCCTTTGGCAGGGTTTGGATAGATGGTTATGCCTTTTGATCCATTTTCCGGAACAGAAGCTGTTTCGTGTCCCTGAACCAGTTTTGCAATCTGTGTACCTACTCCAGCAGCATTAACCGAAATTGTTGTGCTCCTATCCTTGCCTGTCGAATTCCATGGATAAACCGCTGTTATCGTACCATTTCCGGTACCTGAACCAGTTACAATACACCAAGCAGAATCGGCTGATGCTGTCCAGTTTGTGTTGGAGGTAACCGTAAAATCAACAGAAGCCGCATACGCATTTACATTTTTTACCGGTGGTGTTACGGTTAGTATTACCGCAGCCCCAGCTTGGGTAATGGTTACTATTATGGTAGAAAGGCCATTCACTGTAACCGAAATATTGGCAATCCTCGATTGGATGGAAAGGTTTTGGGTGAAAGTTGCCTCAATTGTGCCATTTCCACTTCCCGAAAGGCTTACCGTACACCAAGGCTGATCGCTGCTAACCGCCCAATTAGTGTTGGAAGTAACAGCAAATGTGGTGTTTCCCGATGGATCGGCAACATTTTGGTTTTGCGGTGTTACCGACAATAAAGGTGCTGCACCCGCTTGCGTAAGAGTAACTTCAATAGCTGGCAAACCCGAAACAGAAATGGTTATTAATGCTATCCTTGGATTGATCGAAAGGTTTTCCTCATAATTTGCGTTAATTGTGAGAGCCCCAGTTCCTGTCGGAGCTAGTGTACACCAAGACTGGTTGCTTGTAACCGTCCAATCTGTATTTGAGATAATTGAAATAGGAGCGTTGCCTGCCGATGCCGGAACACTTATATTTTTTGGATCAACCGCCAAGGTTGGCTGGAATAAAGTGGTTGCGTTGGCATCGATACCTGCAGAGTATTTATTACTAGCAGTGTACGAAAATGCTTTGTAATAATATGTTGTAGAGGAAGTAAGGCCTGAATGGTTGAAGGATGTTGTGCTGCCTGTTGCAAGGATTGTTCCGCCGCCCACAATAGTTTCACCAACCAAATATGGTGTTCCGTTAACCGGAGTGCCAAAAATCCCGTCTGCCGACCATGCCACAAAAACATCATTATTGTCAGGGTTTTTAGTCCAGTTAAGGTTGATTTGCGAGCTACTGGCAGCCGATGCCGATAATGTTGCCGGGCTTGCGACGGGTATTGCAGTGCAAACTAAATCTGCCGACCAGCCTGGTAGGTTAACTGTGGCATTGCTATGGAAAACGAAAAGTAGTGCGCCGCTTTCGTTGGTTGCGGTAACTGTTCCTGGCGAAGTAGTTCCGCAAAATGTACCAAGGAGCGGTGCAAAAATATTGATCCCATCATAAATCTTCAGATAGTCTTTGTTGCAACTTGCCTGGGCTTCCAACTCGAAGCTGGTGAACACAAATTGCAATTTGCTGCCAGGGATTCCAGGCTTAAACAACATTGAATTATCGAGGCTGTTTCCATAATTTGCCGAAGGTCCGCCCGGATCGAAGAAAGTGCCGTTACAAGCCGATACCGTTGCAGAGGTCATATTTATGCTTGACCCAATCACGTTCACATAATCGGTTTTTGTTTCGGTCGAACCACCGTTTATGGTCAAAGTAACTGTTTTTAATCCCGTCGAACTGTACGAAACTGAATGTGGGCCTTGAGTATTTGCAGTTGCAGGTGTAGCATCGAAACCAAAATTCCACAACCAGCTTGTTACATCGCAGGTGGAAGCATCGGTAAAAGCAACATTATTGTCAACAACCACTGTGGTTGCGTTTGCGCCAAAATTCGCATTGGCAACATTTACATGGATATAATCGGTTTTGGTTGCGGTTTTGCTCCCACCATCGTTGGTTACTGTCAAAGTGATGGTATAATTGCCAAGCGCATTGAAAATCACTTTTGGGTTAGCTGACGAACTGCTTGTGTTAGCGGTAAAAGTAACGGTGCTTGGTACAAATGTCCAGGTATATAAAGTTGGGTTGCCAGTAGTTTGGCTGGTAAATAGAACCGTTGTATTGTTGGTACAAGGCAGGGTGTTGTTTGCAGTAAAATCAACAGTTGGTGGTATTGGGCCAACCTGAAACGAAGCTATCTTAGTTTTATGGGTGCCACCGCTAACATATTCACTGGTAAACCAAAAAGTTCCGTCATCGGCAGGGTCAACTGACAATTGTGCGTAATCGCCCCAACGGTTTACGCCAGTTTGCGAAGAGGTTCCATTCTGTATAATATCTTCGGGGAAATCGAGGACACCCTGTGCATTGTTGTATTCAGCTTCTGTTTGTCCGCATAAGCGGATACCAGGGTTCATTGTCGAACTGGAAATAGAATAACCTAAACCTATTTCGTTGTTCCCATTCAGCATAATGCTTCCCATCCAGCGCGAATGTGCATCAGGTGCGTAGGTGCCGCTTTGGCGGACTGTCCAGATGGTTGCAGGTGGGGTTTTGCGAAGTTCGTACCAGCGCACTCCGGCGTGGTCGGTATTGTCAACATCTACCGAATGGCAGCAAACTATGGTTTGATAGGTGCCAAAATTCCGGTACTGAGGCACATTCATAATTACCTGAGGCACGGCATCCACTTCCTGTGATGTGCCTAATTGCTTGATATTGTCCCAGTTGTTACCAAAATTACTGTCGAATGGAACCACATCGAGTTGTTGCACCCTGTTAAAGGTTGATGATGCGGTTGTTGTCCAGTTTACAGCCAATTCATAAATCCATAATTGGTCGGTTCCACTGTTAAAAGCATCGTCGCTCATGGCGATAAATAGTCCTGGTGCACCGGTAGGGGCGAAGGCACCATCATTATCAACTGGTGGCACACACATAAACCCATCCACCGAACCCGGCCTCCATGCATTGTTGAAACCTACAAATTTTGGGTTTGTTCCTCCGGCAACCATTACCGAGCGCTCAAAAACATAAATATCGTTGCTGGAACTGTTGTTGTCGCCCATATAATATCCATCCTGCCAAATGCTGAATTTTGGATAATCGGGCATACCGGCCACATCAAAAGAATAAGCATACCAGGTTCCTGTTGGGTCGTTGGTTGAGGATACCGCCATGAGCATAAGGTCGTTTGAACCACAAAGCGAAAATTCTGTGGCTACCCATCTGTCGGCTTGTTCGTCGTACAAAATGATAGGGTCGCCATCGTTGCAGTTTGAACCGGAAACCCCGTTGAACAATTGGTTCATATTGGTTGGCCCAGCCAATTTTGTGCCTGTTTTATTGTAAATGGCGTAGGTAACATTCACCGTTTGCATAAAATGGTTTGGTCCAGAAGTTCCGTTGCAGTCAGGTGGATACGATGATGAGTTTTGGCCATCAAAGTTCGCGGTTGGGGTTTTTGCAGTTTTCGCATTGCCCATCGTTTTCTGCCAAACTGCATCAGGGCCTTTAGGAAGCGCGATGTCGGCATACGGATATTCCCTTATCTGAGGTTTTTTGCGAAGCAGCTTGGCATCAGCTTTTTCTTTGAGAATTTGAAATTCTTCGGGCGTGAGTTCGGGGATATCCCGCAATGGTTTTGTTTCGCCTAAAAACGCACCAACCCCGGTTTCGGATGGACTTACAGGTATGTTTTGGGCATTGAGCAACAAAGCACAGCCACAAAATGCAGCCATGAGCAGTAAACTTCTGATTTTCATAAAATTGGGGTTAGATTTTAATGTCCCACTGTTGGGGGTGAAAATGTGGGGCATGAGTGAGGTTTGGGGTGCAAAAATAATATAATATCTATATCATCTTAGTAAATATTTTGTTTATGTGCATTTGGGTTGGAAATTTATTTTATAATCAGGAATTTTAATTCAGCAATTTGGTAATGATTGATATACAAGAGTCCGGGTTTAAACATTTTTTGGCAAACAAAGGGCTTTTCGGATTGGGCTTTTGAAACTAATGTTAAGCGTATTCTACATTTGAAAGTGCTATGGCTAACCTACATGCAAATACTTATCTTTGTACTTTAAAATAAAAAATGGTTGACGAAATAAGGCGACTTAAATTTAAACGAAATGCCGAACTCCAAATTGAAGTTGTGCCTTTGATTATTTTGACAACTGTTAGCAAAGACCATTTAGTTACACCACATCGCACCAATTTTTATCACATCTTTCTGTTCGAAAATTGCCAACCTACCCATTTTGTAGATTTCCTACCCATTAAAATTGAGCCTTATTCCTTATTGTTTATTGGCAAAGACCGTGTTCACCAGTTCGACCAATTGCTAAATTATGAAGGACAGGTTTTAATCTTTACCGATGACTTTTTTTGTACTTCGGAAAACGACACCAAGTTTTTGAGAAGTAGCATTTTGTTTAACGACCTAACAGACAAGCCAATAATTAAACTTAATAAAACTGACTTTGTGAAATTCATCAATATTTGCGAAAGCATAACAGAAGAATTGAGCTTGCCATTTGACAACCTAAAACATATTTTATTAAAAAATTTACTTCATAACTTTTTGCTTCTTTCCGATAGGGAAAAACGAAAACAAGGTTTCACAGAGCTGAAAAAAGGTGCTGACCTTGATTATACCTTATTGTTCCGTGATTTATTGGAAATTAATTATACCAAATTAAAGAACGTAAATGACTATGCTAAAATCGTTTGCATTTCCGAAAAGCGATTAGGTCAAGCCACGGCAAAAGTTTTAGGCAAATCCCCCAAGGAAATAATCAACGATAGGATATTATTAGAAACCAAGCGGCTTTTAGTGAATACTAATTTATCTATAAAAGAAATTGGACAAAATTTAGGGTTTGAAGACCCAGCTTATTTTGTTCGCTACTTTAAAAAAAATACTGCAACTACCCCGGTCGAATTCAGGGAAACTCATCTCAAAAAGTAGCATTCCCAAAAGTGCCATACAAAGGCCGGTTTGTCCATTGTGCAAAGTCCGTAACCATCTCACCTTTGCACTATTATTAATCAATTAATTTTTTAAAAAATGGACAAAAATAGAGAAGCATTAACCGCATTTTACAAAAAAGCGTTGACCGTAAACACTGAAACTACACCTACTGCTATATTGTCAGAAGTATTAGCCGATGATTTTATTTCAAGTGGTTCGGTAGATAGCAAGGGAAAACCTGCTTTAATTGGACAAGTAGAATTCTTTTGGAAATTGATTCCAGACCTAAAATGGGAGCCACAAGACCTTGCTAACGATGGCAATAAATATGTAGTTCGCAGTTTAGTAAGCGGTACCCCCAATGGTGATTTTATGGGCTTGCCTACCGACGGCACAAAAACATTCAAAATTATGTCAATTGATTTTCACACCGTAATCGATGGCAAACTAACTTCTGTGCATCATCTGGAAGATTGGGGAACAGCAATGAAACAACTTAAAAGCTGATTTATGAAAACTGCCTTAGTTACAGGTGCAACTGACGGAATTGGCAAAGCTACTGCAAAAAAATTATTGCTCGAAGGCTGGAAAGTGGTAATACTTGGGCGAAATCCCAATAAATGTGAAGCCACTCTTTCTGAACTTAAGAGGATAAGCAATGAAGTTTCGGCCATTGTTTGTGATTTGTCAATACTGAAAGATGTAATTAAGGCAGTTGATACTTTTTTAAGCGAAAATACGAACCTTCACCTACTGCTTTTAAATGCCAATGCCATTGCAAACAAAAGAATTATTACCAAAGAAGGCAACGAACAAAATTTTGCTGTTGGTTATCTTTCAAGGGCTTTGATGATCAAACGGCTTCAAGATATATTGGGGAAAACCGAAAATGCACAAATCCTTTCGGTGGTTGGTATGGATTTTAGCCGCATTAATTTTGAGGATTTGACTATGGTAGAGGAGTTCACAGGCAGGAAAGGTCTCACAAGGTGGCAATGGGCGATGAATGTTTATACAAGAGAATTTAACGAAAGAAATCCTATCCTGCTTAACTTATATATGCCGGGGCTTGTAAAAACCAAAATTTTAGCGAACGAACCCCAACCTATGCGGATATTTGTGAAATTATTGAATATGATTGTTGGCATTTCAGTTGAGAAATCAGCAGAAAATATTTATTCGGTCATAAATGAAATTACCAATAATCATAAAAGAGGAACTTGTTACGCTTGGCGAAAGGAGAGGTCATTTCCAAAAGTAGAAATGAAAGAAGGTGACCAAAAGAAACTTTGGCAAGTTACAGATAAAATATTGGGCCCATTCATTTTAGCCAATTAGAACAGTAAAAAGATAACAAGCATATTGGTCTTGTCCCTAAATTACATTAGAATTTTCCCGGGTTTCAGCCCGGGGATTCAGAGGGCATAGCGCCTCGGCTTTAGCCTTTCTTTGAACAAATATTTTTTTCAAAACCATCCAAAATCTGTTGTAATTTTGCGGTTTGGCAGCTTCTTATATTGTGCCATCAAATTTTATGCAAAAACTTTTCCTCTTTCTTTTTCTTGCAAGCGTAACTTTTCAGGTAGTAGCTCAAACGTTCTCCGGCTTTGGCGGAGCAATACCTTCCACCGGCAATCCCGCCTATTTCTCCATCGAACCCAGTTCCTTGGGCGCATCGGTGCTCGATACCAATTTTGGCGTTGTTAACGTAAAGATAAATATTAACCATCCCAACGTATCGGATATTGCTGCTACCCTTGTTGCACCTGATGGGTCGCAGGTTGTGCTTACTTATGCTAACGGTGGCGATGGCAACAATTATACAAATACCGTTTTCGACGATAAGGCCACAACTTCAATAACCACGGGCATTGCACCCTTTACTGGTTCTTTCAAGCCAAACGAATACTTAGGTTTTGTAAACAATGGCCAAACCGGTTATGGCACCTGGACTTTGGTGGTTCAGGATTTATACCAGTGGGCAAACAACGGCACCCTACTTAACTGGAGCATTACCTTCGGCGTTGATGCAACTGGCCCATTTCAGCTTACTTCGTCTAATTTGCCAATTGTAATGATCGACACGTATGGGCAAACCATCCCCGATGACCCTAAGATTCCGGCAGGCTTGAAAGTTTATAACAATGGCCCGGGAATCCGTAATTATGTTACCGATTTGCCCGAGTTCAACGGCAATTCAGGGATTGAAGTGCGTGGGTCGAGTTCGCAATCGTTCCCCAAAAAGAGCTATGGGCTTGAAACCTGGGACGCGATTGGCAATAGCATTGATACTTCCTTGTTAGGGATGCCAGCCGAAAGCGACTGGATATTGAATGCCAACTACACCGACAAATCGTTTGTCCGTAATGTGATGGCGTATCAGTTATGGAAAAATATGGGGCATTACAGCACCCGGTATCAGTTTGTCGAATTGGTTTTGAATGGCCAATACAAAGGGATTTATATTTTTTCTGAAAAAATAAAACGAGATAAAAACCGTGTGGATATCGCCAAGTTAAGTCCCGACCAAAACACTGGAGATGTGCTTACTGGTGGGTATATTTTTAAAGTGGATAAGCAAACAGGCTCAGGTGGTTCGGGATGGGTATCAAATTATGCGCCCTCGGCAAGCCCAAACGGACAAACCATATTTTTTCAGTACGAATATCCCAAAGAAGAAGATATCTCCATCCAGCAGAAAAGCTACATTCAGAATAATGTGTATGATTTTGAAACGGCTTTGAAAAGCCCAAATTTTGCCGACACCACCAATGGCTATAGGAAATATGCCGTCGAAAGTACTTTTTTCGACTATTTTCTGGTCAATGAACTGAGCAAAAATGTGGATGGTTACCGTTTGAGCACTTTCCTGCACAAGGAGCGCGACAGCGAAGGTGGCAAAATACGCATGGGGCCAGTTTGGGATTATGATATTGCATGGCATAACGCCGATTATTGCAGCGGCGATGTAACCACAGGCTGGGCATACCAATTCCCTTGCACCGACGATTATTGGCAAGTCCCTTTCTGGTGGAGCCGCCTTTTACAGGATCCGCTGTATAAAAACCATTTGAAATGCCGTTGGCTTTACTTGCGGCAGAATATACTCAGCAACGCTTGGTTTGATAATTATATCGACAGCATTTCGGGGCAATTGATGGAAGCACAGGTCCGGAATTTTACTACATGGCCAATATTGGGGGTTTATGTTTGGCCCAATCCATGGCCATATCCTAGCACTTACGAGGGTGAAGTGTCTGCCCTTAAAACCTGGATGCACAGCCGCCTCACATGGCTCGACAATTTTATGCCCGGCACTTGTACCACCACCTTTGATGTAAATTATGCTGAGGCCGGAAACAGTTTCGATATTTATCCAAACCCTGCTTCCAATTACTTAAATGTTGAATATCAAACCACAAAACGGACGGAGGTCGAAATCACAATCTTCAATCAGCAAGGCTCTCTGTTGTATTCGATGCATGCCAAATCCAAATTCCCTGGCGAATGGCTCGAAACACTTGATGTGTCAACATTCGCACCAGGTGTATATATGCTGAGGTTAACAATGGATGGAAAACCATTTAGCAAGCGGTTTATCAAAATCTGAGCTTGAAGAAAAGGAAACTGAATATTGCGAAAACTACCTTAATTCAACAGGCTTTGAAAGAACCGGAAATAAAAAGGTTCTAATACGAATAGAAAGTATTTTGGCTTTCGTGAGCCGGAAGAACGAAGCTAGAAGGCAGGGTTATTCGCAAAATTGATACTGCTTTATTCCGATAAAACAATGGTCGAATAAAGTTAATTGCCATTCAATCTGCTGCTTGTAATGGATAAGGATTTTTTTGGTAGCTTTCGCCTCCTGTCTTCTGACAAAATATTTTCATCCTTTTTTGTGAAAATTACAGTCCAGAAACTGCTATACGAACTACTCTATCTGCATAAAGTGCAACTTTGGTTGACCAACATTTCCGATTTGGAAAATAGAAACAGTGTGAAATCATCTTTTTGTCTCTGCGAAAAGATAATATACCCGGCCTGGTTCAGGAATCAAAACAAAAGCTAACGACATCAATGTTGAATTTGAATCTCGCCAGATGCGAAATATTTCACATGCATAAAAAAAGGACTAACCCGATAATTCCCCGGATTAGTCCTTTTTCAATTTGAAAACTGCAACTTATTTTATCACTTTCAAAGCTTCATCAACACTTTTCAGCATAGGGTCAATGGAAATGGGTGTTCCAACCGCACCTTGCATCCAAGCTTGAGGAGTAAGGCGGCCCAAGGTATAAATGCGATCCACTTCCGAAGCAAAATTCTTTCCCTTTATGAATCCATCAATCTGGAAGTCGATTAAATGGCCAACCGGATAATTGGAAAGGTATAGCGGGTTATCTATCATGTGCGAATAAATGGCAAGGATGGGTTCGTCCTGCTTGCCAAAAACGGGTGCATAATATTTGTTCCAAACTTCTTTTGCCATGCTGATCACGGCTTCTTTTAATTGGGCCGGAGTTGCTTCTGGATTTGCATACAGCCATCGCCAAACCTGCATATCGAGCATGGAAACGCCCATGATTTCGTAACATGACCAGATAGCATCGAGTGAAGCAAGATGTTCCTTGTCGGGATTGTTGTCCTGTATTCCAAGCAAAAACAGGTCGCGTTTCTGGAAAAGAAATGCCAAAGCTTCGGTAAACGACGTATTCGGAACACCTTGTAGCATGTAATAATCAATATTGTAAAGGTCAACGGTTTGTTCAACGTTATGGCCAAACTCGTGAACCGCAATATTGTAACCTTTGTAATTCATGCCTTTGTCGGCAATCCGGGTGCGGAGCCGGGCTTTATCGCCTTTCATCAATGCACCTGCGGCATGTCCAGAACCGCGGGCTGGATCAACCTGAATTTTCGAAGCAATGTAAGCTGCCCTTTCGGCATTCCAGCCTAATTTGCGGAGCATATTAGGCATGTCTTTTTCAAAAGCCAAAGGTGTTGGGTATAAACTTTGTGTTTTGGCTGTGAGGTTATCTTCATTCAATCCGCTCCTTGCTTTAAAACCATCATACCAAATATCGAATGGCTCCAGATTGCGTCCTAACCGCTTTTTGATCAATTCAGCTACTAGTTTAATTTCTGGCGAAGTAACCAAGGAAACAAAAAGTTTTTCGACTTCTGCTTCCGGGATTTCCATATTCTGTTCAAATGCACGCTGGCTGTAAGTTGGCAGAGTTGGGTAATACGCATCGGTAGCGTGTATGGCCTTAAAGTTATTCAGCAACATCAGGTAACGGCGGTCAGGTTCGGGGGTAAACGCAACATCTTTGCCATTTTCCAGAATTTTATTATCCGTTGGGTTCCACTGGTATTTGCCGTTGTTGATTACTATTTCGGGGATGCTTTGGTCAATAATGCGTTTCATCACCGAATATACCATTTGCTGCTTTGGTAAACCATCGGCCTGTCCATAATGCGATTTCAATTCGTCGCGCAATCCCCAATGGGTAATCAGTTTCATGCCTTCAGGGAAATAGGTTTTGCCCGAAGCGTCAACCAATTTATCCATGTTTATGTTATATTCCGAAATGTACATATCCGCTTTCGACAAAGCCTCTGTAACCTGTTGGTTGAGTGCGGCAGGAACACGGGAAGTAAAGGCATCGCCCAGACGCGAATAAGCCCATTCTCGGCGCGACCAGTTTTTCCCAAGTTCGTTCTTCTCAGTAAGAGTATAAAAGGGGAAATTCAGCATGGTAACAAATGCAATTTTATTGGCGAACAAATCATCGGTAAGATGCGACGATGGAGAAAACGAGGCGAACATTTCATCAATAGGTGTTAGTTCGGCACCGCTCAAATCAACCGGAAGGCGCAAATCCATTCCCATTTTGTTGAAATTGCCATACAAAACCTCGGTGCTGAGTTGCAGTTTGCTGAATAAAACATCAAGTTTTGCCGTGTCGGAAATAAAATTCTGCATACAAAATGATTTGAATCCTGCAAGCTCGCCATCTTGCTTTTCCCAGAGCGAAGCTACTTGGCTTACAGCACGTTCGATACGGAATTTCGAAGTTTCGCCGCACGAATCGGTAAGTTGTTTGATCACTTTGTCAATATCAGCCTGACTGATATAGGTAGATTTTTTCTCCATAATTGAAGTGTTTGGATTGTTGCATCCGGTTGCCAGAATTAGCAAAGGCAAGGCCAGGAAAAGGAGTAATTTGTTCATATAGATTTCGGATTGGGGATTTCGAATGTCGGATTGGGGATTGCGGATTGCAGATTGGGGATTTGCTATTTCATTTATTGGCATTCTGGAGTTTTAGCAGCCAGAAAAGCTCAAAACCAAGATATAGCAAATAAAACGTGAGAAGCGTAACCGAAAATCGGATAGCATCAGCCTGGAATTTAAACGAATATGCGGCAATCACTACCAGTAAAATCATGATTTTGAGCATACTGGCAATCATAAATGTATTTGAGAACTTTGAGAATTTCTTTTCGCTTGCGTTAAACAACAGCGTTACCAAAGTTAGTGTTATCCCGGCAAAAAGCAGGAGCAAAATGGGCCAATATCTGGTAATTAAGCCACTTGTGAACATGGAAATGGCAAATGCCGCAATTGCAATTAGAACTGTATAAATGCCTAAGTTCCGGATAAACCGGTTTATCAATTCATTCATTATAAATATGTTGTGTGGAACAGGGGAGGGTTAATTAGTTGAAACAGCACCTAGTGTAAAACTGCTATTAGCTTGAATCAGAGAATTTATTTTTTTAGCAAATCCTTGATCGCCGAATAAATAGCTGCTGCTACTGAAAGGATTGAAAGTATGATGGTAAAAACAGGAAACCCGATTTTCAACCATTGATCAAGTTTTACGCCTCCAAAAACCCCTATGCCAATAATGGCAAACATTTGGAAAGCCATGTTTGAATACCGGGCATAGTTTTCGAGAGGTGGCCGCTTATTTTTTGCCGTTTTCGGTAAGTTGTTCTGGTTTTCCATTATGGTTATTCTGGTTTCCCATTTTACAAGCACCGGTAAAAACAGCGCCAGGTTCAATGGCCAGTTTATTTGTAAAAATATCGCCGCTTACAATAGCACTTGCCTTGAGGCTCAACAGTTCGGTAACCTTGATATGCGCTTTTACATCGCCCGAAATATCTGCATTCTGGCAACTTATTTCTCCTTCGACCTTGCCGGTAGTTCCAACAACGACTTTACCTGTGGCTTGGATTGTGCCTTTGATAAAACCATCAATGCGCAGGTCGCCATTGGTGTTTATATTGCCGTTTATATCAGTTCCGTTACCAATAATGTTAACTGAAGGTGTTTCGGTGGGTAGGTTTTTCGACATTTTCTTTTGCTATTTAATAAAAACAAAAATAGTGCATTATTTTATTATTGAACTATTTGTTAAAGAAAAAGCGGCTTTTTTGTTTTTTTTTATCACAATAGCCGATTGATTCTCTTATTGTTGCAATAAATTCAAGGTTGGAAGCCGCTTTTGGAGTTGCTGAATGAAAAGCTGATGCTTACTATTTCGGTGTATTCTATCATCATATTTGTAATTATTCACCCTTTGCCCGAAATAAACAGGTCGTACATTTTATTTGACATAAGTTGTTAGGCCGAAAGTTGTTAGCATTATCCGAAATCAAATAATTCTTTGTTGTCAACCAAAATATTACATAAAATGCAGAACCTTAACCACTAACACCAAAACTCCAACCACTAAAAAAATATCACCTGCAAAAACTGTAATTATTTTATCTTATGCTTCCATAGATAATTACCGCTTTGATCTTTCGAAATAGTGCTTGTGCAAGTCTGCGTATTGATACTGATGCGGGTAAAATATTCGCGGAATGAAACAACAAAAAACAGGCTTCCAAGTGTTGGAGAAATGGAAGTCCTGTAGTTAAGCCATAATTCACGAGGTTTGCCAATCCATACACCAGCAATCGTACTAACAAAAGACTTCTGATAAATCATATTAGCAGCCCTTTTGTCAAAAATAAATTCCCATTCGCAGCCATAAATCGCTTGCCCACTGGGTTGCAGTGCCGGGAAAAACCAAACGCTGATGGTTTGGTCTGGATTAACGCACACAAAAGAATTAAAGTAAATTTCCATTGTATCGCGGATAGATTGAAAGTGTGTTTCCGCTTTTGAGATGGCAAGTCCGCAAGCATTCACTTTTGTTGTGTCGAAAGCACCCGAAAAATTAACAACATTTTCAAGGGAATCGGTTAGTATATTTTTGAAGATAAGGAAATTGTTTTCCATACGCTTTCCACAGATTGTATACCAAACATTGTTTTCGCTAAAGCTAAACCAGTCTGCGCCAGAATTTTCCAATTGCCTACCTAATTTATCAACTGCCAATTGTGTGTGATATTCGTAATCAGAAAGCCATCCGGCTAACTCCAAATCTCTGTTAAATTTAACTGAATCGAATTCAAGCGATGTGTTTTGGGATTTTACAGTAAAACCCAAAACTACAGACATTATAAATATGAGAATGGTTATTTTCATCACGAATTTCCCTTTCTACGCCAAAAACTGTAGAATATACCAAATGATAAATCCATGCGTGAAAGGTTTTGATAATCCTGCTTTTCGAGTTTCACAACCGACCCGTTTTCTTGTGTATATTCCTTTAAAAAGCGCGTATGTAACTGCCATTTAACCCAATGTGTAAGTTTTGGATTATCCGATAGTTGAAACTTATGGATGTGGACATTCCAGGCGAGGAGCCTTTGATTGTGGCTGAATCTATTGATGATTCGCCTATATTCCTATAGAAAAGCCAAGCTGGTCCAACGCCGCCAATAATTGATATTTTATTGTTCATCAATGGTAACTTGCCATATATCATGGGAGCAACAGTATGCATCCTCATATTATTCGACACATTGATATACAATGTATTGGTAAGAAATTGAATAGCCATACTATCTACTGAAAGTTTGGTATTGAACCTGCTGTATTTTGCACCAACACCAATATATTGGTTGAAAAAGTATTGACTTTCGAAACCGGATGCCCAGCCGGAACGCAGCTTATTGAAAAAATCCTGCACTTGTGGTATGAGGCTATCAGGGGCTTTTTCCAACAACAAACTTGGTCCAAACGAAGCCCCCACCCATATCCTGTTATTTACTGTTGGCTGAACACTACTGCTTGAATTCTGCCCAATAACTTTGGCACAAATAGCAATAAACAGAATAAAAAACAGTAGGGCTGGGCGCATTTTATCTGATAAGGATTCCTTAAAATTTTATTTGCTTTTATCTGGTGGTGTTGGGATTGCTGGCTG
>CAIRHD010000499.1 GCA_903878265.1 uncultured Bacteroidales bacterium | reverse complement strand
CGGAGCCGGAGCAACGGTAAAACGCAATAAATTCGGCCAATACGAATTGGTTATGGATGGGAACTCGCAAGTAACTGTCAGCCAAACAATGAATTCCTTTAAACCCGGAGCGTATTATGCTTCGGTTTATGTTTCAACAAAAGGGGGCAGAAAAGCTTATTTGGGTGTGAATAATTCTGGTTTAAGCGAAGTAACAGCGTATGCCGATAACTCGTTATGGAAAAACTATATTTCTGCCGATTCAAAACGCGATACCAACATGCAGCGGATGTATGTGTTTTTTACTATTCCCGAAGGGCAAACAACAGCAAATATTTTTTTAAAAGCTGAAGCTGGTTTATCGCCGGTTGTTTTTGATGATGTGCGGATTTCGCGTACAAGCCTGACACCAAAGCCCGATAGTGTGTTTTTTGCCGAAAATTTTGAAAACCTTACCGATGGTTTGTACCCTTTTGTAAAAGGTCCTTCGGGCGGAGTAAACGATCCCCGAACCCATTTATCCGAACTCCATGCTCCCTTTACCCAAAAAGGATGGAACGGAAAACCAATTGATGATGTTATCAACGGCAATTGGTCGCTAAAAGCACATGGCGAACCTGTAGGATTATTATTGCAAACCATCCCGCAAACCATCCGCTTCAAAGCTGGCAACACCTACACCATTTCATTCAAATACAAAGCAAGCGGGACCGATTACGCCCTTGTTGTTGGCGAGGGAACCGAAAGAAAAGTATCAGTCACTTTAAATATAGCCGATGTGCCTGCCACCACAACATTTACTTTTGTGGCTGGCGAAACCGGCAATTCGTGGTTTGGAATCGAAAAACTGAATGATAAAGAAACCGATTTCGTATTGGATGATATAAGCATTATCGAAAAAAACAATCTCCCATAGTTTTAACATTGTGGTTTGCAAAAAGCATATTATTAAATTATAGCAGGTTGCGTTTTTTAAGGTGTATGTTCCAGGATAAATAGCTCCACCTCGCCCCGACACCTCTCCTTGAAAAAAGAGAAGGTGCCTGTACCCTGCAAATCAGGGTAAGCAAATATATCAAAACCCTAAATTTCGCCGCAACTCTTTGTGGCACAAATTTCAATTACCTGTGTGGACGCGAAACGATAAAGAAACAACAATAATAAAATACACTTAGTTTTGCAGCTAAGCATTTTTATCATGTATCTTTGGTTTGCTTTTTGGGATAAGAAAAAGACGTTTATTTTGAAAACCCGTTTGTGCCCTTAGTAAATACTTGATATGGCTTAAAATATGGTGTTGAAAATATGGAATCAAAATATAGTGATCACTTGACCCACAGTTACAGAAGGGGTACCCCGGTTACAAATACTGCTGAAATAGACATAATCGCTTGTGTTTACAGAGATGCCAGGTTTCATCTTTTATTAATTTGTTTTTTAAAGGTCAGATGGAATACGCCATAATATCATTCCCAGTTGGTGGAAAATTTTACCATAGCTATTTCATGCTAATAAAAGAGCCGGCCCACAAGCAGTACATTTGCAAATCGCACAAACCGATATATGGCCAAAATTTGCAAAAGAAATTTTTTCTGCCAAGCCACTATGCCGATATGTTGACATATTATATCCTGAAATATGAGATAATAAATCAAAATGATTATTTTAGCTGCCGGAAAAATGTATTTCAAAAAATGAATAGAATTAAAGAAGTACTTGAGGAGAAAGGTATAAAGCAAACCTGGTTAGCTGACAAATTGGGAAAAAGTTACAATATGGTGAATGCCTACGTACAAAACCGACAACAACCCCGATTGGAAGTTTTTATCGAAATTGCTAAAATTTTAGATATGGATGTCAAAGATTTAATTGTATCAACAAAAAAGAACTGATATGACTGAGAAAATTTTCACTTGGGTTAAGACTCATAATCAATTAGTTAAATATTTACAAACAAAGGAGCATGAGCAATTAGAACTAATTGATTTATTAAAGTCTGTAGGAATTCAGCCTTTTAATGACAAAACAAGTCCTGAAAGCAATTATGTTGAATTAGATGAAATAGATCCATTTACTTTTTTTTGTTATATTTATAAATATGGTAGTCAAAAAAGACTGGCTTTCCTTCAGGAAATTGCAAGGAAGTTGAATTTTGAAATACCATCTGATGAAAAAGGACTTCCTTCAGCACAAGCTCAAAAGGTTTGGCTATTTCCATATAAGTTTGCAAGAAATAATATGGAAATTCCTAGGTTGTGGGATTTCTTCAAAAAAGCACTTAATGATAAAATAACAGATGTTGATTTTGATGATATACTAAAGATAGATAACATTGGAAGGACTAAACTTACAGAAGCTTTGTTTTATATAAATCCAGTAAAATATTTACCAATAAATGGACCTACAAAACCATTCATTGAAGAAGTACTCAGGATCAAACCAAGTTTTAATTCCTACTCTGAATATATTTCATTACTTAATCAAATCAGAACCAAAACAAATGTCCCTTTTTATGAATTGTCTTATCAAGCATATGAATGGAATAATAGTAACATGAATATGGAATCGAGCAATTGGACAGAAGAAGAAATTAAAGCTGCTGTATATTCATACATGGAGATGTTTGAAAAGTTTAAGAAAAGTGATCCGTTTGTTAAGCAAGATTATTACAGAAAACTAGCTTTAAATTTTAATAGGTCTGAAAAGTCTTTTGGTTATAGAATGCAAAACATTTCCCACGTGTTAAAGATTATGGGAAAAAATTGGCTTGAAGGATTGGCTCCTGCACAAAATGTTGGCACACATACAACTAAGATAATTGAGAAATTCATTCTTGAATTTGAGAATTCAATTAAAGCAAATAATAAAGTAATCCACAATCCCTTCAATTTAGTATCCTTTCAAAATGCACTTATTGAATCAGGTTTAATATTTCAAGAAAAACTTCTAATACGCTTTATTTCATCATTAATCACCAAACCCTTTGTAATTCTATCTGGTCTCTCCGGTTCAGGAAAAACCAAACTAGCTCAAGCTTTTGCTCAGTGGATTTGCCGGGATGACAGTCAATATTGTATAGTACCTGTTGGTGCTGACTGGACCAATAGGGAACCTTTATTGGGATATCCGAATGCATTAAAACCGGATGAGTACATTAAACCGGATAATGGAGCACTGGATGTAATTATCCAAGCAAACGAACATCCGGAATTGCCATATTTTCTGATTCTGGATGAAATGAACCTTAGCCATGTGGAACGATACTTTGCCGATTTTTTAAGTGTAATGGAATCAAAAGGCGAGATTTCACTTTTTGCCGAAGGTAGTGTTAATAATGGTGTTCCGGCAAAGCTTGCATTGCCATCTAACTTGTTTATAATAGGCACAGTAAATATTGATGAAACCACTTATATGTTCAGCCCAAAGGTTCTCGACCGCGCTAATGCTATAGAATTCAGGGTTACGAAAAAGGAAATAGAAAACTTCTTTGCCAGCAAAAAGGATGTTGATATGAACAAACTTAAAACTCAGGGTGCATCCATGGCGCAAAGCTTCCTGAAAATGGCTGGAAGAAGAGAGTTTGATGAACAGGATTTAACTGCCACACATAATACCTTGGTTAACTTCTTTGAACAACTAAAGAAAACAGGGGCTGAATTTGGTTATCGGAGTGCTTCTGAAATAATGCGCTTGATTAATCAATTAACAATTGTTGATGCAGGCTTAGGGGCAAATGAAAAGATTGACATTTCGATAATGCAAAAACTTTTACCAAAGCTTCATGGCTCGCGCCGCAAGCTTTGTCCTGTGCTAATTACGCTGGGTGGTTTTTGTGTGGATAAAACAAAAATTGAAAACATAGAAAAGGACGTTTTCGTAAAAGACGATTTTGATTTTACGACTGATGGAGTAATATATCCAATATCTCTCGAAAAAATAAACCGAATGTACAAGGGTGCCATTGAAAATGGTTTTACCAGTTATGCTGAAGCTTAAAGAATTATGAAAGATATTCAGCCAATTACACCTTCGTTTATCGAACAGATAAAACAGCTTTTGAGAGATGCTCAAAATGGTGTATTCAGATCGGTAAACACAATCATGGTTCAAACCTATTTTGAACTGGGCAAACGCATTGTTGTGCAGGAGCAATCAGGGGAAGAGCAGTCGAATTATGGGGATTATTTGCTCGAAACACTTTCGAAAAATTTAACAAAAGAGTTTGGCAGAGGTTATTCGAAGCGAAATCTGGAGTTAATCCGTAAATTCTATCTTATCTACAAGATTGCGAAATCACCGATTTCGCAATCTATAAGTTGGACTCATTACCTTCATTTGATGCGAATTGCCAAAGAAGAAGAACGACGGTTTTACGAAATAGAAACAGAAAGCAACAACTGGAGTGTACGGGAGTTGGAACGCCAAATCAATTCATCGCTTTACGAGCGATTGAGTTTAAGTAAAGTTAAGAATGAGGTTTTGCGCTTAGCCGATAAAGGTCAGATCGTTGAAACACCCCGGGATTTGATTAAAGATCCGTATGTGCTGGAATTTTTGAATCTCAAAGAGCATCATTCATATAGCGAGACTGACCTGGAGCAAGCGTTAATTGATAAGTTAGAACATTTTTTGCTGGAACTGGGCAAAGGTTTTACGTTTGTTGGTCGCCAAGTACGGTTTACGTTTGATGAAGAACATTTTAGGGTCGACTTAGTATTCTATAACCGCTTGCTTCGCTGTTTTGTACTTATCGACCTTAAAATAGGCAAGCTGAAACATCAGGACCTGGGACAAATGCAGATGTATGTAAACTATTACGATCGTTTTGTTAAATTGGCTGATGAAAACAAAACGATTGGTATCATCCTGTGCAAAGATAAAAAAGACACTTTGGTTGAAATAACCTTGCCCGAAAACAACGAACATATTTTTGCCAGTAAATACGAGCTGATTTTGCCAAGTAAAGATCAGTTTAAACAGTTATTAGAAGCTCAGAAATAATAGCAACATGGCTGCATTACTAACTGTAGAAATAGATTTATCATACATTGAAACCGATTTGAAACTGGTTATTGACGAAAAGGTTACCAGCACACTTTTTGACTGTAATGATGCTGAAATGCACGGAGAGGCACGTTTTCAGATGGTTGAAGGTTTTTCGTATGATTATGAATTTAACGACAGTCGGTACACAATTGCAAAAGACCAGATTGTGCAGCCCCATTCGCGCAAAAAGCATCTTGGAACCATTTCGCCTAATATTTATGTTGGAACCTTAGCTTTACCCATATTAAAAGAAGATAAAGAAATAGGCAATGCATTTGTTGAAGTCAGGTCTGTTAAAGCAGATTATCGTAACGATTACCGCGATATGCTTGAATTGATTACTGAGAAATGCACCGACTTGCTTATGCAAGCCAACTCACCGGTTTCGCATAATTTTGAAACCGATTTTGAAAAGGACAACGAAACACTTTATCAGAAATTTGCCTTTATTCAATCGATAATTGCAACCGATGAATTTGCTGAATCGGTACATCGCATTGTTTCTTCACCGGTAACCCAATGGAAAGAAATAGCAGAACTAAAGGATATCAGAAATATAAGGCGGTTTAAAAATTCAAATATAAAAGAACTCATTACAGGTAGTTATCGGTCTCAATTACCTGAAAATCATTATTTGCAACATTATGGCTTACAAAACCTGCCAGGTAAAATAACCTCGGTGCGGAAGTCAGATACTGTTGACACTCCCGAAAATAGATTTGTAAAATTCGCCCTGGAAAGTTTTGTAAAATTTTGTTCTGATATTAATAAAAAGGCTATCAAAGAATCCAGGCTGTGGCAGGAATCCGATTCATTGGAAAAGGAACTGGAATCATTTTTACACCATTCTGTTTTTAAGGAAATTTCCCGCCCTGAAACTTTAAAACTTAACAGCCCTGTTTTACAACGGAAAGAAGGTTACCGTGAAGTTTTACGTGTTTGGTTAATGTTTGACCTTGCGGCAAAGCTTGTTTGGAAAGGGGGTGATGATGTTTATAGGAGCGGGAAAAAAGATATAGCTACGCTTTACGAATACTGGTTATTTTTCAAGTTGTTGGATTTGTTCAAGTCTGTTTTTGACATCGAGCCCAAAGAAATATCAGAATTAATAAAAGAAACAGCAGATGGTCTTAATCTGCAACTCAAACAAGGAACTCACACGGCATTAAAAGGTGTTTTTAATACCGGAACACGTAAGCTAAATATTCGGTTTAATTATAACAGATCATTTAGCGGTCAAAAAGATTATCCACATTCTGGTAGTTGGACTACAACTATGCGTCCTGATTATACCTTGTCTTTCTGGCTTTATGGAATTACAGAAGAAGAAGCAGAAATTCAGGAACTCATTGTTCATATTCATTTTGATGCCAAGTATAAAATTGCCAACCTGACTGATTTGCTTAATAAGGAATCAATAGAAGATATAGATACAGAAAAGGAGAATAACAGAAAAGGTATCTACAAAAATGCAGATATATTAAAAATGCATGCGTATAAAGATGCTATTCGCAGAACAGGTGGAGCGTATGTATTATATCCGGGTGATACCTCGGTAAAGAAAAAGGGATTTCATGAAATAATTCCGGGTCTTGGGGCTTTTCCAGTTCGACCATCAAAAACAGACGATGGAATAACTGAATTGAAAAACTTTATTTTGGAAGTCATCAACCATTTTATAAACCGGGCTTCACAGAGGGAAAAGATTGCTTACCGCACATTTGATGTTTATAAAGATAAACCGCAAAGAGAAAATGAAGTGAATGAAACTTTACCAGAAACTTATGGTGACAACAGAAGTCTGATTCCTGATGATACATTTGTTTTGGTTGGTTACTGCAAATCGGAAAAGCATTATAATTGGTATCGCGATAATGGCATTTATAATTTTAGGATGAATGACAGCACTGGTTCCCTTATTTTAGATGAAAATACAGTTAAAGCAAAATATTTAGTACTCAGACGTATCGGACAGGCTATTGATGTTTTTCGAATTATGAGCAAAGGTCCAAAAGTATTTAGTAAAAATAAATTGGCATCAATGGGATATCCAAAACCAGGTGAGAGTGAATATTTGGTGATTGAGATAGAAAAGACAGCAACTAATGAACTTGGTGTTTCAGGTTGGGATTATAAAAAACTTGTGAAATATAAGCATTTGGAAGGTGTTGAAAAGAACCCATATATACTTGCCGGGATTCCATTTACAGTAACATTGACAGAACTAATGAAAACAAAAATAAAATAGTCTGCCAACCCTTTGTCCCCATGCACTCTGCCAGGTCGCTCAAAAAGGTCAGCTCACAAACCAAAACTTGTCAAAGAGTATGGCTATCCCAACACACGGACAGAATGCGGAAAATAGAGCAGGAAAACATATAACATTGTATAATGCATGCGGGTTTCAGCGGTTTTCGAGCATTAGTGTCTCGTAAAAAAGGTTGGTGTAAACTGATAAGAATCTGCTTCATATTCCCACACGACACCATACCATCAAAACCTAAGGCAAAAGCCCGAAAACCTCCACCCGTTAAAATTAAGTTGTAATCTGTTAACATTTATGTTTGTTTATTGCAACTAACTTCTGACAAATCAATAGTTATAAAAACAAATCTTGACCATTCAGGGCCTTAACTTTTAGGTGTTTGGGTTTGGTGTTTGGCGCAAGGGTGCATCATTTTATCCGATATTGTGGAATAAAATCAATATTAGAATAGTACAGCCCTAACAGCCTACAGCCTAACAGCCTAAATCAAATAAAAGGCACTCTGGTACAGGATGAAAAGTTACTTGATTTGTATTGAAAACGATAAAAGGCCAATGCCCCAAAGACTGGAATTTTAAAGGCACGGAGTGGCCAGCGATTATTCCCGGTTGAACTGCATTTCGGCAAGATTAATTTAACACATACCATGCATGGCAATTTGTTCTCTGAAGGTTTTTAATTTTTTGGGCAGCAAAAAAGTTAGGGCAAATTCTTATGCAACCTATTTTCCAGGATTTCAGATTACACTATTATCGAATAAATTATAAGAAATAGCTCCTGAAGGATATTTTCCCTCCATTCATATCGTGGTTTATAGTTATGAAAGGCTTGATAAATCAGGCTTTCAACAAAAATAGTAGTTAAAACCAGCTTAGATGTATAAAAATATTATAATGATGTCGTACTTACTAAAATATTTTATATATTTACAGCGTATTTGAAAAGCTGATTTTCTGCTTTCGCGATACCAAACCTCCAAACCAATCATTAAACCCAAGTGCT
>CAIRHD010000498.1 GCA_903878265.1 uncultured Bacteroidales bacterium | reverse complement strand
GAAGTGGTAATGGCACGCTAACTGCAAATTATGCAATAAACACTACAACAAGTACACGCACAGCAAACATCACGGTTACTGTTTCGGGTGTTATCCCAATAGTTGTAACCGTCACTCAGGATCCAACACCCTGTACGTTGTCCGTAACCCCACCGAACCAAAATGTAACATATTCACCTGCTGGTTCAACATCATTTTCGGTAACATCAAATTGTAACTGGACGGCTTTAAGCAACCAAGCCTGGTGTACAGTAACGCCATCGGGCAGCGGTAACGGCACAATAACTGCAAATTATGCAATAAACACTACAACAAGTACACGCACAGCAAACATCACAGTTACCGTTTCTGGTGTAACCCCAATAGTTGTTACTGTTACACAAGCCCCAACTCCTGCTGCCCCTACATGGATACCAGTGCCTAATTTGCAGTTCAACATGAATGTGATTGGGAAAATTCAAATTTCACCAGGTGTCTATTCTTTAAGCGAGAATGATATAGTCGCAGCATTCGTAGGCACCGAGTGTCGGGGTGTAGCCAGTCCTTATTCTTTTTTGGATGGCATGTTATTCTTGACTATAGGCTCTAATATTCTGTCGGGAGAAACTGTAACTTTTAAAATCTATCTTTCCTCAAGTAATGAAATAGTCAATGCAAATGAAACCATTCTATTCCAAAATGCGGGAGAAGTTGGCACTATGGCTTCCCCTTTCATTTTTACATATAGTGCTGCAGGAAACACATTAAACTTAAACCTTTTCCTTGAAGGTTTAACCAGCAACAATAGTATGAACAAAACGCAAGGTGCTTCGGGCAACCAATTCCCGGGAACAGTAGCGGATGTTATAACAGTTGAATTACATGCCGCAACAGCTCCGTTTTCAAAAGTCGGATCAGCATACTCGGTTAACCTAATTACTGATGGTACTGCTACCACAACAATTCCTTCTGCTTACAATGGCAGTTACTACGTTGTCATCAAAAGCAGGAATCATATTGAAACATGGTCAAGCAATCCAATTTCGTTTACAACAAGTCCGATCAATATAAACCTTAGTGCATCACAAAACAGTGCATATAGCAATAACCTAAAATTAGTAGGCGGCAAATTCTGTATCTATGTTGGCGATGTGAACCAAGATGGTACGGTTGGAGATCTCGATTTAACACTGCTTTCTAACAAATCGGCTATATTTAACACCGGCTATATTATAGAAGACCTAAATGGTGATGGCATTGTGGATGCGATAGATATGATAATGCTTGATAACAATGCGGCAAATTTTGTGGCCATTAAAAAGCCATAGAAACCTGTTCTTTTATTTGACCCCAAAACCAAATCCGCACTCCCAATATCTGCGGATTTTTTTGTTCGTCTATTTTTCAAACCAATAAACTTTTCCTCACATCTTTTGTTTATCATATCTAATAATACCGATGTATAATAGGGTTTTACTCCCTTCACTCTGATTTACAGCACTCTCTTTTCGGCCAACTGTTAGCTTCTTAACCTAATTAACAAATCAATAACACCATAAATTATGGAGCAACCTGATTGTTGCACATATATTTATGCAATCTTGTACCCAATTACGAATACAGTTTATAATCCCCCAAATCAATAACCATTAAATCGCAACACTATGAGAATAAAATTTACCTTACTTATTGGGCTAAGTATTATCTTATCCAATGTATTCGGTGGTGTTTTACTTAATTCCACCAATACCTCTAATAACAATTACAGCGTATGGAGCCACATTGGAACAGCCGTCATCAGCGAATATCCAATTGCAGAAAAAGCGCAGATTTTTGATGCTTTTCCTGGTTTTCCCAATGGAATGGGCAATGGCAATCCTATAGAATCGAACAGGTTGGGATTTTCTGATAACCTAAACCTACCCAAAGCTTGCTGTCCTGAGTTTATTTTGAAAGATGCAGTTGAGATATGCCCTCCCGAAGGTGCCTGCTCGCGCACTTCTCCTGATCCCGTCGGCAATGGGAAAGCACATGGGCTAACAGCTTGTAAAAGCATTGCACACACTTACACCGTTTATCCTAACGATCCAAGTTTCACTTACACCTGGACGGTTACCGGCGGAACTCCAACAAGTTTTACAGGCAACCCTATTACAATTACCTGGGGGACTGGAAACACGGGTTCGATAAAAGTGGTTATGAGCAACCTTGCGGTTGGGGGAAGTTGCCTTGATTCAATCACCGAAGATATTTGTTTGATTGATGGCCCGAATGCCAATTTTACTGCTTCGGCATTAACAGTTTGCAAAAACACACCGGTTCAATTTACAAATACATCCTTAGGTGGAAGCGTATATCATTGGGATTTTGGTGATGGCACAACTTCCAATCTCGCCAATCCACCAGCCCATTCTTATTCAGTACCTGCTTCCTATACAGTGGTTTTAACGGTTACCGATATGGGTGCCGGCCAGTTGGTGCCCGGTACACAAGGAGAATTGAAAGTGCCATGTGGGTGTATTGATACCATTTCCAAAGTAATTGTTGTTACTTCAGGGGATGGCCCAAGCATTGACACCGATTGTTGTTTTGGAACCGTTTGTGCAGGTGATACTTCTTCGTTTTGCACCTCTATGACATGCGGCACATTTAGCTGGAGCGTTACAGGCGGAACCATAATTTCGGGATTGGGAACAAGTTGCATCAAAGTAAAATGGTTTTCTACCTATTCAGTACCTACCACGGTAACCTTACAAAGCTGCCCGACTTCCACCTGTTCGGGAGCAACTACATTAAATGTTCCAGTTTTGTACCCAAATCTGCCAATTTCAGGTCCAACAACTTTATGTGTTGGGGCTTCGGGAACCTACACTTTGCCGTGGCTGCCCGGCACTTACTACAAATGGGGTGTAACAGGAGGTTTATACAGTTTCAATAAAGTGAACCGGAATTCAACTAATGTTAATGTAACTTTCAATACACCGGGCTCGTTCTGGGTGAAATGTGAGTATAACAATCCTTTGGCAGGTTGTAATGGCGTTGATTCGCTTCAGGTAAATGTGTTGCCTGTGTTTTCCATTTCGGGTGATAAAACCGTGTGCGAAGGGAATCCAATAACCTATACTGCCAGCGGAAATGCAAACTGGACAATTACCCCTGCTGGTCCAACCATACTTTCAGGAAATGGTACTTCATCCATTGTGGCCACGTTTACACCGGGAACATTTACCATAACCGCAACCCCAATCAATGCTGCTGCTTATTGCAACCCATTTGCCACATTAAGTTTGGAATCGGTTGCACGACCAATTTTAAGCAATATTATAGGCGCCGACAGTGCATGTGCTGGCAAAAAACTGATTTACAGTATTTCTTCCAATGTTTCGGGAAGTTCGTTTGTATGGACTATTTCCGGTGGCACAGGGACAATCAATTCACAAATGGGAGCCGACAACGATTCTATTGTTGCAGAGTTTTCGGGAGTTGGCCCTTGGGTAGTAAGTGTTTATCAGGATGTTGAAATT
>CAIRHD010000497.1 GCA_903878265.1 uncultured Bacteroidales bacterium | reverse complement strand
TAAGAATTTTGTCGAGTTGTTTGGCTCGCGAACGGTAGATAAATATTACAATCAGGCTCATTATCACAAAAAATCCTGACAAAAAGCTAATGAAGAATCCTCCATCCATGCCATCCAAGCCAATCATGGAAGGCACGAACATACAAAACACAAACACCACCATTAAAATTAGCCAGATGTTAACTACCCGTTGCTGTGTGTTCTTCATAGTGAACTCTTTTCCTGATTCTGGAAATGGCATTGATGGCTGACCAGGAACTGGATTTCCGTAAGTATTAGCCGTGTTGGTTTGTTGATCGTGGTTAATAATTTCGCCACATGCACTGCAAAATCGAGCATTGGCAGTAAGGGAATTCC
Source organism: uncultured Bacteroidales bacterium (assembly GCA_903878265.1). Classification (GTDB taxonomy): domain Bacteria; phylum Bacteroidota; class Bacteroidia; order Bacteroidales; family UBA4417; genus UBA4417. The sequence goes on along the minus strand of CAIRHD010000497.1, from coordinate 14,050 downwards.
CGCATTTGGTGCAAAAGTTCATGGCGAAAGAATATTAAGGTTAGATAATTTGCTGCCGCGATTTACACAATGGTTCAAGGTTTCTGCACCATCACAAAACCAGCCGCGTTGTTATCGGTCATTACTAGGTCGAATGCATCCACAACCCCATCGCCATTAACATCGGTTGCGAGGTATCCCATTACAAAACCAATGGCAGAGCTTTGAATCGCCGTTTGGTCGAGGGCATTTACGGTTCCATCCTGGTTTACATCACCACAATAGATTACCCATCTATCAGCAATTTCTTTCAGGTTATTGCCATAGGCTTTTGCATCAGATGTAGAAAAATTGTACGAAACAGAACCTCCTAACGATAAATTAATAGGCACAGAACTCCAGGTTTCGACGCTGTTCCGGTGTTTAACAACAAGGTAATAGGATCCCGAAAGTGGCGCAGTTACGGCGCAGCTACCATCTTGATTAAGATCGGCATCGCTAACAGTGTAATGCACAGAATAAGGGTAAGTTGGATCTGCAAACAAGATTTGAACTTTATCAGCTATTAAACCTGGGAACGCATTTCCGTTCGCATCCTGCGCTTTGAACATACGATGCGTTACAGGGTTAAAAAGCCCTTCCAGAAAAACTTTCAGGTTCACGGTTGCAGGGTTAGTAACTATTGGTGCAAACCCGAATCCCATAACATCGTCGAGATACCAGCCTGGCCGGGTTGTAATATTATCGGAACCAAGATGCCACCTGATAGTGAATTGTTGACCAGACAAAACAGGCAGTATAAACGATGTAAGTTTCCAGCCCTCAGAAGTTTCGTTATAACAGGGTTCATCAGGAATTCCACTATTGTTCCAAGTTGCAATCTCGGGATAGCCACCTACTGGCGAAATCAGGGTCCAGTTCACCCCATCTAACGAAATCTTGATATTACCACCATCCCTGTGGTTTTGTATGTCGTACCAATGCCAAAATGAAAGTTCAGGATTGTCTTGTTGCGCAATATACAGCGGTGAATCGAGTTTCCAGCTCGCGCTGTTTCCATAATCGCCGCTCAAGTTTGTTGCCCAAACTTTTGAACCCGAATGGGCTGTAGTGGGGCCTGAAGTAGAAATCCCTCTTTCCCATCCGTTAGGTACTTGGGAAGCATCAAATCCACCACCATCCAATTCAAAATCCTGCGCCCATTGCGATTGCACGACCAAATAAAACCCATCCTCACCATTATTGTCGAGGTCGAGGTCGCCCGAAAGTGTGGTGAATGCAGAAGTGTGGAATTGACCTGCTGTGGCAGCAAGTGTAGGAAAAGAAACCTGCTGACTACTGTGGGACGCCAAATTGCTGATTGTTTGGGTTGAATTAAAAATTAAAGTATTGGAACTATTTCTAATCTGGAACGTTACGGTGAAACTTGAAACCGGATTTGCACTAAAATTATGAACTATAGCCTTTGGGGTAAGCACGGTACCCGGCCAAATGGAGCCTTCAGGTTCCTGTATTTCGGTAACACCAACATCGGCTGCAAGTACGGTTGGCACCCAATCATAAAGCCCAGTATGCCTGGCATCATGCCTGAACATGGGCCAAGGTGAGGAAAACGCTGTTACATTTGATCCATCGTCGCGCAACACCAAAAATTCATCGGGGGCACTCCATGTTGTGAATGCTATTTCCAGTTTGTTATCACCATCAATATCGGCAATAGCTGTTGATGTAATAATTTGCCCATTGGTAAGGTACGAAGCAATCAATGAGCCTATACCATTAAGGATGTAGAGCAAACTATCCGCTGATCCGGTATAAATTGTGAGGTTTGTTCTACCGCTGTTAGTAATTGCGGGTGAAGATTGGATTGCGCCTCCCGTTAAGTAAGCCCAGTTAGATGTTACCGAATTGGCAACAGGGGAATAATGGAGGCAGTATAAATTCCAGTCATCAGAGCCTATAAGTACTTCCAATTGTCCGTCGCTGTTTACGTCGGCAATTGCCGGTGATGAAAATACTGCTGCACCAGTGATAAAAGTGGTATATTCCGATGGATTGATAGTTCCATCATTATTGAGGTCGCCTAGAATAAAATAAACCGAGCCATCCTGAGATCCGAAAACAATTTCCAATCTTCCATTATTATCAAAGTCGGCAAGCCCAGCCGACCCGGTTATCATCCCATTTGTTTTTAAGCTCCATTTGAGCACACCTGTAATGCCATTGATACAATAGAAAGTACTATCCTTTGAACCGCATAATACTTCATTGGAACCATCCCCATCAATATCGCCAATTGCAGGGCTTGCAATAATGCTGCCGTTGGTTTGAAATACCCACAATACGTCCCAATCTACGCCCTCAGTTCCGGTTGGGCCCGGAAATCCCCAGGAAGAAATATCAACAGTAACACCATTATCGATTCCATCCGAATTGTCTCCGTCAAAAGCCCAAATACTCATCAACGGGTTGTTACCGGCAACCACCTCAAGTCCTTCATAATCTGGCCCAGTAATCAGTTCGCCGATAGCGGGCGATGAATGCCACATAAAGCTTCCATTCCTTTGCGGTTCGTATGGAAATGTCCACGCAGCATCTGAAACTCCCGGTGTCCAACTGCCCAGTTTATTCATTACTTCTACACACCATCCAGATGTTGTACCAGTGGCAATATCGAAGTTCAGATCATTGTCGATATCAGCGATTGCTACAGAAGTACGTGCCTCATCGGATTTTGTGTCTATGGCCCATTCCATATTCCCGAGTGCATCAAAACACCGCCAGATACCGTAAGCTTCGGAGTTCAGTTCAGGAAAAATATTATCATATTCATCGCTTCCGGTAACAATTTCCATATACGTATCTGGTTCACCTCCCACATTATTGACTCCAGTGCCTAAGTCGATAATACCTGGGGATGCACCATATTCCATCCTGGTAATGACGGGTTGTTCCAAGTATCCCCACAATTTTGTAATTGTGGATTGATTTGATTTTACAGTCTGCAAATCCATTTGCAAACCTTTAGACTGTGGGTTATTAGTAGTTTTGGCTTGTTGTGCAACCACTTTCCCTACAAGTGGCAAAACAAAATACAGTAATGTAATCAGTAACAGTTTTTTCATGGCTTGATTGTTTTTATTGATTGGAATAAATTTGATTCAAAAATATCATCGGCACCAAATAATTTAACAATCTGGTTCAACTGTCAATTTGGTGGGTAAGTTCATATTGTCGGAAGTCAGAAGTACTCCTGAAAACTTAATTTATCTATGAATTTAGGGCTTTATCGACCCAAAGCCTTTCGCAAGAAATTTTCCAAAAACAAGACCAAATCTTAATTATTACTTTCTCCATCTTCGGTCTTCAAGCCTATAAAAACACCATTTCCAATCAATTTGTTGTATTCTCTTACGGTAAATGGAATCATGGTTTCTTCACCACCACAAACTTGGCTGCGTTGTTATCTGCCATTACAAGGTCGAAAGCATCAACGATTCCATCGCCATTAACGTCGGTTGTGAGGTATCCTATTGTAAAACCAACGGCAGCGGTTTGAATTGATGTTTGGTCAAGGGCATTTACAGCCCCATCCTGGTTTACATCCCCACAATAGATCAGGAACAAGGATCCCTTTTGTTTCAGGTTGTTTCCATAGGCCGCTGTAACAGTAGTACTAAAATTGTAACTGATTGTACTTGCTGCAAACGAAACCGCGGCTGCCGACCATGTTTGTATGCTGTTGCGGTGTTTTACCACAATATAATAGCTGGCGCTTAATGAACCCGGCGTACTTAAAGATGTTGTTCCATCAGTATTCAGGTTTGCTGTGTATGGGCCGCCAGCCAAGGCATAAGGAGTTGTAGAGTTGTGCAATTCCACCGTAATCTGGTCGGCAACGGTACCTGAATATTGGTTGCCAGTCCCACTTTGTGCTTTATTCATTGTATTTCCTGCAGTTGCAGGGTATAATCCTTCGAGGAATACGTTCAGGTTAAGCGTTTTGGGTGGTAGGGCTGTTACCGTAATGGTATAATCTTCTACTTCTCCATAAACAGTGGTCCCACAAGGAGAATTAGCTTCTTCGTTATAATGGATTCGTATCCTCATCCGTTTTGAACCGATATTGGCATTTGCAGGGCATGCAATTGTTGCTGTAAAAGGGCCAGGGGTTCCCGAAACTGTAATTGCCTGATCGTCCAAAAAATTGCCATTATTGTTCCAATCCACCCAGACGCCACATTGGTCTCCTGCATAAAGTTTCCCATTAGTCACAGTAATTGGAAGCGATGACCCCTGAACAATACTTGTTGAGAAACTGGTATAATCGGTATATCCCCCTGGTGTACATGCAGAAGTATTATTGATTGTTCCGACTGCTACTTTCGAAATATATTCGTCGCATATTCCAGCACTGGCAGTACAATATGTTACTAAAATTTGCCTGTTCCCAGCAGGGTTAATAACCGTTGGGGTTTTTGCAGTACCTACAGTTAAGGAAGTGCATTGCGCATCCAAATAGTTGTTTAAAACAGCCGTTGCATGAACATCATAAACTAGCCAAAAATAATTTGTCCCACCACTTAAAATCTGGGTTCCTGAAATGGTAAATGAACCATTAGGCGAAACTGAAGTTGTTCCAAATTGAGTTGTTGTTGCAAAAGCGTTGCTTGTTCCCGTAAAATAGAGTTTTGCATTCGATATGTCAGTAGCTGGGTTTGTGCATCCCGTTGTATTTAGGGTGAACGATGTGGCACTTAAAGGTGTTAAATCTCCGTTTGTAACAATTTGAATGCTAATTATTTCTTGATCTAATTGATTTGGAGCTACGGTCGTGGTGTTGTTTTGTGTAACCGTACTCGAAACGTAAGTCATTGCAGTTGACGAATAATAAACGAGTGTTTCCCAAAGCCCCCTACCGAAAGTTGCAGCCCTTAACTTGCTTTGCTGCTGGTTTGAAGCATAATAAATTTCTAATTCACCAATTTGAACATTGGGCAATCCTGTGTTATACGCTGCCCAATTATCGGAGCCTTTTTTGAAATAAACACCAAGTTCGGTTCCAACATACAATTGTACTTCGGAAGCTGACTGTTTGTTTTGCACTATTGAATACGCCGGAAGCTGCGGCAAGCCTGCAGAAATATTTGTCCAAGTTGTGCCTGCATTAATTGATTGATAAACCGTTGTCGAGTTATAACCACCCAAAGTTACCCAAAGTGTATTTGCATCATTGTTTTTTACAGCAATATAGGTTATGCTGCCCGAACCTACCGGCAGAGTGCCCGTAATATCAGTCCATAAAGTTCCGCCATTAATAGTTTTCCAAATTGTTGTTTGATCGGCTACATAAATAACTTGTGTATTTGAAGGTGCAATAGCCATAGAACGGATTAAATTTGATGAGTTCATGGTGGAAATTTGTGTCCATGAATTTCCCCTGTCTGTTGTTTTCCACACATCGGCATATCCTGCATACAATATCAATGGATTGGTAGGGTCAATTATATAAGGCGTAACCCAAGCGCCACTGCCAGCAGCGAATGGCTCAATTGCAGAAGAGGAACCCCAGTGATTTGTAGTCCGATCAATTTGTCCGTTAGTATAGGTTCCATATTGAATATTTACATTCGTATAATCGATCAAACATTCCATTCCATCGCCACCTTTTGGATCAGACCAAGTTCCGCCAGAAAGCAGTTTGGTGCCATTATCCTGCAACCCGGTTATTACCTCTGTCGAAACCGTTTGCGAAACACCAAGTTTGTACATCTGGCTGATTACCATTCCATTGGTTTTGTCTGTCCAACTTGTGCCATTGTTGGCTGAAATATAAACACCACCATCGTTACATTCGAATAGGTCGCCATTTGACCGGTACGCTAATTTATGCTTATCGGCATGAACGGCTGGAACACCATCCCCCCACCAATGGTTAACAATTGACCAAGTTGAGCCGCTGTTTATAGATCGCCATGTATTTACTCCTCCCACTAAAATTGTACTTGCATTTGAAGGTGAAACAGTTAAACTCAAATCATACCAACCCTGCCCTCCTATGTCGCTGCCATTTGATTCCCAGCCTAATAAATTTAGGGTTGTTCCAGCAAAAACCTGAGTATAAGAAGAACCACTGTTCGTAGATTTGTAAACCCCGTAAAGTCCATTGTCTGAATTAGCGGCCAAAGCATAAACCCAAGTAGGTTGATTTGCCGATACTGCCAGTTCAATCCTATTGGCATTTGCATCGCTAAATGCAAGTGTCCAGGAAGTTCCGCCATTTGTAGATAAATAAATTGTACCGATGGTGGTTGATCCATAAAGAGTGTTAAAATCGCCAGGTTTGTATTCCATGTCGATAAAACTGGTATTTGACAATTGAGTGCTCCAGGTAGTTCCGCCATTTGTGGTTTTATAAACACCGTTTGATGTGGCTGCAATAAGGGTTTGGCTATTGGAAGGATCCAATAATAGGCGATAAACCATTTGCCCGTCATTTAGCAGATAACTTAACCCAGTGCTGCTCCAAGTTGCGCCACCATCAACTGACTTAAGGACACCTATACTGCGGTTGTCCCAATGATCTTTATCGCCAGTAGCAATATAAAGTGTGTTTGATGTGGCAAAATCAGTAGGGATAACAATATCGCTAACAGCAAGAACGCCATTATTATCGGTTAAACAAGTCCAGCTAGTACCGTTGTTAGTTGTTGCCCATAAGCCACCGGAGGCCGCTCCAACCCAATAAGTGTTAGTGTTTGTAGGGTGATAGGCGATGCAATTCAATCGGCCAATCCCAGCATATCCACCTAATGAACTGCTTGTGCCTAACGATGACCAATTGGCTGCAGCTACCGATTTTGATGGCGTGTTTGCTTTTAAATAAGCTCCGTAAACTTCTTGCGCTGTTTGCAATGGGAATTCGCCGGTAATTGGATTTATTTTGCTTTCCATATCGTATTCCCAGCGTTTAAATTGCTTCCAACCTATCGCTTTTTTCTTTACCCCATTTTCCATATAAAATCCCCTGTCAACATTATAAGGAGCCCAATACTCCTCAAAAGCAGTTTTATAATCAAAAAAAGTCAGTTGGCTTTTTGATTTTTGTTGAGGCAAATTTTTAAGCCAGGCTTGTGCGAACAACATTGATGTTACAAACATCATTACAGATAACAAGTAGATTTTTTTCATGGATTCAGGGAGCTAAAAATGATTTAAGAATGCTGATTAATTTACTGATCTAAGGTCAATATAGAGTATTACCAAATGTGCATAAAGTAATCATTTAGAACTGCTAAATTAGGACAATTTGAGGACTAATCAACAAGACCATAAAAATACAGAGGCTGTCCCCAAAAAGTCAGTCCCTGTAGACTAGTTGGTTACAGCGCTTATCATGGCTTTTTCAAACTCACAAACCTTGCGGCATTGTTATCGGTCATTACCAAGTCTAAAGCATCAACAACCCCATCACCATTTACATCAGTGGTAAGATACCCCATGGCAAAGCCCACGGCAGCGGTTTCAATTTCAGCTTGGTCGAGGGAATTTACGATTCCATCTTGGTTTACATCCCCACAGTAAATCAAGAATAACGACCCATTTTGTTTTAGGTTGTTCCCATAAGCGGCAGTGGCAGCTGTACTGAAGTTGTAGGCAATCGTGTTGCTTGCAAAACTCACCGGTGCAGCCGACCATGTTTGTAAACTGTTGCGGTGTTTTACTACTATGTAATAACTTGCCCCAAAGGATGCGGGTAAGGTTACCGAAACTGAACCATCGGTATTCAGGTTTGCAGTGTATGGGCCAGCGGCAAGGGCATAAGGAGAAGCTGCGTCGTGTAGTTCAACTGTTAACAGGTCGGCAGTGGTTCCCATAAATTGCTCTCCGTTTGCATTTCTGGATTTAGTCATTGAAACCCCACCCGTTTCTGGGTACAGGCCTTCGAGGAAAGCTGTAAGGTTTAAGGTTTTGGTTGGAGGTGCAGGAATTATATTTATGAGGTAATCTTCTGTCTCTCCACGGAGCCGTCCACCACAGGCAGCAATTATACCCATGGTGAATTGATAAGAAATCACCCTGAAACGGGTTATACCCAATACGGCATCGGCCGGAACAAGTATCGCACCCGTCAAGTAATTGGAAGAAACCCTTTCTGTGGTTGAATTGAATATATAATCCTGGTTCCAGTCGATGTATAATGCCATGCGGCCAGCACCAACAATATTGTACTGGAAACTTGAACCTTGTTGCACCGTAATTACATGGTTCGGATATTTTGTATAATCTTTGGTGTTTGCCGGGTAGCCATTGTTAAGGTTTGAGATATTAATGATACCGCCGGTCGTTGAAAAACCGCTGATCCCGCCGCCACTCTGCCAATAACCCGGGTAAGTAAAATAAGGGATGCAATAGTCAATGATGTTTTTGCCAAAAGGCGAAATAACATCAGGTGTTCGAATACCTGATTCGGAAATAGTGTACCCTGTACAGGAAGCATCCAGATAATGTTCAATCGAAGCAGTGTCCTTGATATCGTAACAGACCCAAAAGAAATTAGCTCCTTTTTGCAGAACTACATTCCCGGAAATGGGGTTGGAAAGGTCAATAGCCGAACCAAAGAGTTGATTTGTTAAAAAGACAGAATCATGACCTGTATAAAAAATCTTCACTTGTAACACATCATGGGAAAAAGCTGTACTCCCTTCGGAAGTAAGGTTGATGGAAGTCAACGAAATCGGATCAAGGTTTCCGGAAACATTAATTTTTATCCCGGTAATCCTGTTGTTGGTTGAACCCCGGGTGGCGGGTGGCAGCGTGTCGCATTGGAAAACAGTACCGGATTGGTAGGCCATTGGGCTTCCAGGCAAAACCATCATTGTGTAATCTTCGGTTTCACCACCACCATTGATGTATTGACAGCCGGCTCCTCCAGAAGTAATGCCTTTGTTTTGCTCAAAATAAGAAATCAGCCTAAGACGGGTTGACCCAGCAACAGCATCCACGGGAACGGTAATAGTGCCCGAAAGATTATTCCCGTAATTGCTGTAAACCAGTTCGTTTGTCTCCCCGAAATCGTAATCCTTGTTCCAGTCGGCATAGATTAGGAGAAAAGACTCGCTACCACCAATAGCAGAAGAACTGAATTGAAACTGATCTCCCTGAAATGCCGACACAATCTGTTCAGTAAACCTGGAATAATCATTTAGATTTGGTGGACAACCAGAATTGAGGTTTGAAATGTTAAGCACTCCCCCTGAAGTAGAAAAATCCTCAACCCCATAATCGGCACAACTTCCAGGAAATAAAAATTCAGGGATACAATAGTTAATCATTAGTTTACCGGGCGGTGAACTCACAACCGGGACCAATTCCCCAGCACCGGTAATGGTATATCCGAGGCAAGCAGCATCAACAAAATTACCAGGTGTTCCAGTGGCATGAATATCAAAAGCAACCCAAAAATAATTAGTTCCGTAAGATAATTTAGTATTTCCTGCGATAGGGCTGCTAAGATCGGTGGCTGAACCAAACAAATTATCCGTAGAAAAAACGGAATCATTACCGGAATAGAAAACTTTAACCTGTGATACATCATGCATAAAATCAGTGCTTTCGCCAGAGTTGAGGTTGAACGAAGTTATTGACAGAGTATCAAGTACACCGACTGTTTTCATTTTAATACCAATAACCTGATTATTTATGGAACCAATCGATACCTGTGCCAGCGTGTCGCATTGGAATGTTGTTCCTGTTTGATAGGTCATTGGTGTTGCTTGCTGAATTAACAGCGAATAATCTTCGGTTTCGCCCAAGCTGAAAACTCCACAGGAATTGGCGGGTGGCGAATTATGCGCTATAAAACGAAGCCGGGTATTTCCAGTAGCCGATGTTGCTGGGACATTGATTGTACCGGTGATTACCTGCGCGTTGAGTGGTCCAATGCTAAATGCCAATTCATTGGCATCCAGAAAATCGCCGTCCCCATTCCAGTCAGCCCAAATATCCAAGTTCCCTAAAGCAAAACCACCTTCGACCCGAAAATTGAAAAAAGCGCCTTGTTCAACAGTAACGATCTGTTCGGGGTAAAATGTGTAATTATTTGCATTCCCTGTACAACCAGTATTCAGGTTCGAAATGTTCGTTGTCCCTTCGGTTGTGGAAACGGAATTGATATTATGATAATTGGGATTACAGGCATAAGCATAAGTTGGCATGCAATAACCCGAATCCAGAACCGCTTCGATGCTATAACGCCCAGAACCGCCCACTGATTCAGTTATATTTCCACCTCCCAGCGGTGCCGTGTAAAACGCATTCCTGCGGTTTGGTTCTTCGGTTTGGAAACCCATGGGGAAATAAGCATCCGGGCTTTCGGTCTGTGCGAGGCCTATATAGAAATTGTCGTTTGCAATCACCGGTGGGTTGGGAAAATCGAATGTATGGTACTGCCATGAATGTTCATCCGTAAGCGAGTAATTGGCTGATTGTGCAACAACAAGGCCTGAAGAATTTAAAACAACGGCATATATATTTTGACCGGTACCGCCTCCAAGCCCAATCTTGGCTGCCCGTATGTTTTTCACGCCGTTTATGTGGTACTTGGCAAGCCACAGCCCTCCCGGCGAACCCGGCGTGCTTCCCCACGAAAATCCATAAGCAAACCAGACTGGCATTGAATCACAATAATGATAAGCATCATCGCATATTTTCTGAACAAATAATTTTGTATTGTCTTGCATAAAATCATCGTTGGAAATGGTAACATTTATCGTGTTATATCCTTTTACGGAAGGGTCAAACCCAGGAAATTCAACAACCGTGCCTGAATCGGGTTTTAAAAGCGCAATTGTTTTTGTTCCCGAAAACGTGTTGCTGCCAGAAATTGTCATGTTCACCACAATGTTTGTAAGTGTATCATAACCTGTATTTTGAATATAGGTTGCAGGGGTGTGTGGCAATCCAAAGGGAATTGGCAGTTTTCCCATGGTCTGTATGGAACTCACTGTGGCATCATGAACCTGTTTCGGGCTAAAAATGAACATACTGCCAGGTACAGGGTTGGGATTTGGCGCTTGCCCGAAATAAAACGGATACCATTCGGGGATATAGTTGAACTCATAAAAATCGACTTCGTTCCACTTATAAGGATACCATGTGCTTACCGTAATAAACTGGTTATCGGTGTTGCCGCTTCCTTTTATTCCGATGGCTGCCGAGCGTTCCAAGGTAGGATTATTTGAGAATTGCCATGTTCCATATTTGAATTCGATTACATTGGTGATTTCGTACAGGCAGATCTGAAATTCGATGTTATTGAATTGCCGGTAGGGTGGTTCCTCTTTTTCCTGTAAATTCTTAAACTGAATAGTACAAACCCTGTTGCCCGTGGTTCCTTCGGTAAAAACCCTGAATTCAGGAGGATTTGTTCCGGCCTGAAGATCATGGTTGAAAGGGCTGAGGAGAAAAACATCGGCAAAATGCGGGCTGCTGAATATGCCTCCCATATCAGGTCCCCAACCGATAGGAGAATTAAAAAACTGTACTGAATCGGCAGGCCATACATTCCCAAGTTTGATAAAACCATTGGTGTTTAAAATAAACTGGCTGAAAGTTGCCCCGGAAAAGTAGAAATCGAAACCAATATTAACCGGTGCAGAGTTGCAATTGTCGTAATTGCTAACAGGAATGATCAATCCGTTAGCCGCAATATCTGTGTAAACACCAACTTTACTGATCGATCTTTTTGCTGAGAAGGTAAAGTTATTTGCTGGCGTTGCAACAGTGGTGAATGTCTTATCATCGCCATAAATTGTTCCCTGACTGTTTACGGTTTTTACCCTGAAATGATAGGTTGTGCCTGCAGCGATTCCCTTGATCTCCGTTTCAAAAGCCACCGGATCGAAACCTTCGATGCTGTCGGGCGTAGCAACGATAGTATAACCATACGTAAGGTCAGTGCCAAGTTCAAAACTTACGGCAGTCGGAATCCCGGAAGGGTTTACAATCCCATTCAGCTTTGCGCTGTAAAAGGTGATGTTGGTGGCCGTATCTCCTGTAATTGCAATGGCAAATGTGGGCATCTGGATGGAAAAAAAGGAAAAAACAAAAAGCAGTCTGTAAAGTGTTTTCATACGGTTGTTTTTTTTAGAATGGTAAAAAGGAAAGTTTATAGAATTCGATTTTAAGGTTCAAACAAAAAGCAAGCGGAAGGAGTACTTCAAGCCCGAAAACCTGAAATTGGTTTTAATCTTCATAATTAAGGCATAATGCCAATTGGATCAATGTGATGATGAGAATTTTAGAGGCTGTCCCGAAAAAAACAGCCTCTGTATAATTGTGAGTTACTGAGCATATCAAGGCTTTTTCACCATCACAAACCCAGCCGCATTGTTGTCGGTTAGTATCAGGTCGAAAGCATCCACAATTCCATCGCCATTAACATCGGTAGTGAGGTATCCCATAACAAAGCCAACGGCAGCGGTTTCAAGTTCAGCTTGGTCGAGGGCATTTACGATTCCATCCTGGTTCACATCCCCACAATAAATCAGGAACAGCGGCCCTATTTGTTTCAGGTTGTTTCCATAAGCGGTAGTGGCGGCTGTGCTGAAGTTGTAATATATAGTACTGCCAGAAAAAGAAACCGGGTTTGCTGACCATGTTTGTATGCTGTTCCGGTGTTTTACCACTATGTAATAACTTGCACTAAAGGCTGCGGGTATGCTTAAGGAAGCAGTCCCACCTATGTTCAGGTTTGCAGTGTATGGGCCACCGGCAAGCATAAATGGAGAAACCGCATCGTGCAATTCAACTGTTATAATATCGGCAGTGGTTCCTGGAAACTGCTCGTCGCTTGCGTTTCGGGCTTTGCTCATTGCGATACCGCCAGATTCGGGGTACAAACCTTCGAGGAAAGCGGTAAGGTTTAAGGTTTTGGTCGGTGTGGCAGGGATAATATTAATTGTGTAGTCTTCCGTTTCTCCCCAATCCTTGGTATAGCCACATCCTGAAGTAATTGAACTCTTCATGCCATAAATTGAATTTGTGATCAAACGAAATCTTGTTGACCCGATTAATGCATTATTTGGAATGGTAATTTCACCGAAAAGCTCGTTTTCAGATTCATCGGTATTTACATAAACCGTTTCATTTTCATCATCAAAATCGAAGTCCTGATTCCAGTCTGCCAGTATAAAAAAACTAGGCGTCCCTCCCATGCATGAATAATAAAAACTAAAACTAGAACCCTGACCTACTGAAACAATCTGATTAGTAAAATTTGAATAACAGTGCGAATTGGCAGGGCAGCCATTGTTCAGGTTGGTGATATTGGTAGTTCCTCCGGTGGTTGAAAAATTATTGATGGCCGCTCCCTTGCTACATACCGAAGTGTCAGGAAACAAGGGAATACAATAACCTATCGTTTGTTTCCCGTAAGGCGAAGTTACAATTGGGACATGGGTTCCGGATCCAGTAAGAATAATGCTGTTGCACGCAGCATCCAGGAAATTACCGATCGTGGCAGTATCCCTAGCATCGTAAGCAACCCAGAAGTAATTGGATCCGGCTGTTAACTGCCTGTTCCCGGTAATTGGAGCAGATAAGTCGGAGGCTGAGTTAAAGAGATTGATTGCAGAAAAGATGGAATCGTGGCCGGTATAGTATATCCTGGCCTGTGAGATGTCGTGGGAAAAGTTGGTACTACCGTCGGAAGTGAGGTTGAAAGCGGTAGCACTTATGGGTGAAATGGATCCGGCAATATTCACTTTAATGCCGATGATTCCTCTGTTGGTTGTACCTCGGGTAACAGGCGGTAATGTATCGCACTGGAAAACATTGGCAGATTGGTAAGCCATGGGAGATCCAGGCAAAACCGTGATCTGATAATCTTCGGTTTCTCCAGCCCCATACGCAAAATAAGGGCAACCGGGGTCATTCACCACGTTTGTGGCCCCCTTTTGTTCCTGCCAATAAGCGATTACCCGCATCCGGGTCGTTCCGGGTACTGCATCATCCGGCACAACGACTGTATCAGATGCAGGCATCCAGTAGTTGTAAACCAGTTCGCCGG
>CAIRHD010000496.1 GCA_903878265.1 uncultured Bacteroidales bacterium | reverse complement strand
TTAAACCGCAAGCTAGTGCGTGGTGCACGCTAAGATAGTAAAACGTTTGTCATTACCCCCGTTTGCTCAACAGTTTATACGTGTAAATCACAACAACGAATCAAAATAACAGTAAATCAGTTTAACAATAAATACTAAATCAATATATAATCGCAAAAACGAATTGTGCAGTAAAATTAAAACGAATTGTGCAGTATTTTACGCACACACTACAGTTTAGAATCGTATGATGCATAAGCATCAACCTGAGGAATCCGCTTTATTATGCCTTTTGCAATACTTATTAAACACCTTTCTAATGTTCTTTCAAGAGTGGGTAATACCGATGCCTTCCCGTTACCAATAAAAAAAGCCACCTGATCGGGTGGCTTTTTGCATTAATCGCTTTTTGTTATTCCTAAAGCGTAAATTCCGTGCTGTAGCGGAACATGATAACATTGCTCCCGGAGGTGAGAACCCCGGACACTTCAATATTGCCATCGGTTTTTATCAATAAAGGCCGTATGCTAGTCCCCGCCATAAAAAAGCCTAACGTTTCTACCTTGGGGCGCATTTCGGCAGGGAGTACATCACATAAAGCCCCGCTGGTAGTGGTTGCCGTAAACGTACACCTAATGAGTGCCTCCCCACAATCATTCGTGTGGCAATACAACCCCGATCCAACGGTAGCGGTAAACCCAGTTTTTAGGCTGCTAAGGTGGCCGCCCGGTTGTATTAGCAGCGCATCCTTTGTAACCATTGCCAGGCGCGGAGCATCGGACAGGATAATATCGCCCTCAACACGCGCAGTGGAATAGTATTGCAGGTTGTAAAGCCTTTCAGTCATTACGGCCAGTGAGGATCCGCCTATAAGTCGTTCCGAAGTATCCAAAACTTGCAACCGCAAATAAAGCACTTTGGTTGCATTGTAATTAAAAGTTGCTGCTGGCACACGGCATAATTCCACCAGGTCGTAAACATAGCCAGCCGAAATGGTGAACGGGGTGTTAAGCACTTCTACAATTGGCATATCAGAGGCAACCCCTGAAAGTATCGCCAATTCATTTGTCATTCCGTCGAGCAGCTCTTTAAAGCTTTGTATGTTCGCATTTTGCAGCACTTCAAAATCTGTGCTCCTAAAGGGCTGTCCGCCCGCTATAAATTTAAGTTTTTTCATCGCAGTAATATGGTATAGGCCGTTCCCGGCAGTTTGTTTCCATCAAGTATTTGCCGGGCATAAGGCAACAGAAATGGCGATACGGCAGCCGGTAGCAATACCGTGAATTCGGCAAGCCCAAATTCGGCATCGGTGTAAAACAGTTGCCCACCCGTTTCATCAATAAGCAACCCCGTTCCCGAAAGTTCGTCTTCGCGGTACATAACCACATCAACCGGGTGTGGGTTAATAACCGCTTGGGGCGATATGTGCAACTGAAGCATTTTTTCGAGGTAGCACACCTGTGGGGTGGCATAAGCCATCAGGGCAGTATCGAGGGCAAACAGTTCGTGCCTCAAGCACAAATATTGTATGTACGACATAAAAACCCTCACGAACCCGGTAAGCCGGATTGCCGCCCTGAGCACAAACGGGGTGTGCAACGTACTTAGCCTGAATATAGATACAAAACCTGCCATTATTCGCCGCTATATGTTATTGTGCAAGCCGTCCAATCCATTTCGCAAAACCCCGAATCTGGTATTACCGTCCAGTTTCCATCAGCACTCCATGTTCCGTTTGATATGTACCCCGCAGTAAGTATTACGTTTGTAATGCCCGGTTGGTTCTTTATCATCTGTATAAGCTCAAGCAAGTACACAGTGCCGTTAAAGTCAACCGATTCGAGGTAGGCGGTGGCCGGATCGGTAACAGCATTCCGGGATGGATCGGCAATCAATGAATTATCGGCATTCAATATGGCCCTATTGCGGTAAATCCTCACGTCGAAACTCAGCCTGTCAACCGGCTCACTAATGCACTCCAGTGCCACACCGGCATCCTTCCATTTAGCCCAAAAAGAGCCAAATGCGTTCAGTTCTGGCACGGTAAGCACTGCACGGCCTTCTTTCATTGCCTTAATGGTAATGCCGCCAGTGGTGTTTTCGGTGGCAGCAGCATACTTTACAATCTTCGCGTTTTCATCAATGGTGCTGTATGCGAAATGGTCGGTAAGCCATTCGATAACATGGCCGTATTGGAATTTCTTGCTTTCGGCGGCATACCAGTTGAGGGTGTGCGGCTTATCAGCGGCAATAATGGCGTTTATCTTTGCCTCGTGGGCATCCTGCAGGTTTTCCACAACCCAGCTACCAACGGCCATTATCCATAGCCATAGCCGCCATACCGCAACTTTGGAGGCGGTGCGCACATCGTTCACCAATTGTTTGGCGGTATCAATGCTGTTGGCATCACCGTTAACATACACGCCCAACTCGGCCATGTTGCCTTTTGCCTGGTTGAGCGAATCGTAAATTTCTTCTATTGTCCGTGCCATTATACCAGTCCGGTTGAAGGGTTTAAATTGTTGAGCACGTAATAATCTACCACGCGCTGTTTGGTTGGCGATTCGGGCACAAATACCTCTGTGCCGGTGGGGATGGTTTGGTCAATCCTAATTGCGGGGTTCAGCTTCAGCAAATAAAAGACCTCGTCAATGCTGCCCATGTGGGCAAGGGCTATGTCCCAAATGCTTTGCCCCGACTGTGAAATTACGCTACGCATGTTGCGATTGTATTATAAGGTTTCCATCGGTTTGTTTTTTCAATACGCTTATCAGCAAGCCGTCCGATTTAAACTGGCCGCGTATTTTTCTAAATGCTGCCGCTTCGCTTTCGTCCAACAAGTAGGCATCCAGTCCCACGCCCACCACCGGCGACTGCTTCCATTCGCCTTCGCCAGCCGCAAGCAGCAAAGCTTGTTGCTGTATCAGGCAATCACCTGTAACCAGGTCGCCACCCTGCGCAAGCAGGTCGTAGGTATCCGTTAATAAAATATCGTTTTGGGTGTTCATGTCGTTTAGCTTATAGTTCCGGTTCCTATGGCGGTGGTTGCACCGGTTTGAGCCGTGGCAGATCCGGCTGTGGCCACGGCAATACCGGAAGCAACCGTAACAGTTCCCGACTTAACAAACGTATCTATCAGGTCGGCCATCCCATCGGCAAAATCGGAGTAGGAGCCTTCGTTTTCGGTTATATCCTGTGCCAGGCTTTGTATGCCTGCTTTAAGTGCTGCTTTGTTCAATGCCATTTCAATCTATTTTAAAAGGCTGTTAAAATCGGTTTCAAAGGTTGTGAGTTTTGTCAGTGTTGGGGGCAGTGGCGTTCCGCTGGGTCCGGCTGGTGTGCTTACGGTAAGCGTTTGTATAATGTCCTTTAGCGAAACAAACAAGTCCTTTAGGTTCTTGCTGTCGTTGAACACGGATAGCTTCCCATCCGCCCCATCAACCAGCAGTGTAAGGCCGTTTTCTATTTTTACAATACCGTTTGCGCCATCAATCAGCACGGTAAGCTCACCTTGCAGATACTGTACCGTGTCTAATTTATCAGCCTGTATAACTACCAGATCGCGGTAGTCGCCCATGCTCAGGTCGGCTATTATGGCCATGCTCCCCACTTGGGGTTTCAGCAGCAAGTTACCGGCTTCGGTAGGTTGGCTGAAAAGCCTCACCTTGGTAAGCTCCATTTCGCCAAGCTTTACCGTGCAGTCGGTTTCGGCCACGGCGGTAATTTCGGCAACAAACAAGCTGCTTCCCGGTTTTACCGAGTGGGCAATGCTTTGTATGGCTTGCCTTATGTTGCTTGTTTTGTCGCTCATATTTTTGCCCCCACGGTAATTTTGCGCTCGCCACCGGCACTGCTTATTTTGGTTTCAACGGAAAGCACATAGTACTCGCCGTCCTTGATTTTGTAATCGGCATCGGTAATCTTTACTTTATACCCGGCATCGCAAAAGGGTATCAGCCAACCGGTAAAACTTCCCGAGTAGCCGGTATAGCTTTTGCGCTTCGCATACTCCTCCGCCAATTTCTTGAGCGAGGCCCTATCGCTCACGCCTTCCCGTTTTATGGTTTCACTGTCGCCGCCTTTGTTACCGGCGGTTTCGCGTATCACTTTGCCATCAAGCCCTTTCCCCTCAACAATTACCTCGAACGGCCTATCCTCGGCAATTTTATACTCCAGTTCGCTTTTTTCTATGTTTTCCTGGTAACTGTATTCCGCTTTGCCGAAAACCTCTTTGTACTGTGGGTGTACGTGCAGCACTTTCCCGTTGGTGGTTTCCTTTATGTAAATATTGGCTTTGGTTTCATCCTGTATTTTCTTTAGGATGTCGTGGCCTGTATTGCCCTTGATAACGTATTTATCGTATTTGAAGGAGTAATCGCAGCTTAATTTGTAGCCTTTTATCTGTGAGCAAACATAATTCAGCAAATCCTTTACATCGCAGTTGGTAAACTCTTTATCCGCAATTGGTTTGCGGAAGTTGTAAATACCATCTTCGCATATCAGCTTTATGCTTCCATCGTCGGTGGCGATTGCTTCCAGAAACCCGGTGAACTCCGTTTCAAATTTGCCATCGTACCCTGCCTTTATGGTAACATCGTCGCCACGCTTTATCTTGCTTTCAACTTCAATGGCCTTGTTAAAGCACGAACCGGGCAGCACTATTTCGGCGGTGTCGCTCAACTGCTCTACCGATCGCACAATGGTAACGCTCTCCAACATGGTGAGCGTAAATTTGCCTATCTTAATTTGCCAGGTCAAATCGAACATCAATTTTCTATTAAAAGTTGAAACACATCGTCGCTGTAAGCCTTGATCTCGAATTGCTGGGTATCGGCTCCTTTGGTATGCGGAAAGTCGAGGCTCTCGATCACTATTTTGTTAATATCCATCCCGTTCAGCAATTCGCAATGCACCTCAATTGCCTCACGGGCGTTAAAGAACTCCTGTAATTTTTGCACTTCATCGGGGAACTGGTTGTATGCGTTTATAAACACGCCCGAGAAGGTAATTTCGGCATCGTCTTCCGTCCAGCGTTCCTTTACCGTGCCACGTTTTGTGCCTTTGCTTATGGTGCGCCGGGTAATAATGTTTTTGAAACTTACCGAAATAAACGGTTCCATAGGGAAGTAAAACACATGCCCCTTCCTAACGAAGGTAACAGGGTAATGGCTCAACGCCTTATAATGGCTTTGTAGCCAGTACGGTGGCAAGTTGAATCCCGGTGCTATGATTATATTCCTATCCATTATCCATTATCAATTATCCATTGTCCATTGTCAATTATCCATTATCAATTAACCATTATCAATTATCCACTTGCCTGTGCCATTGCCAATATCCGCATAACCGCGCTACTTACTTCGCGCTCCAGGTCTGCCCGTTTATCGGCCAAGTTTCCATCGAACACAATATTTTCGATCAGGTTCTTAAAGGTGATGGTGGTGTTGGAGCTTCGCGAGCCTCCGGAGCTTATGGCATCGGTTACTTTATTTGCATTGTTGTTCCCTGTGTTCTTATCATCGGGAGTCAGTCCCGGAATTTCAGGCGTTGCAATTCCATTAGGGGAAATGCCAAGTTGCTCTTTAAGCGAGTTGATACCATCGCTAATTTTTCTGTTGCCATTCCATTGCAGGGCATCAATTCCATTTTTCAAGGCTCTTTCACCGGTGCTTTTAAAATCGGCCACACTTTTTCTATGGCCAGCTATTTCTTCGGCTCTTTTTGCACTTTCATCAGATAATTGCGCCAATCCTGCGGAAGCCCCATTCTTATCCCAAAGGCTTTGTACTTTATACCATGCTTTTTGTATTAGCTCAACACCCTTTAAAAACGAATCTTGTATTTCAAGCCATTGCACCAAAAACGATTCTTTAAAGGCAACCCAGGTCATGCCAAGGTAGGCTACCACCCCATCCCATAACTTAGCCCAGCCATCGGTCTTATAAACAACGTATGCAATAGCCGCTATTAATGCTATTATACCGGCAATTATCCAAGTAACCGGGTTAGTCCAAAATGTTGAATTGAGCGCGGCCTGTGCTGTATTCCAAAGCCAAGTAGCCCCGGTAACTATGCCAGTCCATATTGAATGTAGCATCATTACCCCAACTATTCCAGCAATTGCTGACGTAATTATAACTGCGGCGGTATTACCTTCTCCCAAAAGCTCATTTAGGCGTTGCCAACGATATACCAGATATTGTATTGCACCCTTTACCCCTTCAATAATTTTTGTGAAAGCTTTAAAAGCCGGTATTATTATCGGGCTTATAATATCATATAATTGAAGCAGTACAGTTTTTGCGGTATCTATTAACGTCGAAAATTGACCCTGGGCAGATTGCCCCATTTTCTCGGTCATGCCATAAAACCTGCCACCTTTTGCCGTTGCATGTTCAAAAGCTTTAGCAACCATTTCAGAACTGATACTCCCCTTTTCCATGTCTTTGCGCAAGTCTCCCAGCGACCGACCAGTCATTTTGCTGATTTCCTGCAGCGGGTTAAACCCGGCATTAATCATTTGCAATAAATCCTGCCCAGTTAATTTTCCGGCTGACGCCGTTTGCGAAAAAGCCAGTGTGAGCAAACTCATTTTGTTGGTATCCCCCATAGCGACATCGCCAAGCATTTTCAAACTTGGAAGTACTTTGTCGCTGGCAATACCAAAGGCAAGCATCATTTTTGCGTTCTCTTGCATCGGCATGTTTTCGTAAGGGCTTACATTGGCATATTGGCGGATACCAGCTACCATTCCTTTCGCCTTAGCTTTATCCCCAAGCAATGTTTCAAAAGCAACGCCCGCCATATCGTTTTTAAAGCCTTCTTTTACCGCACCCACAAACACAGCCGCCCCGGCTACAAGTGGGTTGGTTGCCAAATCCGCAAATGGGATATTTGATAGCGCATCTTTGAACATTGTTTTTACCGGACTTCCATTAAGCTTTGTTAACCGTCCAAGTTTACCTTCAAGCTTGTTGATTTCCGATGTATAAGCCCTAACTGTAGCCAAGCCGGAAATCGGCAATATTTCCCGTTCTGCCTTTAATGAATCAATTCGTCTCCGCAAGTCCTGGAAGCTACCGCTTAATTTACCGCTTTCGCCAGCTATTTTTTTAAGCCCACTGCCGGGGTTAACTGTCTGTAGCCGCTGTATTTTATCTTCCAGTTTATTAATTTCTGAATTATAGCGTTTAATATCGTCAATATTCTCCTCCGGTATCCAGTCCCTTTCCTGCTTTAGTAGCCCCAATTTTTGTGAAAGCGTCCCAACACTATTGCCCATGCCCGAAATTATTGAATTTACGGATACTGTCTGTTGTTGGAGTTTAGCGAAAATTCCTAATGCGGCATATGTATTTACGCCTATTTGTTGTAACTTAGCAGAAAATTTATCCTGCAATGATAAAGTGTACTCTAATATATGCGCCATGGAAGTCTTGATGTTTGTTTTTGGTTTAGTGATTCTGTCGGTCCTGCTTGCCTTTGTTGCTTATAGTATAGGCGTATTAATTACACCACTCGTCATTGCTTTAAAGTCGTTCCACGAACGCCCTTTCGTTTCGGCCTTTATTTTAACATTCTTCCTACTTATATTCGTTAGCCTAATCACGCTTACATTTTATTGACGCTTATTCCCCTCCCCCTCTTTTTTCCTTATCCACTCCAATTCTTTAAGCCTCATGGCCCAGTCTTCATCGGTGAGGCTGTCAGGATCGGGAATGTGCATATAGTAACACAGTTGTGCATTGGCTATGCGCACCAGTTCCCAGTCCTCTACCCTGGCAGCCTCTAAAAGTTTACCAGTTCGGCCTCTTTTACCTGTATAATGTCAACCAATTTGGCACTGGCACCAAAAAACAGTTCATCATCGGTTTTCACCGCTTCGCTGCCGCCCACAAAGCAATTGGCCAACACTACTTCATTAAACTTTATCGGGTCCTTTGCGCCTACCGTGCTGGCGTATCCCAATGTTTTCCTGTCCGGTTTTTTCAAATAGGCAATATGCCCATCCACTATGATACCGTAAATCTTTCCGTGTTTTTTCTTCCAGCCTTCTATTTGTTCAGGGGTGGCCTGCCCTATCAATTCCAATGCTTCACTCATTTTGTTTGTTTTTTTAAGGGTTTGGGGCGCAAGTATTGCGCCCTTACAAAAAAGGCTGCCATTATCACGGCGTAAGTGCAATGGCAGCCCGGGGGTAACGCGGCAAGCGTAAGGTTAAGGTTTTTGGTTCTCTATGCGCAGGCAGATAAACGGGAGTGTTATCTCCATGTTTTTGTCGCCTTGTTTCATTTCCTTGCCATCTTCGGTAAACTGTAGGCCACGGATTTTGTCAATAATAAGCATATCGCCGTTGGCGGGGTTGCCATAGCACACGGTGGCGTTAAGGCTAAGCCCAAGCACCGATCCGCCGCCCAACAGGCGCAGCGTTTCAAGCTCGCTCTGCAATACGGTAACTTCGCCTTCGTAGCTTATGTTGCCTTTTTGTATGCTCAGCGGCTCGTTGCCTTTGCCGTAAAGCAGTTCCTTTTCCTGTTTGGTGCTGTATTTCACACCACGGAAACCTGTAACTATCCTGCCCCCCATTTCGAGGGTCAGGTCGTTGAATTCGTATTGTCTGCTATCAAATGCCATGGTTCTATGCGGTTAAAGTTTTAAATCCCAACGAAACTACAATATACTTGGCGTAGCCATAAGGCTTCACCTTTAGGGTTACGTTCACTTGGCCGGTGGCCACAATGTTCTGGTCGGTGTTTATCCAGCAGCTCACGCCCGTGTCGTTCTGGTCGCCGGGGTCGTTGCCCAATTCGCCATTGGCGGTCATGCTGTTTATAATGGCGTTTTCCACCTTGCTCTCTATGCTCTTGGCATAAGCAACCGAAATCTTGCCTTTGTCGGTAACGCTTACCTCGTCCAGCATTTCGTTTACAAGCGTGGTGTACGCTATGCGGAAAGCTTTGTCAACCGTGCGCCGTGCCGTAATCTGGCTGTAGTCATCGGTTGTAGGTGCGGCCAATGGGCCATCAACAAAGTAATACCCTGATCGGCCCACATGGGTGCGCAGCGTTATATATCCTCCGTCGTGTACAACTGTTACATCGTTCGATTCCAGTTTTGTTGCGGCATAGTATGCCGTTGTAACGCCTAACACTGCGCCATCCTTCACCCTGCCAATATTGCGCTGCACGGGTACGGCAGCAATTTTGCCTGCCAGCAGCCCAATGGCACATCCATTACTGCCGCTTACCGTATCGCCAACCATAACGCATACGCGGTTGTTGGTCCCGGTGTTGATGGCTGTAAGCGCGGAGCCAACGCCGCTGAAATATAGCCCTGATATGGCCACAAAAAGCGGTGCTTTCAGCGTGTCCACTGCCCAATTCGCTGTAATCTGTGCCTGTGCTATGGCGGTAATAACTTCGGCATCCAGCCCCGCTGTAATCGTTGGGGTATAGGTCACTGGGGTGCGGTGTACTATCAGGGTGCGTATGCGCCCATTGGCGGTCTGCAACATTTCCTGCACCCCGTTTACCGTGGTTCTGGTGACCATGTCGGTCATGTTTACGGTATTGGCAAACCCCTTTAGCCATACTTCGGCCCCGTTCGGGTTCTGGCTGTATAGATCTGTCATAAGCTTCCAAATTCCAGGGTTGTTCCCTTGGGTAATGCCCAGTGGGGTCAGGTCGTCGAACTTGGTCAGCTTATAGGTAGTGTTCAGCACAAAGGTGGTGCTAACGGTAACTCCAGTGGTCAGCACGCCTACAACGCCGTCCTCGCTGGCCTCTACCTGCCCCAGCGCACCGTTCAAAAATTGTATAAATACCCTTGGTAACATTATGCCTCCTGTCTTTTAACCGGGGTTACTGTGCCATCAATCAAATTATTGGCATGTGCCCGGGCGTGTTGCTCCTCGGTAAAGCAGGTGCCGTCGCTGGTAAAGTATATTTCGTCAACACTGTGCGTGTCGAATACCTCCTTGGCGCGCTGCTTGTCGTAAGCCTGCGCGGTGGCGGCGGTTTCCGGCTTTTCGTCCGGTATGGTTTTCTTCTGTGTCATTATCGTAACATTTTAGAGATGAATAAAAAGCTGAACAAAAGCAGCAGTGCGCTTTCTATCCAAAAAAACAGGACCTGTGTCTTTTGCCACTTGCTCAGTATGTTTGTGTATTTTGTTTCCGTTACCTTGCGGTCGCGGTATTGTGTTTCTTTTTTAACGCTCTTCACATAGTGGTTATACACCGCCATCGAATCAATTTTGCATTTCACGGTCAGCACGTTTCCGCTTACCGTTACCATGGGCACTTCCACGTTTTTGCCGTTCTTGTACCCTTGCAGTTCTTTAAACAGTACGTTCCCGTACGTATCGCACTCCACCAGGGCTTTCAGCCACGAGCTGTCGGCAGGCAGGTATGTTATGGAATCCTTCTCCTGGACACTCTCAGTGGCCGTAACCGCTGAGCTATCGCTGGCACTCTGCGCCACTGGGTACTTTTGTGCGCATCGTTTTTGGGTGCAGCACCCGCCAGCCAGGAGCAAGGATACCAGTAGGATCGGGAGGGAGTTCCTGGGCTTGAATATATCCGTTACAAGGCTGTCCTTAGCCCATATCAGCGTGATGCAAAAGGGCAAAAAGGCCGTAAACTGCTCCCAGCTTATATCCTTGAAAATAAGCAAAAAGGCCGCAAATATCAAGGACAATAAGCCTAATACTGTGGTGAGCGTGTTTTTGAATACCCTTTCTATCATCGTTTCTGTTTGTTATGGTTTTCGGCATCCTTCGGCATGTTTTATCTCCAATGTGCGTATCCTGCCCCCGTGGTCGTTCAGCCTTTTGGCGTGGTCGGCCTGTTGGTCAACCACCTGCTTTATCTGCCCATCGTGGGCAATGTTCTTGCCCGAAAGTGCGTTCATCGCCTCTATCAGTTCGTCCAGTTTATCGGTAATCTTGGTGGCGAAGCCTTTTACGGCCCATGCCACAAGTGCGAACAATCCCACTATCAAGCCCCTATAAACCCATGTTTCAAATTCGCTCATCAGTTTGCTTTGTTAACACAGGGGCGTTACTCCCTCGCGGTTTCACGCCCCTTTCTGGGGTGGTTGCTCTTTTTAAACGGCTGGCGAAAACAGTGCCGCAATCCCTTTGGTGCGCAGCGAAGTCGCCAAATAACGCATCTGGAAGTTTATCACATCGCCTTTATGGCCCGGGTCTTTATAGGTGGCAAACATCTCTACCGTGCCAATCGCCTTCATCACTTCGTCCTTTTGGAACGCTAACGAGGCATACATATCAGTTGACGGTGCAGCCGCTGTGCCGTAGGCCACTTTTGTGCCAGCGGCTATATATACAGGCGTGGCACTGGTACGGAACAGTTTGAACCCGAACAGCATGTTGCCGGCCAATGCCGCTTTGTACAATGCAAGGTCGGCTTCCATCAGGTCGGTTTCGTGGTTGGGGTTAAGCACCAACACGCGCCCATTTTCGGGTATGTCGGCAAGGTTAAAGCGTTTCACCAGCATAAGCACATCGGCAAAGGTCAGTTTCCGGCGCAAGCCTGATGGCAAAGTACCGGTGGCGGCTATCACAGGGGTAAGGGTGGTATCGCTTTGGGGCGCAAAGTTCCATGCGGCCAATTTAATGGCGGTGCGCTGCAGCTCTTGTTTATGGCCGTATATCACGCTGGCCATTTTGTCGTAGGCACTTTCCATCGCTTCCACGTTGCGTACTATGGTACTGGTGGTATCAAGGGTGCGCAAGGCTAAAGTCTTGGCGGTATCGGTACGCTGGCTGGTTCCTATTGGGTAACTGGCATTGTCTAATAGCACGCTTGGGTTGGCACCTGCCTCGGCAAAGTTTATGGTGTTAAATTCTACAAAGCTGCTCATGTCCCTGGCCTCGGCTATAAAGCTGCCGCTTGGGTAAAAGCCCTCTAACAGCATATCCGTCCATATTTCCTTTTGCACGCCGGCAAACAACATGCCCGGTGCCTTGTCCATAAAGCTCATGGCCGTGCCTGCCACCAAGCTTGCCCCCACTGCAGGGAGCGCGGCTATGCCACAGGCCGCCGAAAATAATAGCGCAACCACCATGTTAAACATCAGGCTGCCAAAGTTCAATCGTTTTTTCATCGTTTTTTTTGTTTGGTTGGTAATGGTTGATGGGTTCATAGGTTGATGGGTTTAGTAGGGTAACCCCTAAATCCCAACCCCTAACCCCTAATTATTGCTCTTATACCCTGCTTTCAATGTCGCAAATGCCTCTGGGTCGTTTTTCTGCATCGCGGTCAAGCCTTTGCCGTCTTCTTTTAGCCAGCGCATATAGTCCCATCCTTCGCGGTCAGCGGGTGCTTTGCTTCCGGTTCGGGTTTTGTCGCTAAAGGTTTCTTTTGCAGGCAGTGCATCTATAATGTCCTTTGCCTGTTTGTAATCGGATGTGGCCAATTTCACAAAGCTCTCTTTGCGGTCGGCGGTTAGTCGGCCTTCTTTTATGGCCGTGTCCACAAGCTCGGCAGCAAGGGCTGCCCTGTGGCCGCTCAGCTCCTTTTCGGCTGCGGCCTTGGCGGCTTCCAAAGTGGTGTTTTTCGCGCTCAGTTCCATTATGGCGGCGTTAAGCTCTGCCTGTTCCGGTTCTTTGCCAATGCCTAATGCTTTGCAGCTCTCGGCTGATAAGGTGATTTTTTCCATGGTCTGTTTTTGGTTTATGATGCTTGCAATTGATAATTTTATTTCTTCCGCTTTCAGCAGCGTTTTCCCATCACCGGCATACAGCCGCAGCGATCCTGCGTTGCTTGGCACTGCCACCAGCGAAGCCTCCAGCAGTTCCCAGTCCGTTAGCACTGGCACTTTGCCCACGCCCGGCATGTCGCGCATTTCGGCATCGTTTATCCGTATGCCCATGCTTGCGCCACGTATGTAGCCTCGCTCCACCTTGCCTTGCAGCTTCATGGCTTCCGGGTCGTCCTTGTCAAATTCGGTATCCGCCACAAGCCGGGTGCCCTCCACCCGCGGGTTAAGCCATTTGCCTATAACCTTGCTCTCATCGTGCGAATCAAGCATCACCGGGTTTTCCTTAAAGCGTTCAAGCTTCCCGCCACTGGTCATCAGCATAAAGCCGTGGGCGGTCATGTTGGCTTCATCGTTTAGCACAAAAGTTGGCATAGCGTTCTTTTTTTAATTTATGGGCGGTTGGTATCGGCTGGGCAACCCCTAAACCCTAAACCCCAATCCCTCGTTTCAGGCCGCAAACATACTCCCCCTTTCTGCCCCTTGCAAATAACTTTATAATGGTTATACATAAGTGTTTAACCATTATAAACATTGTATTGTTTTTCCTTTTTCTGTTTAACCTTTGCCTAAAAATACACCGAATGACAAAGGCAAAACCGGGGGTTCAAGCCCGCAACCCCGAAAAGTACGAGTACGCTTACCTCTTGTATATGAAGGGCGTTGCGCAAAACGACATCGCTAAAAAGGTCGAAATATCGGCCCCCACGCTCCAATCGTGGAAGGAATCCGGAGGCTGGGAGCTTAAACGTGCCACACGCACCATCTCCATCGACGACCTCATGCAGAAAACCCTGCACAAAATTTCCGAGATACTCGACAAGGAGGGCGACAGCTTCTCTGCCGATTCCTTCGCCAAAGCCGTTAACCAGCTCAAATCCCTCAAAAGCACCAGTACCGTCGACGACGAAATAGCCACCTTCATGGCGTTTCAAGATTACCTTATCGCCGAACGTGCAGGATATAAAGAAATTACCGACAGCTTTATAAAGGCTGTCGTTCGCCTTCAGGATTCATACATTTTAAAACGCAAAGCAAATGGAAAGTAACAGCACTTTTACTCGAGGACGTTTGGCGCACCCGGGTCAACATTATACTCTCGCCATGTTTCACCCTCACAAGTACCAAAATGGTAAAACTTGTAAAGGCAACATCCATTATCAAAAAGTAGTATGGCAAAACAGGTAAGCGATGCCCAGAACCGGTGGAACCACCGTGTGCAGTGGATCATGTCCAACGACTTTGTGCTGCCCGACACGCCCGAGGTGCGCGAAGACCGTAGGCTCCGTGCCCGGCGCGACTACCAGTTTTTTGTCGAAACCTATTTTCCCCATCTCGCCACTTCCAAGTGCGGCAAGTTCCACCTCGATGCGGCCAACTACCTGTTAAAGCATAACGATACCCGCGCCCTGTTCGAGTGGGCACGTGGCCATGCCAAAAGCTCGCACCTAAGCCTCCTTATTCCTTTGTGGCTCAAAATACAAAAGCCAAGGGGTATGTCCGTTATGGTGCTGGTGAGCAAAAGCGAGGATATGGCCACACGCCTGCTCTCCGACCTACAGGCCGAGTTGCAGCACAACCAGGCCTTTATTGCCGATTATGGCGAACAGGTAAAATCAGGCTCTTGGGCCGAGGGCGAGTTCCATACCTCCGATGGTTGCCTGTTTGTGGCATTAGGCCGTGGCCAAAGCCCACGTGGTTTAAAGGATCGTGGCAAACGCCCCGATTATATTGTTATTGATGATATTGACGATGACGTACTGATCCGCAATCCCCGCCGCGTAGGCGATGTATTAGAGTGGGCACTTACTGCCCTTGCCGGCACCATGGCCATGGGGCGCGGTAGGTTCGTTATGGTCGGTAACCGAATTGGCAAGGATAGCATCCTGAGCCGTTATGCCGAACGCCCGGGCGTGTACCATACCACCGTTAACGCCCTCGACAAAAAAGGGCTGCCTTCGTGGGGCGAAAACTACACCCCCGATGAAATACGCAAGATGCGCGAGTTCATAGGCGAACGCCGCTTCCAAAAGGAGTACATGAACAACCCCATCAACGAGGGAGCCGTGTTTCAGCGCAAGCACATCCGTTTCGGAAAAATGCTCGACCTCAAACTGTACAAAACCCTGGTATGCTATACCGACCCCAGTTTTAAAAACTCACCTACCGCCGACTACAAAGCCACCATGTTGGTAGGCAAAACAGCCGAAGGCGTATTTCATGTTATCCGTGCTTTTGCCGACCAAACCTCAGTAACCAACATGGTGGCCTGGCATTATACCATAATGGATTTTGTTGCCGGTAAAGTACCCGTGCTGTATTACATGGAAGCCAACTTTATGCAGGATTTGCTATTGGACGAGTTCAAAACCGTTGGCAACATCACCGGCAGCCACATCCCCATCCGGGGCGACCAACGGGCTAAGCCCGATAAATTCGCCCGTATCGAAGCCATGTCGCCACTTTTCGAGCGTTCGCTTGTCTTGCTCAACGAAAAGGAAAAGGACAGCCCTGGCATGATTGTACTCGCCGATCAGCTCCTCATGTTCGAGAAAGGAAGCAAAAGCCACGACGATGCACCCGATGCCCTCGAAGGCGCAATATGGCTACTAAGCAAGCGCACCCGCAACAACGATGCACCCTTCAAAATGGGCCGCCGCGAATCACGACAATATTAACGTACAGGCGCGATGCTTCGCGCCTCCCCAATAAACAGAAATAATGAAATCACTCCTAAAATACCAACCCATTGCCTGGCTCTATGTCGCCTACCTGCTTATTATAGCACCGTTTAAATGGCTTTTCAAAGCCATTGCAAACCGTGTTTACAAGTTCCGGCTGGAGCTAAAGGTAAAGGAAGCCCTGCGCCTGGCCAAGCTCGAAAACCGCCGCTACATAGTAACCGCATTTTTCGGCAAGCCCATCTGCGTGCCCAAGCAAAACATAAAGGAGCTGCTCCACCAGCGCAAGTTCCGCAAAGGCGTTACCATAGCCCACATCGAAAAATCAGCCTACTTTATAACAAAGTAGTTAATGGTTAATGGTTAATAGTGCGACCGAATGGCACTCTTCACTTTTCACTTTTCACTTTTCACTTATGTTCCTAACCTACCCCGAACTTAAATCCGTCCTCTACGAGTACCAGTTAGACGAAATTACCGAATCAAGCCCCGACATCGCCGACATGGCCGTGGCCTGTGCCATAGAGGAAGTAAAAAGCTACCTGCGGCCAAACGGCCAAAGCCACTGGCGCGACGGTAGGCCAAGGTACGATGTGGCCACCATATTCAATGCCACCGGCACCGATCGCAACGCACTCATACTCGGCCTTACCAAAAGCATTGCCCTGTACTATGTAACCCAGTTGGCTAATGTCGATATATTACAGGAACGTGTGCAGCAACGCTACGACCGTGCCATCGACTTCCTCGAAAAGGTAGCCGGTGTGGGCAAGTATGCCGATGCACCATCCATTGCCCCCGATCTGCCCGTGCTATCAGCCGAGCAAATGGCCACCGACACACAAGAAGCATTCCGTTACGGAAGCCGAACTAAATTTAACCACGACATCTAATGGCTAAACAAGCAGCACCCAAATCAAGCATACCGGTAGTTCCCAAGCGCACCGATGGCTATGTTACCAAAATAGCGCCCAAGACCGTGTTCCGCACCCGGCAGGATATTGCAACCTGGAAAGCCGCTTTGCGCCAGGCCGAAAACATGGACGCACCCAAGCGCACCAAGCTCCACCTGCTTTATAAAGATATTTCGCTCGATGCGCTGCTATCCTCGCAGCTCCACAACCGCCGCAGCATCACCGTATCCGCTCCCTTCGCATTGCGAAAAGGCGATACGCCCGACGAGCAAACAACAGCTATGGTTGCTTCCCTGCCTTGGTTCGCACAGCTAATTGGCCACATTGTCGATTCCGAAGCCTTCGGTACCACCGTTATCGAGTTTGTTACCGATAAAACTGGCGTGTTGCGCCCCGTGCTGCTCCCACGTCAAAATATAATACCCGAATCCGGCTTGCTGTTGTTCGACGAAACCGCCACCACCGGCATCCCTTTCCGCGATGCGAAGGAGTACGGAACATGGCTGCTCGAGTTTGGCGAGCCTTCCAACCTGGGCACGCTCAACAAAGCCGTGCCACACGTCCTTTTCAAACGCTTTGCCCAAAGCTGCTGGAGCGAGCTGTGCGAAATTTATGGCATACCGCCACGGGTAATGAAAACCAACACCCAGGACGCGGCCATGCTCACCCGTGCCGAGCAAATGATGACCGACATGGGCGCAGCCGCTTGGTTTATTATCGACGAAACCGAAACATTCGAGTTTGCCAAAGGCGCAAGCACCACCGGCGATGTGTATGGCAACCTCATAGCCCTGTGCAACAACGAAATGTCGCTCCTATTTAGTGGTGCCGTTATTGGGCAGGATACCAAAAACGGCAATTTCAGCAAGGAAACCGTAAGCGTGGAGCAGCTTATGCGCCTTGCCGAAAGCGATAAGCGGCTGGTGGAAGGTTACATGAATACCCTTGTGCTCCCCGCATTGTTCCGTATTGGCCTTATACCCGATGGCCTTGTGTTCGCGTTCCTTCCGCAGGAAGATACCGAGGAGCTTTACACACGCACCATCGGCTTTATGCAATACCTGGAACCCGACCTGGAGTGGATAAACCTAAAGTTCGGCACACAGTTCACCTGCCTCAAGCAAAGCTCTGGAGGAACCGGCGCAAATTTTCAGCCCGACCCGAAAAAAAAATAGGCGCACACCTTTCGGGTCTCTATAACACAACGTGCGATTGCTGCGGAGGGCTTATAGGGCAACATGTTTCCCTATCCCTGACAGGGCAGCATGCTGCCCTGCAGCCATTTAATGCAAGTGTGTTCACCGCTGCAATCAAGCACCTGCACAAAGCCGGTAAGTACGAGCCTGAAATGCTAAAGGATAAGCCACTGCTTGGCGTGGTAACCGAAACCAACCGCGTACTGTCCAAAGCACTGGCCGAGGGCATTGCCGACAACCAACCGCCCGAGGCCATGCTCCAAGCCTTGCAAAACGATGTATTTGTGTTTTCGGGCTACAAAACCCACGCCCAACTCCGCGAGGCCGCCGATATGCTGCTTACCGCCGATGGCAAAATAAAGCCCTTCAACCAGTTCCGTCAGGAGGTGCAATCAGTGTACAAAGCCTACAACGTTAATTATCTGGAGGCCGAATACATCTTCGCCACCTCCAGTGCCCAAATGGCTGCCCACTGGGCCGACTTCGAAAAGGACGGCGACCGCTACAACCTCCAGTACCGCACCGCTCAGGACGACCGTGTGCGCGATACCCATGCCGCGCTTGCCAACACAACGCTTCCGGTTAACGACCCTTTTTGGGATTCCTACTTCCCACCCAACGGCTGGCGGTGCCGCTGCACCACCGTGCAGGTTCGCGTGGGCAAATACCCCGAAAGCATTTCCGCCGATGCCATTAAAAAAGGCGATACCGCAACCACCGCCATCGACAAAAAGGGAGTTAACCAGGCCGAAATTTTCCGCTACAACCCCGGAAAGCAAAAAATACTTTTCCCGCCTAACCACCCATACCGCAAGGTACAGGATGGGGTGAAGGCTATTGTGGAAGGGCTAAACATTCCATAGTCCAACCCGTCCAACCCGTCCAACCCGTCCCAAAACCCTACACCAATTTAACCCACATCCAACAAACCCCCTAAAAAATATCTCTCACCGACACCCGTCCTACCCGTCCTCAAAACCTAACTACCAATGAAAATAATTACAGTATTGCCCATAACATTACGTTTCCGGCTAAAGCAAGTAAGGCCAACACGAAACAAATGTACCCTGCTATTTCGCAAATTGCAAAAATACGTTTTGTGGCAACTGCGATCGGTGCTGTTGGCCGATGATCCCGAACGGCTCTTTTGGTTTCTTCATAATAAAGGCGAGTTCCCTTTTGCATCACGTATATCTCATTGTACAAACTTATGGATAAGCTTAGGATACTCAATGACAGTAGAGCCACTCCAAGCCCAAACAAAAAACGGGTTTGGTGTATGCTATTGTTACCAGGCCCAAGGGAAACCAATATTCCGAATACAACTGAAATTGTCGTTACAAGATAGCGGAGCCACGATGTGCGTTTCTCCATCAACGAGTTCACCAAGTCCGCTTGCTTTCTCTGTGCTCGCGTTATTTGTGCCAAGCTTTCCCGATTCAATTCATTTTCACCAACCGCCCTACTTTTATTAAGCAGGTTTTCATACTTCCCAAAATCAAAATCCATAACTTTTTTGCCCCAAATGTAAAGCCCATTTAACCCAAATCCAACAAACCCCTAAAAAATATCTCCAATAGTCCTACCCGTCCAACCAGTCCAACCAGTCCCAAAACCTAACCAACAAACCCCCTTAAAAAATGGAAAAAGACCCAAGATTGACCCATCAAGGCAAAGGCATTACAATAAACAAAACCATCGTGGCCGATAGCATCCCGGAAGCATTAAAAGAAATGGAGCAATTTCTCACCGGCAAGGCTGCGCAGTTGCCGCACCCCTGTTGGAAAATTGTATTATCCGTCAATGGTTGGGTCGAAACCGGGTTTTACCCTACCGATCCTATCGGCGACTAATTTTTTAGCCTCGTCATGGCAGCAGGTAATGGTATCAAAAACATCCCCTATAAATACTACGCTTGCCCAAGCCCCACATACCGGACATTGTGCATTATGTGCCGATTTTATTAATTCCTTGTAGTAATTGTCCATAACTTTTTTGCCCCAAATGTAAAACCCATTTAACCCACATCCAACAAACCCCCTAAAAAATATATCCAATAGTCCTACCCGTCCAACCAGTCCCAAAACCAACCACCACCACCAACCCCACCGCCCCATGCAAAACGCCTTCATCAACAACATCCTCTCCGATCTCAAAGTCGAGCTAAAAGAAGCCTTCGACCTTAACTTCGAGAAAAAGTCGTTTTTTGGCAAGCCATGGCCCACATCGCTCATCCCCAACAGGCGCGGAAGCCTTATGGCACGTTCGGGCGCATTGCGCCGCAGCATCCGCGCACATGCAACCCCGGCGGCTGGCACCATCACCTTTACAAGCTCCATGCCTTATGCCGCAATAAACAACGATGGCGGCACCATTGTGGTAACCGCCAAAATGAAAAGGTATTTCTGGGCAAGGTATTACGAGCTTACCGGCAAGGTAACCTACAACGTAAAAACCAAATCCGCCAACTACAACGCCAAAACCCGTAAGGTTACAGCCGAAGCCGTTTACTGGAAAGCCATGGCACTTAAAAAAGTAGGCAGCAAGCTAACCATCCGCCAACGCCAATTTATCGGCCACCACGCCCAAGTAGATACAATAGTGGAGCAAGTAGCCGACCGCAATTTCAAAGCCCTTGCAACCCAGCTTAAAACCATTTTAAAGCCCAAGCCCTAACCCCTAAACCCTAACCCCCAACCCCTAATGATAACCGAACTTCTCACCGCCATTGCCGACCGCCTTGCGGCCACCGAGCCAAACCTTAAATACATTGATGAAGATTGGGGCCAGCTCGACTATTACCAGGAATCGCCACCCGTAAAGTTCCCTGCCTGCCTGTTGGAGTGGCAGCAAACATCCTGGAACAACCAAGGCCGCTATGTACAGGATGGCGTTATCAACCTATCCGTCCGTGTTGCCGACATGCCACTATCCGGCACAGGCCTGCGTGGCTCCGAGGCGCAAAAGGTAAAAGCAATGGCATTGTGGCTAATCCTGGGCAACATCTACAC
Source organism: uncultured Bacteroidales bacterium (assembly GCA_903878265.1). GTDB lineage: Bacteria > Bacteroidota > Bacteroidia > Bacteroidales > UBA4417 > UBA4417. The sequence goes on along the minus strand of CAIRHD010000496.1, from coordinate 5,480 downwards.
CGCCCTTTCAGGGTGGCGGCCAGCCGAATCCATTTATGGGCCACTCAGCCGGGTAAGCACCCGCCGCATCAAGCGCGACGATGGCATACGCGAATTCGAAATGGTTTTTACCTGTGCCGTTACCGACCGCACCGCCCAAACGCAGTACTACAACATTGCCGACCCGGCTGTGGCCGCAGCACAGTTCCACACCGTGCCACCGGCACAGGTTCTGGGAATTGAACTAAAAGAGTTGTAACTGCCGCTTAGCGGTATCGGTGGCTGAGCCTGTCGAAGCCGTCGAAGCCGTCGAACCCGTCCAAGTCCCGGTAGTCCCGGTGGCTGAGCCTGCCGAAGCCATCTGCTTCAGCTCCCTGCTTATAGGCGTGGCCAAATAAATATACAATGTAGCAATGCTGATATGGAATTCTGGGAAAATATGGGTCCTATACACATAAGCGGTCGAAACCCCGGGCAGCTTGTGCCGCTTGTAAACCTCTATAATACGTTGCATCTGCAACAACTTGTTCTTCCTGTTGTACGCCATAGCGCAAAATTAACATACATCGCCCCTACTTCAACCACGAGTTATTAACACATCAATCCCATCAATCCCCATGAACCCAACCAACGTAACCCACAACCCCAGCCAAGGCACCATGCCCGCCACCACATCCGTTCCCGTCCGCAAACCCAAACATTTCAAGGCAGGAACCGATTTGGTCAGAATCACAAGATAACCCCGGTGGCTGAGCCTGTCGAAGCCCCGGTCCCTGCGGTGGCTGCGGTGGCTGAGCCTGTCGAAGCCGTCGAAGCCGTCGAACCCGTCGAACCCGTCTAACCCCCGCATCAATCCCATCAATCCCATCAATCCCATCAATCCCATCAATCCCATCAATCCCCCAACCACCCATGCAAAATTACGACCTCCCCGATGCCAATACCGGCAATACCTTCAACGGTGCCGTGTTCACGTTTGCCGATATTGAATTAATCCCCGAGCCAGAATTTTTCCAGGGTCAACCTTTCGATACCGCCGAGTTGTCGGTTTCGCCCGGCTTTGGTCTTGAGCCTGTCCTGCAGCTTAGTTCCGAACGCGAAAGTTTGCGTATAGAAACTGGTCGCGTTAGCTCCATAACCATAACGCCATTCCTGGTTGCCCTCCCCCCCGGCCTCTACCATTGGGACCTCAAAATAACCTTTGCCGATGGCCGCATTAAAACATACATCGGCGGCAAGTGGCGCATCAACCCAATAATTACTGTGTAACATGGATAGCATCAACATAACCTATGCGCCCAATATCGAAAACGTAACCGTTCTTGTTTCCGATCAACCTTATCCCATATCCGTTATTATCACCGAAGCCCAAAATGGGACGGATGGATATACCCCTGTTAAAGGTACCGACTATTTCGACGGCTCTCCCGGTGCCGATGGCCCTCCCGGTCTAACTGGCCCAACAGGTCCAACTGGTTCCACCGGTCTAACTGGTCCAACAGGTCTAACTGGCCCAGCAGGCGAATCTGGTCCAATAGGTCCAACGGGCCCCGCCGGTCCGGCAGGCGCATCTGGCCTCACCTGGGTTTCCCCGCCATCCACAACCACATCCCCGGCCATATCAGGCGATATGGCCAGGGACAACAATTTCCTGTATATATCCGATGCCGCCAATTCCTGGGACCGCCTGCCCAAAAGCTCTGTATGGGCAGCTTCAACACCCTTAACCGGCACTTACTATCTGCAAAAGTTCAATGCTGTAGCTTTTGAGGAAAAAACCGTTACCGCTGTATCAGGCCGTGTATTGGGCTTCGATGCTTCCCTCAATCCGGTAATGCTTGATGTTAGCTTGTCAACACACACGCACACCGAATTCATCCCTTACACAGGAGGCAATTCCAGTGTCAACTTAGGCACCAACAGCCTTACCGTCGATACAAATACGCTTTTTGTCGACAGTGTTAATCACAACATTGGTATTGGCACCATAACGCCATTGATTTCAAACTTGCCAAACGGTTCTTTATCGCCAAAAGGAATAGAAATATACGGTAATACAATTGATCCAGCGTTAAGGTTTTCAACATATACACCTTCAAACGGTTGTGATATGTGGTTCGACACTTCAGCTAATCAAATGAACATTGATCAAAGAACATCAGCACTAATATTTAGGACCAACACAAATAGTGCTGTACTTGAAGCTATAAAACTTTTTAATTCTGGAAAACTACAGCTTGGAAATAGTACAGAACAAGATGTTGGTAATTCATTTACAAAAATATTTACAAATGGTAACATAATGTTAGAAAATAACTATTATGTAAAACAGAAAGATACTACAACAGGTCAAATAGGTTTAGCACAATTCAACAGTTCAGACGAATTAGTTTATGGCCAAAGAGTTTCAGGAACAGCAGCATATCCAGTAAGGTTTTATAATGGAGCTGCACAGGCAATGCACATTGACAATACGGGTAAGGTAGGTATAGGGACTACCTCGCCGTTATCTAATCTACAAGTCGGTTCTGGTTCTATTAGTGGTTTAACAGGCGGAAGTTTTCCTGGTATATGTATAGCCATTGACAGTAATGGAATTTCTACGGCAGACGGCGGTATGTTGGGTTTGGTTAATACTGGGGCTTACGGAATTGATCAAGGCGGCTCATTCATTTTTGCCGGAAGATATAACTCAAGCTCTTCCATTGCTTCTTGGGCAAGATTATCTGGTGTTAAAGAAAATGCAAATAGTGGTGATTATTCTGGTTATTTTTCTTTTGCTACAAGGCATACTGGCGATGTCATGAAGGAGAGAATGCGTATAACATCTGAAGGTTATTTAGGAATTGGAACAGTAACGCCAACAGCTAAGCTTGATATTAACTCTGATATAATTCGGATCCGCCAAACCAAAACCCCCGCGAGCGCAACCGCAACGGGCAACGCTGGCGATATATGTTACGATGCGGGTTACATCTATATCTGCACCGCAGCAAGCACCTGGAAACGCGCCGCCCTCACAACTTGGTAACTTTAAAACACTTCTTTAAAATTCAACAAAAACAAACCCTTTAAAACCCAAACAAAATGACCTACACAGTAAAACAAAACACCCCGGATCTGGTAACCATCAACCAAGATAGTTTCGAGCTGTTCGAAACCGCAACTATGAAAAGCCCATCGGGCGCAGATGTCGAAGTGCTAAAAAGCATCGGTATTTTTTCCGTTGCCGACCTCCAGCAGCGCAAGTCCTATCTACTTGCCGAAATCGCCGAAATCGACAACAAGTTGACCGCAATCGCCACCATCCAAAACCCCGTGTAAAATGGCATTTGTCAACAACCCTGATCAACAAACAGGATACACCTATGGCGAGATCCTCGGCCGATTTGCAAAATTGAACGATGTAAAAAACCTGCATGGCGAAAAAATATGCTACGCGCGGAGCAAAAACCTCATGCAATTTAGGTCGTTCGAAAAAATAAACAGCCATGGTGTGCGCATCCCTATTACCACTGATTTTGAAACCTACCAAAAAGAGTCTTCCGTATTGAGGGGGAAATACCTGCTTACCGACAAAGAAGGAAAAGCCGTTCTGCACGATGGCAACCCGACCGTCGACATCGCCAATCCCGAATTGTTGAAAAAAATGGCCGAGCTGAGCGAAACCTTCAAAGCCGCGATCCAGGAACGCGAGGACGACATAAAGGCATACAATGAGTTTATGCTCGAAACCGTGCCCGATGACCAACTGCCCAAAATCCATTATGTAAAAATGGAAGATGTTTCAAGCCTATCGCAGGATCAAATGGACGCCGTTATTTGGTTTATAACCGAGTAAGGCCTGTCCTGCACCGCCCACAAAAAAAAGCCACCCTCTCAGGTGGCTTTTTTTGTGCTTATTAAAAAGGGTGTCGGATTTGCCGGCACCCTTTGCTTACATTTGTGGCGCAAACCTTTAAAAATGTAAGTCTTGGCAAAGAACATCAAACAATTGGTAAGGTGGCCCCGGTAGCTGTGCCTGTCGAAGCCCCGGTAGCTCACCCGTCCAACCCGTCGCACCCGTCCAACCCGTCCAACCCGTCCAAGCCGCCGGCCACAACACTATCAACGCTAAGTTTTCTATTATTTTTTTCATATCCGCTTATCGGGGTTTTACGTAAGTTTTTGGTCTATGTAAGCAATAATCTGCACCACAAGGTAGGCTTGGCTGTTTAGTTCCACCAAAGTGGTGTTAAGTACGCTGGCCTCGGGCAGGGTTAGGGTAAGGGTGTTGTTGCTTATTTTTAGGCTGTGCAGCTTGTTGTGCAGCTTTATATACACCTGTTTGAGCAATGGGAACAGCAGGGCGCGCATATATTTGTCGGCTATGTTCAGCGCGGTGTGGCTTTCGTCGAGTATCAGGGCGGTAAGCTGCCGCCATTCCTCGTTGGTAAGGTGCAGGCTTATGCGCTCGGGCAGGGTGGCTGCGGCGGCACGGCTGGTTTGGTAAGGGGTAAGTTGTTCCATTATTGGCTAAGTGTTATGGTAAGCAATAGGCGGTCTTTTTGGCTGCTGTTAGGGTTAAGGTGCCAAAGCTCCAAGGCTTTGTGGTCGGTCGTAAACCCTATACGGTACAAATCGGCCAGTACGAAGTGGTTTATTGGCTTGGCGCGGCGTATGTCGGAGTTTATCGAGTTGTAAGCCCCATCCAGTGTTTGTGCATAAATCATAGCTTCTTTCACAAAGCTGCGCACCTTAATTTCGGTGCTTCTGTTCTTTACCGACTTGCCCTCGGTTAGGTTAAAATTCCCCATTTTTTATCCATTTAAGTAGTTATTAATAAGTGTTTAAATTATTCCTGTGAGTAGTAACATAGCCAGTACCGCCATACCGGCAATACCAAACCCGAACGCCAAGGCCGATGCCTCGTAACTTGCGCCGCCTTTTTTCGCGTCCGCCATTTTCAAATTTTCAAATTCCTTCATTTTCAAATTGTTCAGTTGTTCCATTGTTCCGCGTTCAGGTAGGTTTCAAAGTTCTTTTTGCTCACCCCGTTGGGTATGTTCGCCTCATATTTCTTTATGAAATCGAAGCATTTAAGCCGCTGTGCGCTGCCCATTTTGTTCCAGGTTATCAGGCTTTTCTTTTTGCTGCTTCGCACCTTCAGGTCGTAGCGTTCCCATATTTCGTCAAATGTTACCTCCCTCTTTATCTCCGTCAGTTTCGCGCTTGTGCCCGTTATCACCCTTTGCAGCTCGCTAAGTTCCCTGGGCATTTTCACAAGGAACCATTTCTGCTGTGCCTCGCTAAGGTGCGCCCCTTTGGTATCGGTGCGCACCATGTAGCCGTTCAGGTCAAACTCTATTTCTATATAGCCCGTCCAGGTATCGCTGGTAATCTGGTATATCATATCCGTTGTGTTTTTAGCCCAATGGCCAACGCTACCCGGTACTCAACCTCCGAGCCATCGCTGTTGACCCAATCCTGCAGCAACAACGCCGCATCTACCTCCAGCAGCG
>CAIRHD010000495.1 GCA_903878265.1 uncultured Bacteroidales bacterium | reverse complement strand
CTGGTTTGGGCGGTTATATGTATTACACCTACAAAAGATTAAAAAATACTCCTGACTCGGAGAACCATGATTCAATAAAGGAACTAAGCGATGCCAATTTTCAGGCACAGATAAAAAACGGGGTTACCTTAGTCGATTTCTGGGCTTCGTGGTGCATGCCCTGTAAAATGATGGCTCCCGTACTGAACGAAACAGCGGAAGCACTTGGAGACACTGCCCATATTGCTAAACTCGATGTGGATTCAAACCAGGCTTCTTCGGCCAAATATGGAGTTAGAAGTATCCCAACCCTGATTTTGTTTAAAAATGGAAAAGAAGTGAACCGTTTTGTTGGTGTGAAAACGAAGGATTTTTTACTGAAAGAGATTAAAAAAGTTATGTAATACAAAAACCTTGGCTATCAAGATATTTCAACCAACAAAACAACATTTCTTAATCAAGAAAAACAAACGATAAACCTGAAATGAAAGATTCTTTTGAAACAACAAGTAAGCCTAAGACAGTAAAGGAATTGGTGCGTTCTTCCAACTTTTGGAAACCAGCGGCAGGCGCAATCGTTGGAGGTGTTGCCGGATTTATGTACTACTATTTTGTTGGCTGTGCTTCAGGTTCGTGTGCCATAACAAGTAACCCTTTTTTAAACATACTCTTTGGTGCGTTAACAGGACTATTTATTACTAACAGTCCTGCTAAAACATATTGAAAATATCCATATCTTTGAATAATCACAATAACCAATGGAAATAAAAGAAATAAACAGCAGGTACAGTCAATTAGCTGAGACAGAATGTTGCCTTTCATGCGGAGGCGCGATCAATTATGCAGAACCTAAGAGCGGCGAAGTTTGTGTTGACCTTGGCAGTGGACGCGGAACCGATGTGTTGCGCATGGCCGAGTCGGTGGGTGAAACCGGATTTGTTTACGGTATTGACATTTCAGATGGAATGTTGGAAAAAGCCCGTAAAACTGCTGAGAAATTTGGTGCAACTAATGTTAGTTTTATCCGCTGCGAACTGGAAAAACTCGAATTACCTGATAAAACTGCTGATCTCGTAATCTCAAATTGCACTCTCAATCATGCTGCCGACAAGCAAGCCGTTTGGAATGAAATATTCCGCATCCTTAAAAAAGGTGGCCGCTTTGTTATAAGTGATATTTATGCTACTGCCGAAATAGCTGAGGAATACCGCAACGACCCTGCTGCTGTTGCCGAATGTTGGGCTGGATCGGTAACCCGAGCCGAATATTTGCAGCATCTCGAAAAAGCTGGTTTTGCTTCTGTCGAAATCCTTGAAGAATCAGCTCCTTATGCAAAAGGGAATGCAGAAGTTTGCAGTTTTACCATAGCGGGGAAAAAAGCTGTTGGTTGTGGATGTTCGTGTGGAAATTAGATAGTTGCAACTGATTTAAAAAATATATTAATACATTACTAAAAACAGAAATCATGAAAAGTTTAATCAAGAAAAAAGTTGAAGTCCAAAAAGTTAACACAAAAAAAGTAGCACAATGCTGCGCCAAAACATCTAAAACAGCTGTTGGCTGCCACGATTAAAACATTTCGTTTGAAACAATGGCTTGTGTAAACTACACGAGGTTTAAACCTGTAACCAACAGTAAGACTGGCAATTAATGATTTATTCCAAACACAATATTTTCTCAAAGATCAAAGAGTCG
>CAIRHD010000494.1 GCA_903878265.1 uncultured Bacteroidales bacterium | reverse complement strand
ATCCCGTTCATCAGGCCTGATCCAGGGGAAACAACTTCACGGGGAAGATCAAAAAACTGCACCGAATCGGCCGGATGGATATTCCCCAACTTGATAAAACCGTTGGTATTGATCACGAACTCGTCGAATGTTACCCCGGCATACTGAAAGTTAAAACCAATATTGACAGGCAATGAATGTGCATCGTCGTAGTTGTCGAAAGAAATGGCAGTTCCGCTGGTGCCAAGGTCATTCCATGTGAGGATTTGATTTGTCACCCTTCCAGTAGAGAAGGTGAAGTTGCCGGTTGGCACTGCAAGTGTGGTGAATGTATTATCATCGCCATAAATTGTGCCCAGGCTGTTTACAGTTTTTACCCTGAAATGATAGGTTGTGCCTGCTGCAATTCCTTTGATTTCCGTTTCAAAAGCCAGTGGAGACGAACCTTCGATGCTGTCGGGCATGGCGATAATCGTATATCCATAAGTGGTATCCGTGCCAAGTTCAAAGCTGACCTCTGTGGGAAATCCTGAAGGGTTTACTATCCCGTTTAATTTTGCACCATAGAAAGTGATGTTGGTGGCGGTATCTCCTGAGATTGGAACAGAAAATTCGGTCGTGGTGAACGAAAGGGTATCCCCATAAAAAAAACTGGTGGATTTGCTCCCTCGGTTATCGAAGCCCAGGCAAAATATAAATAAGTGGTTCCGGAAGTCAGTGAATCAAGGTCGCTTGCAATGGTAGTGAATGTATTGGCAGGAAGTGATGAGGGCGTGGCAGGAATGTCTGCCCAGGAAGAACCTACCAATAATTTAAATCCAGCAGTGGCGGGATGATCAACGGTAAAGACAGTTCCATTCAGTGTGGCAGTGCTTACGCTAACATTAAATGCCGGGAGTGTGTTAACAGAAACTGTTGAAACCGGGCCGATCGTAAATGATTGCTCGGCAGCAAACGGTGATCCTGCAAAAGCTCCATCTATAGCCTGAACGCTCCAGTAATAGGTTCCATTGGGTAGATTTTTGATTGTCCAGTCTGTATTCTGAAAAACATTCCCAAGTTTCTGGATCATTCTTTTTCCATCAGCGATTCTTGACATAGGCGACATAATATCAATCCCGCCTGGGTTGGTACCAATCCGGATGTTGTAGGAAAGGCCTACCGAGGGGGTTTGTGCATCTGAAGATGGATTCCATGAAAGCGTGACATTTCCGCCAAGAGTGTCTGGTTGGAGATTGGCCGGCACTGAAGGAACTGTATTTGCTGTGAATCCGTTACTTTGATAAAGAATTCCAGTATTCTGAAACCCTGGGAGGTTTGCCCTGCCGGTAACAGTTAAATCCAAGTCCTGATCCTGATCATAGTCAGCCCATACTGCGGAACTTTGAGCGACAGGGGACAGACCGAAATTCATCTCGGTGAAAACATCGCTGCCATCGTTCCGGTAGATTTTTGTATAATTATCTCCGTTATTCAATTTTCCCGATACGATCAGATCGGCATTCCCGTCATTGTTATAATCACCCCAGGCAACCCCTGAACTTTTTACCCCGGCAAGGCCGGCAAAGACTTCCGAAAAAGTTCCATTTCCGTTATTGCGATAAATATTGGTGTTCTCAACCAAGTTATAGACCGATAATCCAGCGACAACAAAATCCATGTCTCCATCGTTATCAAAATCAGCAAGATCCAGATCAGAAAAATAATAGGGCTGAATCGTCGTGGTAAACGAAGTAAATGTACAATTACCGTTATTGAAATACACTTTAGTCCATCCCGTTGAACCCGTACAAACGATATCGACTCTTCCGTCATTGTTCATATCTCCGCATTTCATGATACCGTTATTGTTGCCCTCAAGGGAATAGCCTGTATCTGTAAAGATATCGTTTCCGTCATTCCTGAAAAACCGTATCCTTGCATCACCGCCGGTTATCATATTAGACATACACAAAATATCCAGATCGCCGTCGTTGTCATAATCGGCCCATGCTATTGGCCCTTTCCCGACAATTACTATTCCCGGGTCTATCATTGTAAATGTGCTGTTTCCGTTATTGTGATATAGTTTCGTCAAATAAACAGACTGAAAAATCCCGTTTTTCATGGTATCACCGCAAATAACTACATCTAGGAAACCATCATTATCATAATCACCCCAATCTGCATCGCTGTATAAAACAGGCAAAAAGGGGGCACTTACCAAGCTAAACTGATTATTACCATCGTTTCTGTAAAGTCTAGTTGAAGGAATCATAGAAGCGGTATCGCCGGTAACAAGCAAATCGAGATCACCGTCTTTATCAAAATCACCCCAATCCAATGTTCCGGTAGCAGTTCCGGTAAGCAACACACCAGAGTTGGTGAATGTCTGGGAATAGGAAAGCAGTTGAATTCCTGCAAAGGAAAAAACAATGAGAAGTCTGTAAAGTGTTTTCATACGATTGTTTTTTTAGAATGGTAAAAAGGAACGTTTATAAAATTCGATTTTAAGGTTTTGACAAAACACAAAAAGAAAGCGGAACGAGTACTTCAAACTTAAAGCAAGACATTGTTATTAAACTGCTAAATCATTTAATAATGAGGCTTATAGCAATGAGTTGATGTGAATTACTTAGTATTTCAAGGCTTTCTCACCATCACAAACCCAGCCGCGTTGTTGTCGGTTAGTATCAGGTCGAAAGCATCCACAATTCCATCGCCATTAACATCGGTTGTAAGATATCCCATAACAAAGCCAACGGCAGCGGTTTCAAGTTCGGACTGGTCGAGGGCATTTACGATTCCATCCTGGTTCACATCCCCACTATAAATCAGGAACAACGGCCCTTTTTGTTTCAGGTTGTTGCCATAAGCTGCGTTTGCGGCTGTACTAAAGTTGTAATTTATCGTGCTGCCAGAAAAAGAAACTGGGTTTGCTGACCAAGTTTGTATGCTGTTCCGGTGTTTTACCACTATGTAATAACTTGCCCCCAGGGAAGCGGGTATGGTTACCAATGCAGTTCCATCGGTATTCAGGTTTGCAGTGTATGGGCCACCGGAAAGCATAAATGGTGAAACCGCATCGCGCAGTTCAACTGTTATAATATCGGCAGTGGTTCCTGGATACTGCTCATCGCTAGCGTTTCGGGCTTTGCTCATCGCGCTACCGCCAGATTCGGGGTACAAACCTTCGAGGAAAGCGGTAAGGTTTAGCGTTTTGGTTGGCGGAGCAGGGATAATATTTATTGTGTAATCTTCGGTTTCGCCACCGTTATTGACGTATTGGCATCCGGCACCCGTTGGTGAAGATGTTTTAAACCAAGGTTCTTCGTGCAAAGCCGATATGATCCGAAAACGGGAGGAACCTATTACAGCATCCGATGGAACTGTAATTATCCCGGAAAGCGAGAAGTTCCCAGCATTGTTATAATACACAGCCTCATTCGGTTCTTCAAAATCAAAATCCTGGTTCCAGTCGATGTACATCCAAAAATCAGTAATATCACCACTACTCTCAAAATTGAATTGAAATGCTTCGCCTTGTTTCACTGAAACTACTTGATCCCTAAACAAGGAATAGTCGTCTGCGTTATCAGGGCATCCATTGTTGAGGTTCGAAATATTTGTAATGCCTCCTGAAGTAGAAAAACTGCTTATCCCATACCCATAATCACATCCACCTGGATAGTCAAATTGAGGGATGCAATAGTTGATTATTTGCCTTCCTGGAGGCGAAATCACTTCGGGTGCTATATCGCCCAATCCGGCAAGAGTGTAACCAAGGCAAGTCGCATCAAGGTAATTGTTTGTGGTGGCCGAATCAGCAACGTTATAGGTAAGCCAGAAATAATTATTGCCAGGATAAAGGTTTATATTTCCCGTAACCGGAATGCCAAGATCGGTAGATGAACCGAAAAGCTGACCATGCTGGGTTAGCGAGAAAACGGAATCGTTACCGGTAAAATATACCTGGGCAAGGGTAACATCGTGAGAAAAATCGGTTGTTCCAACAGAAGTCAGGTTGAACGAGGTCAGGGTATAAGGGTTCATCCCACCGGAAACTGAAATTTTCATCCCAATGACAGGGACATTGAAATTTCCGAGGTTTACCAGCTGGATGGTGTCGCATTGAAAAGTGGTTCCGGATTGGTAAGTCATGGGTGAGCCGGGCACAACATTAATCGAATAGTCTTCCGTTTCGCCATAGTACTCGAAGTATTGGCATCCGGCACCCGATAGTGACGACTTTTTAGGTCCTTCGTAATAGTGGTAAGCGGAAATGATCCGAAAACGGGTGGAACCTATTGCAGCATCCGATGGAACAGTAATTGTACCCGAAAGCGAGTAGTTCCCAGCATCGTTAAAATAAACAGACTCATTTGGTTCTTCAAAATCAAAATCCTTGTTCCAGTCTATGTATATCCAAAAATCATTATCACCACCGGTGCTCTCGAAATTGAACCTAAAAACCGATCCTTGCTCGGCGGTTGCTGATTGATTTGTAAACGCTGAATAACTTACTGTATTTGTTGGACAGCCATTGTTCAGGTTTGTAATATTCGTGGTTCCGCCTGTGGTCGAAAAGCTGCTTATTCCGTAACCGTATTCACAGCCATTAGTATTGGCAAACTTTGGGATGCAATAATTGATGGTGAGTTTTCCTTCGGGAAAAGTAACAGCGGGCACAATAGCACCGTTACCTTCAACCAGGAAATCGAGGCATCCGGCATCAAGGAAATTGCCAAAGGTCGCATTGTCCGAAACATCATAAGCCAGCCAGAAATAGTTCCAGCCGTTTTTCAAAGTGGCCAGACCGATTATCGAATCGCTCAGGCTTGTGCCGAAACCAAACAATTGGTTGGTCGAAAATACAGGGCTGTTGCCCGTATAATAGAGATGGGCCATGCTTACATCATTGCCAAAATTGCTGCAACCGGCTGAACTCAGGTTAAAAGCAGCAATTTTTAGTGGATCCAAAACCCCCGTTGTTTTTAATTTGATACCAATTACAGGTACATCTGTCATGCCCCTGCTTGCAATATTGGTTGTATCGCATTGGAATGTAGTAGCTTGTTGTATAGCCATCGAAGTCGTGGGTTGGATAACCAGGGAATAATCCCGGGTTTCACCGTAACCAAAACTTCCACAGGGATCAGCGCTCTGAGAATATGGCCGTTCCATAAACCTCAGCCGTGTATTTCCTACTGAAGCTGAAAGAGGGATTCCAATAGTACCTGTCATACAGCACTTAGGGGAGGACCGATAACTCGAATATACCAATTCAGTAGAATCGTAGAAATCGCCGTCAGCATTCCAGTCGGCAAAGATGTCGTAGTCATAGTTATCATTTCCGGAAGCGGAGAAATTAAAACTGGTTCCCTGTTCGGCAGTGATTACCTGATTTGGGTAAAAAGTAAAATTCCCTGGATTACCCGTACAAATAGTTACCGTATCATTAATATTGGTGATTCCCTCACTGGTGTGGAAAGAAGTAATCCCGGAAATTCCGCCAGGAGGACAATTCCAGGATGCACTGAAAAATGGATAACAATATCCGGGTTCAATAGCAGCCTCAATAACAAATCGGGAGGTGCCGCCAATACTTTCATTTACACTGCCCGAAAAGCCCGATGTGTAAAAAGCTCCCCTGCGTTGCGGATCTTCGACCTCCGTACCCATCGGCAAGTAAGTTTGGTTGCTTTGGGTTTGCATAAGGCCAATATAGAAATCGCTGTTTTCGAGCACAGGCGGGTTGGGAAACTTAAAAGTATATGGTTTCCATGTATTTGCGGGTGTTAAAGTAAGGTTTGGCGATTGTGCGATCTGCGTCCCATAACTGTTCAACAACACGGCATAAACCGTTTGCCCATCGCCGGTTCCAAGTCCAATGCGGGCCTGTGTAATATTCTTTTTTCCATTAATATGGAATTTGGAAAGCCAGCGGCCAGAAGGGCTTCCGGGACCCGGAACATAAACCATTCCTATACAATACCCGTAAGCGTTAGTATCGCAGTATGAGTATTTGTTAGTGGTGATCTCCTGTGTAAACGATTTGGAATTATCGAATAAATATGGATCGGTAGGCAAAGTAACTGTAACGGTATTAAATCCTTGTGTGGTAGGCTGAAAACCAGGGAATTCAACAACAAATGATGAATCCGGTTTCAGGATCGGAATCGTGTCGTTGGCCGAAAAAAGATTATTTCCTGTAATTTCCAGGTGTACAGGAAGGTTGATAAGAGTATCGAGGCCGTTGTTCCTGATGTATGCTTTCGGAACATGCGGCAACCCATAAGGAACCGGTAATTTTCCCATGGTATATATCTCTTTTACGGCTACATCAAAAGGAAGTTTTGGGTAGAAAACATACGATCTCCCAATTTCGGGCAATGGCCGTGGCAGATGACCAAAATTAAAGGCGTAGCAAGTTGGGCAATAGTTGCCGGGATTTACAGTGATACTTTGCCAGGTTGCCCCGCTCCCTTTTGTAATGCTCAATAACTGGCTGTCAGTGTTTCCCGTGCCTTTAAGGCCAATGGCAGCAGCACGCCAGGTAGATGCAAGGGACGACGGAGTCCAACTTCCGTAAACGAATTCGATAACCCCATTTTCATGCAACCTGATCTGAAATTCAATATTATCGAATTGATGATCGGGCGGTTCGGTTTTTTCTTGTAGGTTTTTGAACTGTATGGTACAAATTCTGCTTCCAGAAGCGCCTTCGGTAAACACCCTGAACTCAGCAGGGTTTGTACCTGATTGAAGGTCATGGTTGAATGGGCTGATAAGAAAAACATCGGCAAAAAAGCTGCTGCTGAAAATACCACCCATGTCGCCAGCAAAACCCCTTGGAACGCTAAAAAACTGCACCGAATCGGCAGGATGCACATTTCCAAGTTTTATAAAACCATTGGAATTTAAAATGAATTGGTTGAAATTGGCTCCGGCAAAACTGAAATCGAAACCCATATCAACCGGTTGCGAAAAGCAGTTATCATAATTATCAACCGGAATTACGGCTCCACTGCCCGAAATATCGGCATACAGCCCAACCTGGTTGGTTGTCCTTTCCGGTTTAAATGAAAAGTTATTTGTTGGCGCTGCAAGTGTGGTAAAGGTTTTGTCGTCCCCATAGGTCATGCCTAGACTATTAGAAGTTTTTACCCTGAAATGGTAGGTTATGCCTGCCGCAATTCCTGTAAGGACAGCTTCAAAAGCCACCGGATCAGAGCCTTCGATGCTATCGGGCGTTGCAATGATAGTATAGCCATACGTCAGGTCGGTGCCGAGTTCAAAGCTTACGGATGTTGGCATCCCGGAAGGGTTTACAATCCCTTTCAGCATCGCACTGTAAAAAGTGATGTTGTTGGCTGTATCTCCGGTAATATCCGAGGAGGATAGGGAGAATGACGGCATCTGGATGGCAAAAAAAGCAAAAACAAGAAGAAGTCTGTAAAGTGTTTTCATATGGTTGTTTTTTTAGAAAGGTAGAAAGAAAGGTATAATAGATTCAATTTTTCGATTCAGACAAAAACAAAAAGAACGAGGAGCAGACACTTCAGGATCTAAAACCTGAAATTGGTTTTAAACTGCTAAATTAGGTAATAATGAGGCTTATAGCAATAGATTGATAAAAAATAAAAAGGCTGCCTTTGGAGGGAACAGCCTTATTATGTGGGATTAACGCTTCCCATATCAGGGCTTTTTCACTATCACAAATCCGGCAGCATTGTTATCGATCATTATCAAATCCAAAGCATCCACCACACCGTCGCCATTCACATCCTGAACTATATACCCAGAACCAAACGACGAGGATTGGCTTTCGGCTGAAACCATATCAAGTGTGTTTACAGAACCATCTTGATTGATATCGCCACCAAAAATGGCATACTTGCCTGCAGCCATTGTTTTCAGGTTGCTTCCGTATGCCTTGGCAGGGCTATCGAAGTAATAATCAATTGTTGCGCCTGTAAACGAAACCGGGTTTGCCGATGTGGTCTCAATACTGTTCCTGTGTTTTATGGTTATATAATACGATGCACCGTAATTTCCCGGAACTGTAATTGTAGCCTGCCCATTGGTAAGCAAATCAACATCGTTGGCAGAATAGACAATTTGGCTGTAGTTGCCTGCATTGTGCAACTCCACATCAATATGATCGGCTATTCCGCTACCAAAATGTGGCCCACTTGCATCCTTAGCTTGTTGCATCGTACTTGTACCATCGTACAATCCTTCGAGCAAAACTTTTACATTGAGCGTATGCGCTACTGAGGCAACATTTACGATCAAAAGGTCAGAACCTGTACAAACATTGTTCCCCGACACAGTTAAAGTATAAGTGGTTGTAGCAGTAGGAGAAGCAACAGGATTCGCAATTGCTGCATTGCTCAAACCAGTTGAAGGTGTCCACAAATAAGTGTAAGGCGTGGTTCCACCTGTAACCATTCCGGTTAGTTGAACCGAACCTCCAGGCGACATACTTAAATCGGATCCAGCATTTACTGTAAGCGCATTGGCAACAACCGAAATGTTGGAATTAACATAAAATGAAGTTATTACACCACCAAAAACATCGCTGTATTCGCAGGCTCCTGTTGTTTGTGTGTCCCAACT
>CAIRHD010000493.1 GCA_903878265.1 uncultured Bacteroidales bacterium | reverse complement strand
GGTGCTGAAAAAAGCATTAGGGTGCGGAAGCACTTCTACAGGGTGGGTTACCGTATAATGGCAGCCGTTGGTATCGGTCACGCTGAGGGTTACGGTGTAGGTGCTGTAGGTTGGGTACACGTGGCTTGGGCTGTATGGGGCGCTGTAAGTGGCGTAGGTGCCATCACCGAAATCCCAATTCCACGTGCTGGTGCGTGGTAGGTAATCGCCTGATAAAGTGAAATATGTGGTATCGCTCGTACAAGGTAGGTTGGTTGCAAAATCGGTGACGGGCGTAGGGTTCATCAACACATTAATTGTATCGTTCATCATCCTGATACAGTTTCCCAAAGGATTTGTACCTCTTACAGAATATTGCCCTGGTATGCTGAAAATACCAAACTCTAACGCAATCCCTGTTCCAACTTTTACTGTTCCAATGGCCAATCCGTTGTGTAGCAATTCATAACTCATACCGACTTGGGAATTGTTTAAGCCAATCAATACGCCAGTATCCCCTTCGCAATAATATCCGCTGTTAGAACCTGTGGTTGTATATGGGATTGGACGCGCATTGACGCTAACATAGCCTACCCCTTGCACAGAATCAGCAGGAACATCGCAATACAAATCATTGGCAGCAGTTACCCACCAAGTGGTTGTTACAGGTGGATTGACATTAAATGTATAAGGTGAGGTTAGAATATTGTTAACAGTTATTGGTAATCCTGAACCATTTGTATATGTAACACTCCAAGGTGGAGTACCGGTAAATGCAAAACCGATAGGTGTGGATGCACCTTCACATATCAATGCCGAACCCAAAACTGTAACTGTTGGATCAGGCCTAACGGTAAGCCACATAAAATCGCCACCGGTAAGGGTTTGACAGCCTTCCAAATTAAGGGACAACACAACTGTTGAGCCAACATCGGCTGCACTTGGTGTATATGTAGGTTTTAATATAGTGGGATCGCTGAAGAGTCCTGTTCCAGATGTAGTCCAAAGAATTTTGTTTTGGAATTGAGCTGTTGGGTTAAGCGGGTATTGCCGTTGGTCGCAAATTCCATCATCTGGGCCTGCATTGCTGATTGGTGTCGGGTCAATTTTTAACTCAACCTGATCGTTAACAAACACATCGCTACAACTCCGGTTTCCTTGCAAAGTGAGGGTAAATATAATCGAACGGTTTTGTGTACTCAAATCAACTGGTCCTGCATAATAAACAGGATTCATTGCGGCAGGATCGCTCAAGTATCCATCACCTCCGATAAACGACCATTGTATAGTATTGCCATCATAATTATTGCCTGTACCATGCAATTGGAACTGGTTTACATTGCTACAAATATAATCATCTGGGCCAGCATTTACGATTGGATATGGCGCAACTTGCAAAATCCGGGTATCTGTTACAGTTTTTGATGCACAAGTAAGCCGCCCTTGTGCCCAAAGTGTGAGCGTTACGACTCCATTGTTGTAGTCTATGTTTCCTGGCAAATAGTTGGGATTCAGCAAGGTAGTATCGTTAAAAATTCCGTTACCGGAAGTTCTCCAACGGAAAGCTGAATAGTGGATTGCCGAGTTACCAGTTATATCTATCGGGTTTTGAACGCAATAGGAGCCATCAAGGCCGGCATCAATTGCTGGCATAGGATCAATGGTGAGGATAAGCTGATCCACATCGTTCATCGTGGAACATGTCCCTGTCCCCATTCCTGTAATTGTCAAAAGCACAGATCCAAGAGCTTTATCTGCCGCCCCAGGTATATAAGTTGTAATTGATTGGGTTGTATCAGCAAATGTTCCATCACCCGAAGTAGTCCATCGCGTTTTTGAACAATACTGCTGTACTGCATTCAATGATAAGGTATTAGCAGCGCAAATTATCGCATCCAACCCTGCATTTACATCAGGTAAAGGTGTGATTGTGAGTGTTCTTGTATCAGAAGATGATTCCAAAGCACAGGAATTTGTCCCCATCATGGTTAAAGTAAAAGTAACATTTCCAAATTCCCCGCTTCCCGGAACATAAGTGGGTGAAATGGTTGTCGGGTTTTGGAATGCCCCAGTGCCGTTTTCGGCCCATGAAATGGTGGAATAATCAGTGCCTGAAGCACCACTGACGGTGTAATTGAACCCTTGGCACGACAAAGCATTAGCCCCTGCTTCTGCAACCGGAAGCTTATGGATTAAAAGCTGCATATCGTTGGTAACATCGGCACATGGCGTAAGGGCATTGGCATGCAATGTCAAAGTAATGGCGCCGCTCTCGTTTACTCCGGGCGTATAGGTTGGCGTTAAGGAGTTTATGTTGCTGAGGATACCCGTACTGGATTGATTCTGGCTCCAAGAGATTGTGTTATAATACTGCGCATCAGCACCCGAAATGGTATAAGGGGCATTTTGGCAAACCTGTCCATCCAAACCAGCATTGACCGTTGCCTGACGGGTAATATACAGGGTCATTGTTGAAGATGAGTTCAGGCAAGGAGCTGTAGCAAAAGAAGTTAATGTAAGTAAAACGCTTCCTGCGGCAATGTCGGCTGCACTTGGGTAATAAACGGGCTTTAGCACAGTGGAATCGCTAAAATGACCTGTTCCCGCCTTTGACCATAACAATGTAGTATAACCGGAAGCATTTGCCCCATTGAGCGTGTAATTGCTTCCCTGACAAATTGTTGCATTCCCTCCGGCAAACGAACCAGCCGACTCGCTTATTGTTAGGTTCATTTCGTCGAACAAATTTGTGCAAGGCGAATTGGCTACTGCAGATAACCTTAATATGATTGTGCCACTTTCCCCAGCTCCAGGTGTGTAAGTTGGGGTTAATGAATTTGCATTTGTAATCGGCCCTGCACCATTTGGGGTTGTCCATATATAGGACGCTTCATGCGCAACAGCGGCACTGTTGACTGTAAAAGTTGCTGTTTGGCAAACCTGTCCATCTGCTCCAGCATCAACCGTAACTTGCCGGGTAATATTCAAAGTCATGGACGACCTTGTTTCGGAACAGGATGCAAATGGATTTGCCTTTAATGTTAAGATTACACTTCCAGCTGCAATGTCAGCAACTGAAGGAGTGTACATTGGATGCAAAATGGTGGAATCACTAAATGTACCAGTACCCGAAGATTTCCACCGTAAATTAAAATATCCCGAAGCTGTTGACGAAGCAAGTGTGTATGTGCTTCCTTCGCAAATGGTAGCTATTGGGCCAGCAAATGCTTGAGTAGCTTCGTTAATAGTCAATTGCATCTGGTCGAAAACATCAGCGCAAGGGCTATTGGCATACCCTGTTAATATAAGGTTTATCGTTCCT
>CAIRHD010000492.1 GCA_903878265.1 uncultured Bacteroidales bacterium | reverse complement strand
TCCCTTTGCCGTTACATACAATACAAGCAACCCTAGCCCCAAGTGGATTTTTCCCTGTGCCTCCACAAAAAACACATTTCTTTGCTGGTGTTTCAATCTCAACCTGTCCTTTGCCATTGCAAACCAGGCAATCGGATATTGGCGACAAAAGTTCAAACGGATCTTTACCTGTTCCGCGACAAAAAGTACAACTGATTTTTTTTGACATGGCAATGTTTGGTTTAGTAGTTATGTGTTGGAAAACAGGTGCATTGAGCGATGGTCATGAGCTAAAGAAACAAGTATAAGCGTGAAAGTGAGCTATCGATTATAAGCTATGAAATCGGAGCTGAAGCGATAAACTTCTTCAACTCCGATTGTTTTGGTGCGAATTATTTTAACGGGAAGTAAACATTTTCGAGTTTTTGAACTTTGCCTTCATCCAATAAGGATTTGCCAATAAACCCGATCTTCATGCGTGTTTCGCCTAGCGGCCCTTCCATTTCCGATACTTTTACTCCGTTCGGATGTGTATTGATATAATCCAGAACCTTTTGTTCCAATGTCATTGGGACAACTGGTTCAGGTTCAACAACAACAGGAATTTCTGCAACTACTTCAACTGGAGCTTCTGCTGCTACTTCTACCGGTGTTTCTACAATTATAACCTCCGGTGCTTCCTTTGCCGCTTCAACTGGGGTTTCGGTTTTTATTTTTTTTTTAACTTCAGCCTTAGCTGGTGCAACAATTCCGGTTTCCCTTAACTTGGCAATGGCATCTTGCATCTTCGCCCATTCGGCTACGCCTTCGCCTCTGTCCTTAGCATAGTAGCCAATAAGTCCTGAGGTTGTTTTCTTGATGCCCATAACATCGGTACGGATACCATTGATTGCGGTATGAATATCTTTCATCAAACCATTGTAATCCGAAAGCCTAACATTTTCGCCATTATCAAGATCTTTCCTGAGTTTTTGGGCCATTTTCTGGTTTTCCTTGCTTATATCGGCTAACCTCTTTTGGAAACCATTCAGCATGGCACGGGTATATTCAACCCTTTCGGCCAGGTTTTGGCTTAGGTCGGCCCTTAGTTCGGTTGACATTTGGAGATGCTCTTTCTCGAACTTATCGAGCATTTCGTTGGTTTCTTTAAATATTGCCAAAACTTCTTCGTTGATACTCTTAATATCATCGTTGATGCTTTTCATCAGGGAATCGAAATCTTCCATCCTGGTTTTTTCGTTTTGTACCCTGTCGGCTTTTCCTTGTGCGAAGAATTTATCCAAATCGCCGGCCATTACACCGCGTTCTACATTAAATTCGTTGATCATGTTCAAAGTGGAAGCTTGTATTGCCATCACTTCATGCTGTATGGAACCAATGGTTACATGAATGCTTGCCATCAAACCATTGAAAGTATTCAAACGTTCTTTTTCACCGTTTGCAAGATCGTTTCGCAAAGCCTTGGCGTTGGCGTTTAAAACGGAGGCCATTTCTTGATGATCCTTGCGGAACCCATCGAGGGTCTGCTGCACATCGTTCACAAGATCTTCGTTCTCCTTGATCCTTTGTTTGAATGAAGCAAGGATTTCTTCACTCAAATTTTTCATTTCTGATGATAGTCCCATTTTGTTTTCTATTATTGGTTAATGATTAATTGGATTGTTTGTATTAATTGATTTCTTTGTTTATCAGTTCTTTCACGTTCTTAATATCCTGTACCGCTATTTGCTCTCCTTTTTGTAGTAGGCTTTCGAGGCACTCCATCATGCGGTTGTGCATTTGCTGGAAATTTGTAAATGTCTTCATTACCGTTTCCTTTCTCATTTCCTGTTGTTTCGATATTTGAGAAAGTTGCTCTTTTATGAGCGTGATTTTTTCGTTGGTACCTTGTGAGGTTATATCTTTGATACCCAAAAGGCTATTTTTTAACGATTGGGCTGTTTCTTTCTGTGCTTCCATGAAATGCAAAAACTGGCTTTCGGCTTCTCTTTCCTTTTCTTCCAGTGTGCTTAATATACCAGCCATCATGGTATTGTAATCTTTTTTGCGCAGCGAGCCATTTTTGGCCATCACTTCGCAAAGCCTCGAATTCAACAAATCCCTTTCTTTTCTCAGGTCGTTCAATGAGCTGTGTACATTGTCGAACAGGGAGTGTGATGATTCCGTAATGATTTCGGTTGATTGGAAAGCGGTCTGAATTTTTTGGATACGGGTTTCATACGACGATATTAAACTGTCGAAAAATCCATCAATGTTTAATTCAGGTTGGTTTGACATGGGTTAATGTGGTAATGGGTTAATGTGGTAATGCGATAATGTGATATTGGGATATTGCGGTAATGGTTTGATGCGATACTGATTTGTGTTTCACTCCTGTGATGATTGCAGTTTCGATGTAAGAAGTAATTCCTGGTAACTCATGCTTTGGTGTTTTGAAACCTGTAAGGATGTTTTAGCAAGAATAACTGCTCAACTGCAATATTGCCTTATGCGGCTTTAGCAGTTAGTCCAATAGCTTCGGCATATTTCAGGTAAGTTTCAACTGAAGCTACCACGATCCTTGCTTCGATAGCAAGTAACTCGATACCAACCAATGAAACGCGAACCCATGCATCAACTACGACACCTTTGTCGAGGATACGGTCGATA
>CAIRHD010000491.1 GCA_903878265.1 uncultured Bacteroidales bacterium | reverse complement strand
GTAAATCACAATATTACAATCAGAAAAATTAACAAAGTGTAATAAATCGGTGCCAAAACCAATGTCGGTTATGGCCAGTTTCAACCAATGTAAGTATCAATGAACCCCGTCTCTCTGCTTCTTATTGACGATGACCCTGCCTACTGCCTGAAACTTCAGGCCGAAGGCAGGGATTACCGATTCGAGATTGTCGCCCTTCACAACCTCGAAGACGGCATGGACGCTCTTGTTGCTTCGCGCCGTATTAAAGCCGTTATCCTCGACGGACGTTGTCTGCTCGAACCTAATCAAAAAGAGGCTGCAAGGACTAACTTCGTACACCACGCCCTACAACGTATTGCCGACATCGAAAACGAATACAACCGTATTATACCTTTCTGTATCAATACCGAACATCCAAACGATTTTGTCGAAGACCTCGATGGTATAGCTCCCGTTTTTACAAAATCACTCAACAATGCCGATTTGTTCGATTGGCTTAATCATGAAATCTCGCAATTGCCCGAAACAATGATTCGCAAACGGTACAATGAGACTTTTCTGAAAACTGAAAACCTTTTCACAGACGAGGAGAACGACCTGTTGATTGATGTGTTGCAGACGGCTAATTCATCCGACCCCGCCGTTATTATTACCAACCTTGCCCTGCTGCGCCGTCTTCTCGAAAGAGTGATAGACATTTCGTGTACCGTAAAACTAAATAAACAACCACACGATTTCAAGGTTGGTCATGGAAGTCGCACACGCCGGATACTTGATGCCATGCACCGGAAAGTGTTACCGCTGGAGTTGTATAATTCGGCAAATCAACTTTATGTAACATGCAGCAAATACGGAAACCATCATGGTTTGCAAATTAAGGGTGAGCTTGCATACAAACCGGGTAAATTTGCGGTGCAATACCTTGTTTTTATGTATCTCGAGCTTATTGATTATTTGCTTGATTAAAGTTTAATATCATTAAAATCAGATTTATGCTACCTCTTACTTCTCTCCCATCCGTTACCTTTATCCGTTTAAGGGTAACTTTTGAGGCTCTCGAAACAATCGTTTTGCCTGTTTACAAAGGATCGGCTTTTCGCGGTTGTCTTGGTGTAACCTTTCGTAACGAAGCCTGTTCACATCGCGGTACGCCATGCGAAAAATGCAACGAACGTTTCGACTGCCCGTTTTCGCTCCTTTACAACAGCTTTATTTTGCCGCAGCACCCAAATCATGGGAAATACTCAAAAAGTCCTCACCCATATATTATTAACCCAATGTCAGGCAATACCACCGAGTTTCAAACAGGTGAGACTTTTGGCTTCGACATTACCCTTATTGGTAAGGCATCCGAACAACTGCCAATGATCATTCGAGCCTTCTACCGTATGGGCGAAACCGGTATCGGACAAGGACGAAAACCGTTTAAACCTGTCGGTTTGCTGGCACTCAATAAAGATATGATTTATGAGCAAATTCCCTATTTTGGAAAACCGGCAACTCTCTCAATTGGAAATATTAACGTCCCTGTTGTCAACAACAGTGTAACGCTGAATCTCGAAAATCCGCTGCGGCTTAAAGAAAATGGCAAACTGCTACTTGCACCACCCGAATTTGGTTTTTTTGTCGGGCGGCTTGCACAACGTATCGGGTTACTTGCTCATTTCTATTGTGGTGAGCCATGGCCTGAACAGGAGCTGTCGGCACTTCCAAAAATGACCGAAGTAAAAATCAGCAGTTCCAACCTTCAGGAAGTTGATTGGCAACGCTATTCCGGTACTCAGGATACTACAATGAATTTCGATGGTTTGACAGGACAAATCACCTGGGAAGGCGAAGGACTGAACCAATGGATGCCCCTTATAACACTCGGATGCTTCCTTCATGCCGGTTCAACAACCACCTTTGGCATGGGCAAATACAGCATCATGAATTAGTTTACTGAAAGTATATTTGGGAATGTTTTAATCCTAAAGTTTATGCTTTCTTGTTCTTTGACATGTTTGAGAAAAAAATTAAACGATAACAACCCCTTGAAGCGTTTGCTAAAAGCGGTTGCATTAAATTGAGCCTTCGGGCGACTTAATAATGAAAAATGAAGGAATGAAGAATTCCATGATAGTGATAGTCTCACTCGAAGTGAGGCTATCACTAATTTATCAATCAGTCTATGCTTCTTAATACAACGCTGACACGTCAGTGGGTTAGATTCTCTCAGGTTTTGAAATTCCAATCAATTATAATCCGGATCATTCCAAACCCTACGGTTGCGCAGTCCTATCGTTGTTTGTTGAATTTGTAGCACATACACATTATAATCATAACTCCCTTTAACCGATGGAAGATCAACTTTTAAACACAATTTGCAATACCGAAACCCTTTATTCGGCATGGCTGCGGGTAAAGGAAAAAGACTCAGCCGGTGGTATTGATTACCAGACCGTCAGTGAGTATGCTGTAACTATTGACAAAAATCTCGAAGAGCTTGTTAGTCAGCTTAATTCGGGTAACTACGTGCAACAACCTTATCGTGAATCGTTTATTCCAAAAAATGAATTCGAAAAACGCCGGCTCGGATTGTTGACTGTCAGCGATAAAATCGTTCAAACCGCCGTTACCAATGTTGTTACTCCATTGCTCGAACGCGGTTTCCTAAAGGTAAGCTATGCCTACCGAGCCAATAAAGGCCCTGTTAAAGCCATTAATCAGGTACGCCACCTTATTACTAATGAGAGATATAGCTGGCTCGCATCGTGCGACATTGACGATTTTTTCGACACCATACCTCACGATGCTTTGTTTGGTAAACTGTCATCATACCTGAAAAGTCCAGGTACAACCGAACTGATAAGGATGTTTGTTAAAATGGGGAGGGTTGATCGTAATGCAAAATGGAAAGAAACCCGCAAAGGAATCCCGCAGGGAGGAGTAATATCTCCGCTGCTTGCCAATTTCTATCTTTATCCTCTCGATAAACTGATGGTTGATAAGGGTTATGGCTTTGTGCGCTACGCTGACGATTTTATTATTTTGGGGCGTACCGAAGATGATGCCAAAAAAGCAATGGCCGAAGCAATGCACGTAATAAGCAAGCAATTAACTCTTGAACTTAACGAAGAAGCTGTTGTGATACCGGTAAGTCAGGGATTCGAATTTTTGGGCATTTACTTTAAAGATGGAAAACTCGACCTTTCGGAAAAAAAATACAACCGACTTATTGGTAAAATGGCCGATTCTGCCGGAGTAGGTCAAGGCTTAATAACTACAAAACTGCGCGAGACAGTGCAGGGAATTGCCAATTTTTATGGCCGATTGATACCACAGGAAAAACTCGAAAAACTCGATAATGATATGATGGCTATTCTCCGTTTGCGCTTCGAATCGCTCAATAACGGTAAAACCAAGAAAGGTGCTTTTGCCGAACAATTACGCGGAATACAATTTTTGGCCCAAAATAACAATATCCACAAAACGGAGTATATCAATAAGCAATCCATTCAATCGAAAGATCAACCCATTGTCAAACAGGAAAAACGGCCTCTAAAAACAAAAACTCTGAAAAGCAGAGAAGCGGTTCTGTCGCGAAAGCATGAGTTCCAGAAACTCGAGGCATCGGGTTTCGATCTCGCCATTACCCAGCCCGGAATGATGATTGGTAAAACCGAACGGAATGTTACAGTACGCAAACTTGGAAAGGTAGTCAAAGAGATACCAATTATCAATCTTCGGAATATCTCTGTTATGTCAGAAGGTGTAAGCTTTTCATCGAATGTTGTACAGGCTTGTGCAGCAAACAAAATCTCAATTGATTTTCTGGGGAAAGACGGAATGCCTTATGCAATGCTTGTATCACCTTCGTATTTCGAGTCACAAACAGGTGTGGCTCAGTTAGATGCATACAAAAGTGAAAAAGGATTCGCGATGATACGCAATTTTGTTTTCGGAAAAATAAATAACCAGGTTAATCTTCTTAGATATTACGGGAAGTACTATCTGAAAAGAAATGAGAAACTTAGGACTTTATTCCCAAAATTTATGACCGATATGGATAAACATGTTCTTGCCTCGGTGGAACTTCAGGACGATAACCTTGACGAATTCAGATTGAAAATGTTTGCAATCGAAGGACAAGCATCGGCCTGTTATTGGGAGATGGTTGAAATTCTGGTAAAGCAAAAATCAACCTTTCAGGGAAGAGAACGTCAGGGTGCTACCGATCTGTTTAACTGCATGTTGAATTATGGCTACGGCATCCTTTACGCGCGTGTTACTGAGGCTATTATCCTTGCAAGATTAAACCCGTGCCTAAGCTATTTGCATAAACCCGAAGGTAACCGCCCTTCGTTGGTTTTCGACCTGATCGAAGAGTTCAGACAGCAGGCCGTTGACAGGGTGATAATTGCCCTTGTGATGAAAAGCAAAAACCTGAAATCGGTAAATGGACTTCTTGATGAAAAGACCCGAAAATTGGTAGCTCAAAAAGTTATTGATCGTATAAACACAGTCGAGATTTTCAGGAAAAGAGAGATGCGATTTCATGAAATTATTCAACATCAGGCCAATGCAATTGTGAAGTACCTCGAAGGAATCGCCAAAAAATATAAGCCATATATGCCGAAATGGTGAAAAAAAGTAGGGAGTAATCAGTAGGGAGTAGGGTAAGACCTTCAAGGTTTTAAAAACCTTGAAGGTCTGGATAACATGTTTTTTTAACCTTGAAGGTCTGGATATAAGATAATTAATGCGAATCGAGAGTTGGTTTTTTTAAACCCAAAGGGTTGTTATGATTATAAAAAAAGTTAGAGGAAGTGCTCTTAAACCACGAAGTGGTGAAATAAATCTGTCGTGGCTTCAGTATTCGTTTACCTTGGTTTTGCAAATTACTTC
>CAIRHD010000490.1 GCA_903878265.1 uncultured Bacteroidales bacterium | reverse complement strand
TGGCCTTTGAGTTATATTAGCATGTATGGTATCTGGAGGACAATTATAAGTATCAGTAACTGAAACTATATGAGGGCCAAGACCAACGCCTGTAAACGTATAAGTTGAACTGGCATTTGAATACAGTGTTCCGCCATCTAATTGGTATTGATAAGGAGGTGTACCTCCGGTTGCAGTTACAGTAATGGTTCCATCCGGTGGATTTTTCCCATAACAGGTGATTTCAGTTACATTATTAGTATTAACACTGATAGTTTCTGGGCCACCAACAGCTACATTGGCATTGACACTTTCACATTGATAAGCATCTTCAATTTTGAAACTATAACTTCTTTTTGAAAGGCCTCTGAAAACATTCGAATCAGGTGGATTTGCCAGCCATTGGCCAGTACCATAGCATCCACCTGTTGAAATCCAGATATAATAGGTGTAGGGTTTTGTGCCGCCTTTACCCCATAAGGTTACTGTACCATTCGTTGAATTGCTGCAGTGTGACACATCGGTATGCTCAATAAGCGAATCTTCAAGTGGAATATAATCGTTTATGAATGTCCAATTGCTGTTGTTGGCAAAATCAATTGAACGAACGGCTGTATTGAATATCGTCGGTATATTTTCAGCTTTGATTCCTTTTAACTCGATGTATTGCAAAGTAAATGGATTATCTGAAAATAATGTCGCCTGCGATGGAAGAGTTGTAGTAGTAATAAGTGTATGCTGGCAATGCGGATCTCCCATCAGTATTAACGAATCATGTATAGTCTGGATTTTGTTTTGTTCCATAGTCAAAGAATCTTTTGCCCAATAATAATTGCAACAACCTATTTGCCAGTCTCGTTGCAAAAACACCTTATTGAATTCATTCGACCCAGTCAACAGATTTCCATTGGCATAAAAGCGGCAAGTGTCAGCAAAGTTGTTGTTGCCGTCGATAGTCCCGTTGCGATGAAAATCGACCACTTTATTGATTTGATTATTATTTCCCTGGAGTAATCCAAAATCTATGTGTCTTCCGTCGCCACACCCATAACCTGACGAGGGGTGTGTTGAAAACAGTAATCGGTTGTAAAATGACCAATTCGAATAATTCAAACCTTGATGATAAATTTCGACAATATTAAAAGTGCAATTATTCACGTAAAAGGTGCCATTGCCATGTACAGTCACATTATGAAAATCACAATCACTGGCATGCACAAGCCCATTGGCCAAGAAAAGCACATCATGGAAATTAGAAAATGTAGAAAGCAAGTGGCCATCACCATGGAATTCAACATCATCATAATTGAGATTATTGCCGGCATACATAGTAGATAAGCTACCTAGCAATCCAAGGAAAATAATTTTTGATGTGCCACTCGATGTTATTAAAAATGATCCCGCATCGTTGTTAATGTTGCAGCTATATATTGAATTAATGCCATCGTCAGCTAACTCAATTGTAAGAATGGAGGAACCTAAATCCAATTGCCTTTGATTTGTCAAATCAAGTGGATTAGAACTGAACCGATAACAATTGACTGCGTAGCTGTTAGTCCTTAAGTGTCCCCAAATTAAAGATATATTGCCTGAAACATCCAAACTGTCTAAAAGATCCCATTGCCCCGCCTGTCCATCAAAGAAAGTGGCAACTGGTATTGAGTTTCCGGCAGTAGTAATCGTTACTGTTTTATTTGAAGCTTTGAAATAGGTAGGCGCACTATAGTCAACAATCATCGCTTCAATAAATTTCAAGCTCCCATATATATACAATGGTTGACTTCCTACAATTTTAGGTGTATTTGTACATCCGGTCCAATCCATATTGTTACAATAACTAGGATTCCCTTCCATCTTTACACGTTGATTACCAAGAGTAAATGAATTCTCGTCAAAAAACACATTATCATTAGCTGTTGGGGCAATTGTATGCATAACACCACCAGAGTTGCCAGGAGTTTCAGACCAATGAATAGATGCTTCAGACCAAAACCCTTCATTATTCACCCAATAATAATCAGCCGCAAACGACTTAGCAGCAAACACTGCCATAAAGGCAATTGTAATAGTTAATAAGTAATTTTTTTTCATAGTATCCCTTTTGTGTTATACAGTTTTTCAATAAACCTTGCGTTAGTTAATTTAATGCGAAACATATACATCAAAGCAGAGGAACTTAAATAATGATGTGTTTTACACAACCTTGTCGAGCTTATAGTTCAACTGCCAAAATGTAATGTTTGTATGATTTAGGTAAAATCAGGTTTAGTTTCATTTAATTGTTATGAGCGTCAAAAAATTGTTAAAATCCACAAATCCTCTTTTAATAGTGGATCTGGTATAAAATTCCAGTATTTTATTCAGAACTTATAATTGCAAATGTTGCCAGTTTAGCTTGCTTTATCAATTCGCCAAAAATCAACCAAGTTACAAGTATTGCTTTGCGAAAAAAGTAGTAAAAATATCAGAATGACCAAAAGCAGTTTGTAAAAAGCTTTTATTAGGATATTTTGGTGCTCATTTCGCCTAATCAATAAACAAATATACAGGTTATTAAAAAAGAATTATAAATATTCATAAAATATTTGCAATTGGCAATCTAAATTATAATCATTCTAGCAAAAAAAACATTGGTTTTCTCGCCAATTAGTATTTTATGTTATTGATAATAAGATACATACGCAAATTTACCTCTCTATCGGGCGAGTTTCACCTTGCATTAGGCTTTTTAGAACAATTGGGTATCGATGGGTGAAATAAGTTTAAAAATCTGTTTGGTTAGGTTCCAATTGGCGTTTTAACCAAAAACACAAATAAGTTGATTATCTATTTGGTTTACTTCTCTTTAGTTTTCAATTGAAGAGATTTTCGCATACTCATAAAAGAAAACAATGTGAATTCTCCACTGCTTCCGTCTCAATAAATTCGATAGCTTTGCTTCTTTTCCAAACTTGCCGCTATTTCCATGCAATACCTTTCCGCAAACTGCATTATTCCTGTAATCGGTCATCCCGTATTCAACCATGTGCTGGCGGTAAGCGATGAAGGCATAATTGATGGGATTTTCAGCATTGATGAGCTGAAGGGGCAAATCAATGAAATTATCCATTACGAAGGCGCGCTTTGCCCTGGATTTATCAACACGCATTGCCACCTTGAGCTTTCGTGGGCCAAAGGTTTGATTGCTGAAGGCCGCGGCCTCGATGCGTTTGTGCGGCAACTCGAAAATAACAGAAAATCTGTTTCTGAAAAAAAAGTTCAAGATGCAATAGGGTTGGCCGCTTCCCAAATGTTGCAATCCGGGATTGTGGCAACTGCCGATATTGCAAACGGAATCCATACACTGGATTTTAAAAGGAATACAAAGCAGTATTTTCACACTTTCGTGGAAGTTTTTGGTTCAAATCCTTCTTTTGCAGTCTCCATTTTTGAAAATGCTTTGCTTTTGAAAAAGCAATTTGCAGAACATGATTCCCTGAATAAAGTTTCCATCGTTCCTCATTCTACTTATTCGCTTTCGGAAGAACTTTTTAAGTTGGTTACCACCGAAGAAGTCGAAAGCTTGCTAAGCATCCATCATCAAGAAAACTTGGATGAAAAGTTGTTTTTTTATGATGGCAGCGGGTCTATTGCTGATAGGCGCAAAGCGTTCAATCCTGATATTCAACCATTTTTAGGTACTGGAAAACGCCCTATGGAAAGCATTGTAGGTTATTTTCACCATGATCAGAAATTGCTTTTGGTCCATAATACGGTTTCGGAACAGCAGGATATCGACTTCGTTCGACATTTTTTTAAACATCCATATTGGTGCTTTTGCCCAAACGCAAATCTGTTTATCGAAAACCGCCTTCCGGAAATTGACCTCTTTCGTGCTAGCAATTGTACCATTACTTTAGGCACCGACAGCCTTACATCCAACTACCAATTAAGTATTTTTGAGGAAATTAAAACTTTGCAACGGCATTTTCCGCACATCCCATTAACAGAGCTGCTAAGTTGGGGGACTATAAATGGCGCACGCTTTTTAGGCATGGAGCATCAGCTTGGTAGCTTCGAAAAAGGAAAATCGCCAGGAATTGTCCTGATTGAAAATTTGGATACCCAAACCTTAACACTCACACCCGAAAGCACTTCACGCCTTATAATCCCAGCCTTTTCATGACTGTAACACTCAACAAACACGAAATAACAATTTTTAAAGGCGCAACTGTAAGCGATTTGGTATTGGCCTATTCCCCACGAAGCTATAAAATGTTATTAAATGGAAAACTCTGTGTATTCGACCGTTTTGGAAACCTCACAGAAGCCGATGGCCCGGTTTATAATGGTCAATTGTTTTATTTGAAAAGGGCAGAATAAATGGCGGAATTCCTACTTGAATTTTGAATGAACAGTTAACCTCATCACGGATTTTTGATAATTGCTTCTAACTCATTTCCATGGATAGTTTTGTTTGTTCCAATTGGTGTAGAAACGTACCTTTGTAGTTGCAAATTTATCCAAACACAATCATTTTTAATACTTTCAACCCCTATGAAATACAAAGCCTTTTTCCTGTTCTTCGCAATTTTTGCACTGTTTTCGACCCACAATCCATCGCTTGCGCAGAAACACAAAAAAACGACCGAAATCCTGATTCTCCATACCAATGACATGCATTCACGTATAGATAATTTTGGGAAATTG